>NZ_JAVRHO010000028.1:0-39280 GCF_031846515.1 Autumnicola lenta
GATAATTACAGTTCATTTCGGTGATATTTCAGGTGTATGATATTTATACTGAATACTGTGATGAAAGTTATTTAAAATTTTAAAGAAATGCTTTGGATGGTAATGTAAATTTACATTTATTTGCAGCCGCAAAAATACCATCACAAGGCTGAGTCGGTAAAACGATGATGGTTCTGTGAAATTGTGTAAAAATTGAATTGGGGAGATACTCAAGCGGCCAACGAGGGCAGACTGTAAATCTGCTGTTTTTAACTTCGCAGGTTCGAATCCTGCTCTCCCCACAAAAAAAGGATTAAGGTTTAATGTTTAAGGACTAATATTTAGGCATTAAACCTTTAACAGTAGGCCTTTTATATTGCGGGAGTAGCTCAGTTGGTAGAGCGTCAGCCTTCCAAGCTGAATGTCGCCGGTTCGAACCCGGTCTCCCGCTCTAAAGACTTTCTGAAAGAAATAACAATTTGATTTAGTTTAAATTGTGTTAAAGGCAGAAAGCAGGGTGAGAAGCCTGTCCTGAGTGAGCTTAAAAAAGCGAATCGAAGGGAACCCGGTCTCCCACTCTAGAAAGTCTGGAACTTTGAGTTCATGATGGCTTTGTGAAGAGGCGGAAAATTAAAATCTTCGCTTCATGACGATTACAGGGAGAAGCGCTCGAGATTGTGATTTCTGTATTGTTTATTTGCTGGCTGGAGATTTAAATATAACAGAAGGTTGTAATGCGTTCTGTGTTGTTCTAGATAAATTATAACCTAATAACCTGAGCAGGTTTGGGGTTATTTTTGTTGTTTACAGAACAATGAATTTTGAGCCGGGGTGCCTAAAGCGCCTCTTTTAAAAGCCGACGTAGCTCAGGGGTAGAGCGTTTCCTTGGTAAGGAAGAGGTCACGAGTTCAATTCTCGTCGTTGGCTCTTGTTTTTGTATAAAATTGAACACTAATATATAACTAAGATTAAATAAGTATTAATTATGGCAAAGGAAACTTATGATCGTTCCAAACCGCACCTTAATATTGGTACAATTGGACACGTAGATCACGGAAAAACAACTTTAACTGCAGCGATTACACGAGTAATGGCTGATGCTGGTTATTCAGAAGCGAGTGCTTTTGATCAAATTGACAATGCTCCGGAAGAGAAGGAAAGAGGTATTACTATTAACTCTTCACACGTAGAGTATTCGACTGCAAACCGTCACTACGCTCATGTTGACTGTCCTGGTCACGCCGATTATGTGAAGAACATGGTTACAGGTGCTGCTCAAATGGATGGTGCTATTCTGGTTGTAGCTGCAACTGATGGTCCTATGCCGCAAACTCGTGAACATATCCTTTTAGGACGTCAGGTTGGTATTCCAAGAATCGTTGTATTCTTGAATAAAGTTGACCTTGTTGACGATGAAGAATTATTGGAATTGGTTGAGATGGAAGTAAGAGATCTTCTTTCTTTCTATGAGTATGATGGTGATAATGGTCCTGTAATTTCAGGTTCTGCACTTGGGGCTTTAGAAGGAGATGAGAAATGGTCTAAGACTGTTCTTGATCTTATGGAAGCTGTAGATAGCTGGATTGAACTTCCTGAGCGTGATGTAGATAAGCCTTTCTTGATGCCTATCGAAGATGTATTTTCTATTACAGGTCGTGGTACAGTAGCAACTGGACGTATTGAAACTGGTGTAGCGAACACTGGAGATCCTGTAGAAATCATTGGTATGGGAGCTGGTAAACTTACTTCCACTATTACTGGGGTTGAAATGTTCCGTAAAATTCTAGATAGAGGTGAAGCTGGAGATAACGTTGGAATTCTTCTTAGAGGTATTGAGAAATCTCAAATCTCAAGAGGTATGGTAATTACTAAGCCAGGTTCTGTAACTCCACACGCTAAATTTAAAGCTGAGGTTTATATCCTTAAGAAAGAAGAAGGTGGACGTCACACTCCATTCCATAACAACTACCGTCCACAGTTCTACGTACGTACAACTGATGTGACTGGAACAATTAGCCTTCCTGAAGGAGTTGAGATGGTAATGCCAGGTGATAACCTTACAATTACTGTAGAGTTAATTCAGGCTATTGCTATGAATCAGGGACTTCGTTTTGCTATCCGAGAAGGTGGTAGAACTGTAGGTGCTGGTCAGGTAACTGAAATTCTAGACTAATTCAGAATTGATTTATAAAGGTATCCCGCTGTAAATCGGGATACCTTCCTTTATATTTACGGGTTTAGCTCAGTTGGTAGAGCACTGGTCTCCAAAACCAGGTGTCGGGAGTTCGAGCCTCTCAACCCGTGCAAGAGAAAATAATTCCTTTACAGGGATCTAAAATTTTCAGGATATCTAGAAAAAAGTGGCGAGATGCCTGTCCCGAGAGAAGTCGAAGGTAGTCTCTCAATCCGAGCAAATAAATCAAGAAATGGCGGGAATTGTTAATTACATATCAGAATCTTATAACGAGTTAAAAAACCATGTTACCTGGACGAGCTGGCCTGAAGCGCAACGCTTAACTATCGTGGTTGCCGTATTCTCAATTATTTTTTCATTGGCAGTTTGGGGTGTTGATTCTTTGTTTAGCTCTGCAATAGAGCAGTACTTCGAATGGATTAAATCTTAAAAAACTACAAATGACAGAGGTAAAGGATAAAAAATGGTATGTTGTTCGTGCCGTTAGTGGTCAGGAAAATAAAGTCAAAGATTATATAGAAAAAGAAATTGCCCACCATGGCCTGGAAGATCAGGTAGACCAGGTTCTTGTTCCAACCGAAAAAGTTATACAAATTAGAAACGGAAAAAAGGTTAATAAAGAACGCGTTTACTTTCCGGGATATATAATGGTACAGGCAAATCTTATAGGGGAAATTCCTCATATCATTAAAGGAATTAATGGTGTGATAGGTTTTCTTGGAGAGACTAAAGGTGGGGATCCGGTGCCACTCAGAAAATCTGAAGTAAATCGTATGTTAGGTAAGGTTGACGAACTCTCTGTGAAAGCAGATAATGTCGCCATTCCTTTTACTATTGGGGAAACTATTAAAGTAATAGATGGTCCATTCAATGGTTTTAATGGTACGGTAGAAAAGATAAATGAAGAAAAACGTAAGCTTGAGGTAATGGTTAAGATTTTCGGAAGAAAAACACCGCTGGAATTGAGCTATATGCAAGTAGAAAAAGTATAACAATATTTGTTACATATTTTTTGATAGTTTTTTAAAGCTTCCACTCTAACAAACTATCACCTAAAAATTTAGAAAATGGCAAAAGAAGTAAGTAAAGTTGTAAAACTACAAGTTCGCGGAGGTGCTGCTAACCCTTCACCACCAGTTGGACCTGCTTTAGGTGCTGCCGGAGTTAATATCATGGAGTTCTGTAAGCAATTTAACGCCAGAACACAGGATAAACAAGGTAAAGTATTGCCTGTTGCGATAACAGTTTATGGTGATAAGTCTTTTGACTTTGTTATCAAGACTCCTCCTGCAGCAGTACAATTGTTGGAAGCATCTAAATCTAAAAAGGGTTCTGGAGAGCCTAACAGAAAAAAAGTAGCAAGTGTTTCTTGGGATCAGGTTAGAGCTATTGCAGAAGATAAAATGCAGGATTTAAATGCATTCACTGTAGAGTCTGCGATGAAAATGGTTGCCGGAACAGCACGTTCAATGGGGATAACTGTAAAAGGTAGCGCACCGTTTTAATCCTAAAAGAAATTAAGAAATGGCAAAAGTAACAAAAAAGCAAAAAGAGGCTCAATCTAAAATCGAAAACGGTAAGCTGTATTCGGTTGCAGAAGCTTCAGCTTTAATAAAAGAAGTTTCCAACGAAAACTTTGATGCTTCTGTGGATTTGGCTGTTCGTTTGAACGTAGATCCTCGTAAAGCTAATCAAATGGTGAGAGGTGTTGTGACACTTCCTCATGGTACCGGTAAAGATGTAAAGGTTTTGGCTCTTGTAACTCCAGATAAGGAAGAAGAGGCTAAAGAAGCTGGTGCAGATTTTGTTGGACTTGATGAATACCTTGAGAAAATTAAAGGCGGCTGGACAGATGTGGATGTTATCGTCACTATGCCTAGTGTTATGGGAAAATTAGGACCCCTTGGTCGTATTCTTGGACCTAGAGGTTTGATGCCTAACCCGAAAACCGGTACGGTAACTATGGATATTGGTAAAGCTGTATCTGATGTTAAGGCTGGTAAAATTGACTTTAAAGTTGATAAAACAGGTATTGTTCACGCTGCAGTTGGTAAGGCATCTTTTGATGCTGAAAAAATTGCTGGTAACGCAAGAGAATTATTAACTACGCTGGTAAAGTTGAAGCCTCAGGCTGCTAAGGGTGTCTATATAAAGAGTATTTATATGGCTAGCACCATGAGCCCGAGTGTGGCAATTGACACTAAAAGGTTTACTGAGCAATAATAAGTTATTATGACAAGAGAAGAAAAATCACAAGTAATAAAAGATTTAACTGCCCAGTTAGCTGATTCTCCAACCATTTATTTAGCAGATATTTCTGGATTAAACGCAGGCGCCACTTCTAACTTAAGAAGAGCTTGTTTTAAAGCAGATATTAAGCTATCGGTAGTTAAAAACACATTATTGGCGAAAGCCATGGAAGCAACTGATAAAGATTTCGCAGATCTGCCATCAGTACTTAAAGGTAATACTTCAATAATGTTATCTGAAACCGGAAATGCTCCGGCCAAGGTTATAAAAGAATTCAGAAAAAAATCTGATAAGCCTCTTCTTAAGGGAGCTTTTGTAGAGGAAGCTGTTTATGTAGGCGATAATTACCTGGATGCCCTTGTAAATATCAAATCTAAAGAAGAAGTTATTGGAGATATTATTGGTCTATTACAATCACCTGCTAAGAATGTTATTTCAGCACTTAAATCTGGTGGCGGTAAAATAGCCGGAATTCTTAAAACTCTTTCTGAAAAGGAAGAATAGATACGTACGCACTTTTTAACAATTATAATTAAAGAACTTTTTAAAACGATAGAAAAATGGCAGATTTAAAAGATTTCGCAGAACAATTGGTTAACTTGACTGTAAAAGAAGTTAATGAGTTAGCTGATATTCTAAAAGAAGAATATGGTATTGAGCCTGCTGCTGCAGCTGTTGCTGTTGCTGGTGGAGCTGCTGGTGGTGAAGAAGCCGCTGAAGAGCAAACTGAATTTGATGTAATCCTTAAGGCTCCGGGAGGTGCTAAGCTTGCAGTAGTTAAGCTTGTGAAAGAACTTACTGGTCTTGGTCTTAAAGACGCTAAAGGATTAGTTGATGGTGCACCTGCTCCAGTAAAAGAAGGTGTTTCTAAAGATGAAGCTGAAGCATTAAAAGCACAGTTAGAAGAAGCAGGAGCTGAGGTTGAGCTTAAATAAGCTTGACAAAAGCAATATTATTTAGGTTTAGGCCTCAGGATTCGCTCCTGAAGGTCTAAACCCTTTTGCGTATATAACGGCATAGTCCTTGTAACGCACCTATATATATAACAAATTATAATTCCGTCCATAGATGTTAGCAAAGCAAACTGAAAGATTGAGTTTCTCTTCTGTAAAGAACAGGCCTGATTATCCTGACTTTCTGGATATCCAGATCAAGTCATTCCAGGACTTCTTTCAATTGGAAACAAAATCAGAAGAGCGGGGAAATGAAGGTCTGTATAATACCTTTTTAGAGAACTTCCCAATTACGGACACCCGTAACCAATTTGTACTAGAATTTTTAGATTATTTCGTGGACCCGCCAAGATATTCCATTCAGGAATGTATTGAGCGTGGTTTAACTTACAGTGTTCCGCTTAAAGCAAGGTTAAAGCTTTATTGTACAGATCCGGAACATGAAGATTTTGAAACCATCGTACAGGACGTTTATTTGGGAACTATCCCTTATATGACCCCAAGTGGTACCTTTTGTATCAATGGTGCAGAGCGTGTAGTGGTATCTCAGTTACACCGTTCTCCGGGGGTTTTCTTTGGACAATCTTTCCATGCTAATGGAACAAAACTATATTCTGCCCGTGTTATTCCTTTTAAAGGATCGTGGATAGAATTTGCTACCGATATTAACAGCGTGATGTACGCGTATATCGATAGAAAGAAAAAATTACCTGTTACTACGCTATTCCGTGCTATCGGTTTTGAGCGTGATAAAGATATTCTTGAAATCTTTGACCTGGCAGAAGAGGTTAAAGTTTCGAAAACAGGACTTAAAAAAGTATTGGGTCGTAAACTGGCGGCTCGTGTATTGAATACCTGGTATGAGGATTTCGTTGATGAAGATACAGGAGAGGTAGTTTCAATTGAACGTAATGAAATTGTTCTGGATCGTGATACAGAACTTGAAAAAGAACATATAGAAGAAATTCTGGAAACTGGTAGTAAAACTATTCTTCTTCATAAAGAGGATAATCAAACCGGTGACTATGCGATTATTCACAATACTTTACAAAAAGACCCTACCAACTCTGAAAAAGAAGCGGTAGAACATATTTATCGTCAGCTACGTAATGCAGAACCGCCAGATGAGGAAACGGCTCGTGGTATTATCGATAAATTATTTTTCTCAGATCAGCGTTACAGTCTTGGAGAAGTTGGTCGTTATAGAATGAATAAAAAACTTGGTCTTGATGTGGCTATGGATAAGCAGGTGCTTACCAAAGAAGACATCATTACCATTGTAAAATATTTAATTGAGCTTATAAACTCTAAAGCTGAGATTGATGATATTGATCACTTGTCTAACCGTCGTGTTAGAACTGTAGGTGAGCAACTATCCCAGCAGTTTGGTGTTGGTCTTGCCCGTATGGCACGTACTATTCGTGAGCGGATGAATGTTCGTGATAATGAGGTATTTACACCAATAGATTTGATTAACGCGAAGACATTGTCTTCTGTTATTAATTCTTTCTTCGGGACAAACCAGTTATCTCAGTTCATGGACCAGACAAACCCGCTTGCAGAGATTACGCACAAGCGTCGTCTTTCAGCACTTGGGCCAGGTGGTTTATCCAGAGAAAGAGCAGGATTTGAAGTACGTGATGTTCACTATACACACTATGGTAGACTTTGTCCTATTGAAACTCCTGAAGGTCCAAACATTGGTTTGATCTCTTCACTTGCAGTTTATGCAAAAGTGAATGGAATGGGCTTCATCGAGACTCCATATAGAAATGTAACTGATGGTAAGATTAATCTTTCTGAAGAGGCTGTTTATTTTAGTGCAGAGGAAGAAGAAGGAAAGAAAATTGCCCAGGCAAATATTCCTTTAGAAGATGATGGAACGATCACTGCTGAAAGGGTAATTGCAAGAATGGAAGGAGACTTTCCGGTTGTAGATCCAAAAGAGGTCCATTATACCGATGTTGCACCAAATCAGATTGCATCTATTTCGGCTTCATTAATTCCTTTCCTGGAACATGATGATGCCAACCGTGCATTGATGGGATCTAACATGATGCGTCAGGCCGTACCATTGTTAAGAGCTGATTCTCCTATTGTGGGAACGGGTCTTGAAAGACAGGTTGCTACAGATTCACGTGTGTTGATTAATGCTGAGGGTGAAGGAGAAGTAGAATATGTAGATGCAAACCAGATTACAATTAAGTACGATCGTACAGAGGAAGAGCGTATGGTTAGTTTCGATAGTGATTCTAAAACTTACGATCTTATAAAATTCCGTAAAACCAACCAGGGAACTTCTATAAACCTTAAGCCAATTGTAGCTGTAGGGGATAGAGTAACCAGAGGTCAGGTTCTATGTCAGGGTTACGCTACTGAAGCTGGTGAACTTGCTTTGGGTAGAAACATGAAGGTTGCCTTTATGCCCTGGAAAGGATATAACTTTGAAGATGCGATCGTAATTTCTGAAAAAGTAGTTAGAGATGATATTTTCACCTCTATTCATATAGATGAATATTCACTGGAAGTTCGGGATACCAAATTGGGTAACGAAGAATTGACTAATGATATTCCAAACGTTTCTGAAGAGGCTACAAGAGACCTTGATGAACACGGGATGATAAGAATTGGTGCCGAGGTTAAACCTGGAGATATTCTTATTGGAAAAATTACTCCAAAGGGAGAAAGTGATCCTACTCCTGAAGAGAAATTGTTAAGAGCAATCTTTGGTGATAAAGCAGGTGATGTTAAAGATGCCTCTTTAAAAGCTTCTCCTTCTTTAAGCGGAGTTGTAATAAATAAGAAACTTTTTGCCAGAGCTATTAAAGATAAGCGCAAGAGAGCTCAGGATAAAGAAGATATTTCGGCTTTAGAGATGAAGTACGAAACTAAGTTCACTACTTTAAAATCTGATCTGGTAGATAAATTATTTGCCATTATTGGAGGAAAAACAGCACAAGGTGTTCAAAATGATTTAGGGGAAGAAGTAATGCCAAAAGGTAAGAAATATACCCTTAAGATGTTAAACGCTGTAGACGATTACACGCACCTTACACAGGGTACGTGGACTACAGATGATCACCTGAACGTATTGGTAGCAGACCTTCTTCATAATTACAAGATTAAAGAAAATGACCTTCAGGGTAATTTAAGAAGAGAGAAGTTTACCATCTCTGTTGGAGATGAGCTTCCTTCAGGTATTCTTAAACTTGCTAAAGTTTATATCGCTAAGAAGCGTAAGCTTAAAGTAGGGGATAAGATGGCTGGACGTCACGGTAACAAAGGTATTGTTGCAAGAATCGTTCGCCAGGAAGATATGCCGTTCCTTGAAGATGGAACTCCGGTTGATATCGTGCTAAACCCACTTGGTGTACCATCACGTATGAACATTGGGCAGATCTATGAAACTGTACTTGGTTGGGCAGGACAAAAATTAGGGAATAAATATGCGACTCCAATTTTTGATGGTGCAACTATAGACCAGATCAATGAACTGACTGATGAAGCAGGAATTCCAAGATTTGGACATACTTATCTTTTTGATGGTGGTACAGGAGAGCGTTTTGATCAACGTGCAACTGTAGGTGTAATTTATATGCTGAAATTAGGACACATGATTGACGACAAAATGCATGCTCGTTCAATTGGTCCTTACTCATTAATTACACAACAACCGCTTGGTGGTAAAGCACAATTTGGAGGTCAGCGTTTTGGTGAGATGGAAGTTTGGGCACTTGAAGCTTATGGAGCATCAAGTACGCTAAGAGAAATCTTAACAGTTAAGTCTGATGACGTGATAGGAAGGGCTAAAACTTACGAAGCAATCGTTAAGGGAGAGCCTATGCCGGAACCTGGATTACCAGAATCTTTTAACGTGCTTATGCACGAATTGAAAGGTCTTGGCCTGGATATTAAGTTAGAAGAATAAATTACTGTTTTAGAATACGGGGTGTTTCAAAGGCACCCCTTTAAAACAGATTTTTCACAATAATTAGATAGCAGCATTTATTATGGCTAGAAATAATGATAAGAATACAGTACAGAGATTTGACAAGATCTCTATCGGTTTAGCTTCTCCCGAGTCAATCCTTGCGGAATCCCGTGGTGAAGTTCTTAAGCCGGAAACTATCAATTATCGTACGCACAAACCAGAGCGTGACGGATTGTTCTGTGAGCGTATTTTTGGTCCTGTAAAGGATTACGAATGTGCCTGTGGAAAGTATAAGAGAATTCGCTACAAAGGAATCGTTTGTGACCGTTGTGGTGTAGAGGTGACAGAGAAGAAGGTACGTAGAGATCGTGTGGGACACATTAATTTGGTAGTTCCTGTAGCACATATCTGGTATTTCCGTTCTTTACCGAATAAAATAGGTTACTTGCTTGGGCTTCCTTCCAAGAAATTGGATATGATCATATACTACGAGAGGTATGTAGTAATTCAACCAGGTAACGCCAAAAATGAAGAAGGTGATCCACTTAAGAAAATGGATTTCCTTACTGAAGAAGAATATCTAAATGTTTTAGACAGTCTTCCGCAGGAAAATCAATATCTCGAAGATAACGACCCAAACAAGTTTATCGCTAAAATGGGAGCGGAATGTCTTATAGAAATCCTTAAGAGAATCGATCTTAATGAGCTTTCTTACGAATTAAGACATAAAGCGAACAACGAAACTTCCAAGCAACGTAAAACCGAAGCTCTTAAAAGACTTCAGGTTGTGGAGGCGCTTCGTGATGCAAATAAGAACCGTGAAAATAATCCGGAGTGGATGATCATGAAGGTTGTACCGGTTATTCCACCAGAACTTAGACCTTTGGTGCCACTTGATGGTGGGCGTTTTGCAACTTCAGATTTAAATGATCTTTACCGTCGAGTAATCATCCGTAACAACCGTCTTAAGAGATTAATGGAGATTAAAGCTCCTGAAGTAATCTTACGTAACGAAAAGCGTATGCTTCAGGAATCAGTAGATTCTCTTTTTGATAATACGAGAAAATCTTCAGCAGTAAAAACCGATTCTAACCGTCCTTTGAAATCGCTTTCAGATTCATTAAAAGGTAAGCAGGGTCGTTTCCGTCAGAATTTACTTGGTAAGCGTGTGGATTATTCAGCACGTTCGGTAATTGTGGTTGGACCAGAACTAAAAATGTTCGAGTGTGGTCTTCCGAAGAATATGGCAGCAGAACTTTACAAGCCTTTCGTGATCAGAAAACTGATTGAAAGAGGAATTGTAAAAACTGTAAAATCTGCGAAGAAAATTATAGATAAAAAAGAGCCTGTAGTATGGGATATCCTTGAAAATGTTCTTAAAGGACACCCTGTATTACTTAACCGTGCTCCTACGCTTCACCGTTTAGGTATCCAGGCATTCCAGCCGAAACTTATTGAAGGTAAAGCGATACAATTGCACCCATTGGCGTGTACGGCATTTAATGCCGATTTTGATGGTGACCAAATGGCGGTTCACCTTCCGCTTGGGCCAGAGGCTATTTTGGAAGCACAGATGTTAATGCTGGCTTCTCACAATATTCTTAACCCTGCGAATGGTTCACCAATTACGGTACCTTCTCAGGATATGGTTCTGGGTCTGTATTATATGACCAAACTTAAGAAATCTACCGATGAAGAAAAGGTAAAAGGTGAAGGCCTTACTTTTTATTCTACGGAAGAAGTTATTATCGCTTACAACCAGAAGAAAGTAGATCTTAACGCCGGCATCAAGATTCGTGCGAAAGATTTTAATGAAGCTGGTGAATTGGTTTACCAGATTATAGAAACTACTGTTGGTAGAGTATTATTTAATGAATCTGTTCCTGAAAAGGCTGGTTTCATTAACGAAGTACTTACAAAGAAAACTTTGCGTGAGATCATTGGGGATATCCTTAAAATCACAAGTGTACCTGAAACTTCTGAATTCCTTGATAGTATCAAAGGACTTGGATATGGATTTGCATTTCGTGGCGGACTTTCCTTCAGCTTAGGGGATATCATTATTCCTGAAGAGAAGCAGGCCATGATTGATGAAGCTAACGAGCAGGTAGAAGGGATCATTGGTAACTATAACATGGGACTTATTACCAATAACGAGCGTTACAATCAGGTAATCGACATCTGGACTTCGACCAACGCAGGATTGACTGAATTGGCTATGAAGCGAATCCGTGAAGACAAGCAAGGATTCAACTCTGTATATATGATGCTTGATTCCGGAGCCCGTGGTTCTAAAGAGCAGATTCGTCAGTTAACCGGTATGCGTGGACTTATGGCCAAGCCTAAGAAATCCAGTTCTGGTGGTGGTGAAATTATTGAAAACCCGATTCTTTCTAACTTTAAGGAGGGGCTTTCAATTCTTGAGTACTTTATCTCAACTCACGGTGCACGTAAAGGTCTTGCCGATACTGCACTAAAAACTGCCGATGCAGGTTACTTAACCCGTCGTCTGGTAGATGTTTCGCAGGATGTTATTGTAAATGATGAAGATTGTGGAACGTTAAGAGGTGTGGAAGTACGCGCACTTAAGAAAAACGAAGAAATCGTAGAATCTCTTGGAGAACGTATTTTAGGACGTATTTCCTTACAGGATGTTCAAAATCCGTCTACAGAGGAACTAATAGTTGCAGCGGGCGAAGAGATTACAGAGGCTGCAGTTAAGAAGATAAACGAAGCTCCTATTGAGAGCGTAGAAGTACGTTCACCCCTTACATGTGAAGCGAAGAAAGGAATATGTGTGAACTGTTATGGTAGAAACCTTGCAACCAACAAACTGGTTCAAAGAGGTGAAGCTGTAGGTGTTGTGGCCGCTCAATCTATTGGTGAGCCTGGTACACAGCTTACATTGCGTACCTTCCACGTGGGTGGTATTGCAGGTAACATTTCAGAAGAAAATAAACTTATAGCTAAGCTTGACGGTATTGCTGAAATTGAAGATCTTAAAGTGGTTAGAGGTGAAGCGCCAGATGGTAGTACTTCAGATATTGTGATTTCACGTACTGCAGAACTTAAGATCAAGGACAAGAAAACAGGAGTGGTATTGAGTAATAACAACATTCCTTATGGTTCTCAGATCTTTATTGAAGACGGTGCTGAAATTTCCAAAGGTGATATTGTTTGCCAATGGGATCCATACAACGGTGTGATTATTTCAGAATTTGCCGGTAAGATCAAGTATGAAAATGTTGAACAAGGTGTGACTTATCAGGTTGAAATTGATGAGCAGACAGGTTTCCAGGAAAAAGTTATTTCTGAATCCAGAAACAAGAAACTTATTCCAACACTTCATATTCTAGGTAAAAAAGACGAAGTAATTCGTTCTTACAACCTTCCGGTTGGAGCGCACCTTATGGTAGACAACGAAGAGAAAATAGGTGTAGGAAAGATTCTTGTTAAGATTCCACGTAAATCTTCTAAAGCAGGGGATATTACAGGTGGTCTTCCAAGGGTAACCGAACTATTTGAAGCTCGTAATCCATCAAACCCTGCTGTAGTAAGCGAGATAGACGGAGTTGTTTCCTTCGGAAAAATTAAGCGTGGTAACCGCGAGATTATCGTAGAATCCAAGCTTGGAGAAGTTAAAAAGTACCTTGTAAAACTTTCTAACCAGATCCTTGTTCAGGAAAACGATTATGTTCGTGCAGGTATGCCGCTTTCTGATGGTTCTATTACACCAGAAGATATCCTTAACATTAAAGGACCAAATGCTGTACAACAGTATCTTGTGAACGAAGTTCAGGAAGTTTACCGACTACAGGGCGTGAAGATTAACGATAAGCACTTTGAAGTAGTAGTACGTCAAATGATGCGTAAAGTAAGAATTCAGGATCCGGGAGATACAATTTTCCTTGAAAACCAACTTGTACACAAAGCTGACTTTATAGAAGAAAATGATAAAATTTTCGGAATGAAAGTGGTGGAAGATGCAGGTGATTCAGAAAATCTTCGAGCAGGACAAATTGTTTCTCCAAGAGAACTAAGGGATGAGAATTCCATTCTTAGAAGAGAAGACAAGAATCTTGCGACTGCAAGAGACGTGACTGCTGCAACGGCAACTCCAGTTCTTCAGGGTATTACCAGAGCATCACTTCAGACGAAATCATTTATCTCGGCTGCTTCCTTCCAGGAAACTACCAAGGTACTTAACGAAGCTGCAGTTAGTGGTAAAATAGATAATCTTGAAGGATTAAAAGAGAACGTAATTGTAGGACATAGAATACCTGCAGGTACGGGAATGCGTAAATACGATAGCATTATTGTTGGTTCTAAAGAAGAATTCGACCAGATGCTTGAGAAAAAGCAGGAAGTTAATTACAACTGATGCATTTTATAAATAAATTGAAGAGGGCTGCTTTTGTGGCCCTTTTTTATTTAATATATTGTAACGAGTGAACAAGTAACGTAGTGATGTAGTGAGCAAGCCGTAAGCAAATAGAAAGCGTTCACAAGAACTTCAAGCGATCACGACGTCACAACGTCACATGGTCACAACATCACAACAAAAAACAAAAATATGAGCGAAGAAAAAAAGCCGAAAAAGGGACAAATTAATATAGAACTGGATGAGAATGTTGCTGAAGGTATCTACTCAAATCTGGCAATTATCAACCATTCTGTTTCAGAGTTTGTAGTGGATTTTGTGAACATTATGCCCGGTAAGCCGAAGAATAAGGTGAAATCGAGAATTATTTTGACTCCGCAACATGCAAAAAGGCTTTTAAAAGCTCTTGCAGACAATGTACAGCGTTTTGAAAAAGCTCATGGAGAAATTAAGGATTATGAAAAAGCTCCGCTTCCTTTAAATTTTGGCCCAACGGGACAGGCTTAAGAAAAGTAATTGACTGATGGTCGAAAATTGCCAATTTTCGGCAAACACTTAGAACCCCACAGATTCCAAATCTGCGGGGTTTTCCTGTTTTACTACTTTATCTTTTTCTTCTGCAAAAAAGCATTAGCTGATAAAGAAATGGCGAAAATATCCTTCTAAAACTGAAAAAAATTAGACTCACATCTTCACCTCACGCTATGCTGGGCAGAAACTCAGCGAAAATTGCCTAATTCCGGACAACGCATCCTCAGGCCTAAAGTCGACAGTCGAATTTTCATTTCTCAGCCTTAAGCTTTATTGTGAAAATCAACCAGAAATGAAAATTTAGCAGAAGCATCCTGTAAACTTATTTAAATATGTTCAAATTCCGTAAATTAGAAGAAGACGGTGTCCTGTCCTACACTTCAGCTTAAGAAATCAATAAAATATGAACGAAAGTACTTCAAATTCAGAACCAACAAAGCGCATCGCAGCTATAGACATGGGAACAAACTCTTTTCATGCCGTTTTAGTGGATATTTATCCGGATGGTAGTTTTCGCACCGTAGATAAACTCAAAGAGATGGTGAAACTTGGCGAAAAAGGAATGGATAATTACCTGAGTGAAGAGGCGATGGAAAGAGGTCTGGAGGCACTAAAAAGGATCAAGTTCTTATGTGATCGTCAAAATGTAGAGCAGATTCTTGCTTATGCGACAAGTGCCATCAGGGAAGCTGCAAATGGCGGAGATTTTATTCAACAAATAATAGATGAGGTAGGTATTAAAGCGAGAGCAATTTCGGGAAAAATGGAGGCCGAAATGATCGCCTATGCCGTGAAGCATGGAATTTCACTTACCGAAGAAATGGTGCTCATGGTGGATATAGGAGGAGGTAGTGTTGAATTTATAATCGGAAATAAAGATGAATCGGTCTATTTTACCAGTCTAAAACTTGGAGTTGCCAGGATGGCAGCAGGTTATGTAAATTCTGATCCCATAACAGAAAAAGAGATTGCAGCATTAAATGAGCATTTTAGGAAAGAGCTTAACGAAGTTTCTCAAAACCTTAAAAAATACGATGTAAATACAATTGTAGGATCTTCGGGAACTATGGAAAATATTGGCGAAATGGTTGCAGGACGTAACGCTATTACTGCAGAAATGACTCTTAATGAGCTTCAGTTTAATTCTCAGGAATTTCTGGATTTTTACGATCATTTCATCGAGCTGGATATTGAAAAACGTGCAAAGGAGAAAGGTCTTGAAGAAAAAAGACTGGACATTATCAATCCCGGAATGGTCCTTCTTAAATTTATGATTGAGGAGTTTAAGATCGAAAATGTGAAAATTTCGGAGTCCGCTTTGCGGGAGGGAATGATCCTTAATTTTATTGATAAGGAAAGAGACCAGCTTAATCTGCAATTAGTACGTCATTTCCCTGATCCACGGAAGAGAAGTGTATATGAACTTTTGCATAAATGTGATTGGCCGGAGCAGCATTGCACTCATGTGACCAATTTCGCACTACAATTATTTGATGAATTTCAGAAAGATTTGAAGTTAGCAGATTCAGATAGAGAACTATTTGAATACGCCAGTCTTATGCACGACATTGGTTACTATATTTCTCACCGAAAACATCACAAACATGCGCTATACTTAATCCGAAATTCAGATTTGCTTGGTTTTAAAGAAGATGAAATTAACCTAATGGCGAATGTCGCCCGCTATCATAGAAGGTCAACTCCACATAAGCGGCACAAAAGATACAAGGATCTTAGTAAGAACCTGAGAAATCGGGTGAAAAAACTTTCTGCGCTGTTACGTGTGGCAGATGGTTTGGATCGCAGCCATTATCAAAATGTGCGGGAACTGGAAATTAAAAAGGATAACGAAGAAGTTACACTTCTTATAACTACCGATAGTGATCCTCAGCTGGAGATTTGGGGCACTTTGCGTAAATCAAAACTATTTGAGAAGGTAACCGGAAAAAAACTAAAGATATTTTCAGTTATAGAAGAAGAGGTAAGAACGAGTGTCTAAAAGACTCATTTAAGGAATAGCCGGAATTACAGTCAGCCTGAGCCTGCCAAAGGCCATTTCTTTTTGCAACCGAAATCTAGATCAATAACAGCCATTTTAGAGCCTCCTTCTTTATTTAGTTTTCGAATCAAAATCAGCAGAAGAGCTTGATATCCGCACTTCATCAGGCTAAGTTTGGTTACATCTATAAGCCGGTGCTACAGTCTGGCTGAGCCTGACGAAGCCTATCTGCTGTTGTAGGCCGACAATTGCCATTGTGGAGAAACTTTTTTATTCTGAAATTAAGGTGTACAAGCAGACCTCACAGGTCTTGAAGACCTGTGAGGTCTTGTCACTATTAAGATGAGAATTTTTTAAATTCCAGCAATCTACTCGAACATTTAAGATTTATTAGTGGATGCGTGGTAAATAGGATCGATAATTGCCAATTTAGAGCCTCCTCCTTTTTTTGGTACAGGAGAATTAATCGAAGTAAATCAGCAGAAGAGCTTGATATCCAAACTTCCTCAGACTCAGTTTGACCGCCAGAATAAGCTGGCTCTATAGTCCGGCTGAGCCTGTCGAAGCCTATTTTTACACTTCGTCAGGCCCAGTGTGATACCTAAAAGCTATAGCTATTCCAGGTACTTCTTAAAATAAACCCGTGCGGCTTTCATTACTTTTGGTGCGAGAATTAAAGTGGAGATCATCGTTGGAATGGCCATCAACGCAAAAAAACCGTCAATTAAATTGATCATCATACTTAAAGAAGTTGTCGCGCCAACCAGAATGCTCAGGATATAAAAATAATTGTAATAATGTTTGTTTTCGGCTCCCAGGAGGAAGTTGAGGCATTTTGTTCCGTAGTAGGAATATGAAAAAAGAGAGGAAATACTAAAAGCTGCGATGCACAACAGTAAAACGTAATCTCCCACATACGGAATGGAATTTCTAAAAGCTGCTGCGGTAAGGCTAACTCCATTGGCATCGCTGCTTTGCCATACTCCTGTTACCAGAATAGCAAGTGCTGTAAGCGTACAAACGACCAAAGTGTCTATTGCTGGCCCCAACATGGCGACGAGACCTTCCCGAACGGGTTCTGAAGTTTTACTTGCACCGTGTGCCATTGTTGCGGTTCCAATTCCCGCCTCATTTGAAAAAGCCCCTCTTCGGATTCCCAGGATCATTAATCCGCCTATAATTCCACCGAAAAGTGGCTCTCCTTTGTAATTTTCCGCGGCAAAAGCGTCAGTAAAAATGAGCCCCAGGTAACGCGGCAGTTCGTCAATATTTACAAAAAGGATTACAAGAACAGCTACAAAATAAACAGCTACCATTGCAGGCACCAGCTTAGAAACTGTGCGACTTATTCTGTAAAGTCCGCCAAGGATTACTGCGGAAGTGATAATTGTAAGGATTATTCCAATAATGAGATTAGATATAAATCCTGTTTCAATTCCCTGTGGCTCGAGTAAAATAGAATTAATTGCCTGGGTTAATTGATTCACATTAAAAACCGGCAGAGCTCCTACCAGTCCCGCTACCGCAAAAAACACAGCCAGCGGCTTCCAGCTTTTTCCCAGACCTTCCATTATATAATACATTACGCCGCCCTGGATGTTTCCTTCAGTATCTTTTCCGCGGTACATTACCGCTAAAGTATTAGTGAAAAATTTGGTAGACATTCCCACAATTGCACTTACCCAAAGCCAGAAAACAGCTCCCGGGCCTCCCAATGCAATCGCGACCGCCACGCCGGCAATATTTCCCATTCCTACGGTGGAAGAAAGCGCTGTGGATAAAGCCTGGAAATGATTAATTTCTCCCGGAGCATTGGGGTCGTCATACTTTCCCCGAAGCAAATCTAAAGAATGTCCCAAATACCGGAAAGGAAGAAAGCGTGAAAGGATCAGCAAATATAATCCGCCACCGATGAGCAAAATAACCAGAGGTAAACCCCATACAAGCGAAGCAAATTCCGCGATAAGCTCATTCAGTTGATCCATAGTTTTCACATTTGGATCGAAAATAGGAAATTAAACACTATAAATCCGCACGCTGTTGTTTTTAAAATTCTGAAGTAAAGTGAAATTTGATATCTGGATATTTCTGCTGAGTCATTTGTAGCGAAAATTGTGAATCGGCCAAAAATACAAGTTGACCATGTTTGTCCTTGGCGAGGAATTTCGATTTTACTCTTTTGAAATCTTTAAATTCTTCACTCTTCGGATTGTTTGCTTCCACCCATGTAGCTTTATAGACATTCAGGTTTTCATAGGTACATTTCGCTCCGTATTCGTGTTCTAATCTATACTGAATAACTTCAAACTGAAGTGCTCCAACAGTTCCAATAATTTTCCTTCCGTTTAACTCCAAAGTAAATAATTGTGCAACACCTTCGTCCATCAACTGGTCAATTCCTTTTTCCAGTTGCTTGGATTTCATAGGATCGGCGTTATTGATATAGCGAAAATGTTCCGGAGAAAAACTTGGAATTCCTCTGTACATTAAATTTTCACCTTCAGTTAAAGTATCACCTATTTTGAAGTTTCCGGTGTCGTGTAAACCCACAATATCGCCCGGATAAGAGACATCTACAATTTCTTTTCGTTCAGCAAAAAAAGCATTCGGACTCGAAAACTTAAGACTTTTATTATGTCTTACATGTAGGTAAGGTTTGTTTCTTTCAAACTTTCCGGAGACAATTTTTATAAAAGCGAGTCGGTCACGGTGCTTGGGATCCATATTGGCGTGAATTTTAAAAACGAATCCGGTGAATTTATCTTCATCAGGTTCAACCAATCTTTCGTCGCTTTCCTTTGGACGCGGGGTAGGAGCAATGTTAATAAAGCAATCCAGAAGTTCCCGAACACCAAAATTATTTAAAGCCGACCCAAAGAATACAGGCTGCAATCTTCCGGCAAGATACGCCTCCTTGTCAAATTCAGGATAAACTCCCTGCGCCAATTCCAGTTCCTCTCTTAACGTATCGGCAGCTTTATCACCAATTAGCTCATTAAGTTCTTCAGAAGCAAGATCAGAAATCTCTACAGTTTCTTCGATATCTTTCCTGGGATCGCCTGTAAATAGGTTTACATTCTGTTCCCAGATATTATAAATCCCTTTAAAATCGTAACCCATCCCAATTGGGAAACTTAGAGGAGTTACGGTGAGGTTCAGTTTTTGCTCAATTTCATCAAGAAGTTCAAAAGCATCTTTCCCTTCACGATCCATTTTATTTATAAAAACGATCATGGGAATATTCCGCATACGGCAAACTTCAACGAGTTTTTCAGTTTGTTCCTCAACACCTTTGGCAACGTCAATCACAACAATCACGCTGTCTACCGCAGTAAGCGTCCTAAAAGTATCTTCAGCAAAATCCTTGTGACCGGGTGTATCTAAAATATTAATTTTAATGTCCCGGTATTCAAACGCAAGAACAGAAGTAGCTACAGAAATACCACGCTGCCGCTCAATTTCCATAAAGTCACTCGTGGCACCTTTCTTAATTTTGTTGGATTTTACTGCACCGGCTTCCTGAATTGCACCTCCAAAAAGCAAAAGTTTCTCTGTAAGGGTAGTTTTACCGGCATCTGGGTGAGAAATAATACCAAAAGTTCTTCTTCTCTTTATTTCTTTCTGAAAACTCTTCATCTATTGATAATTGAAGCGCAAAAGTACTATTCTTTCAGGAATTTTTCGAAGAACTGAGATCCTAATTCTCTGCGGAATTATAGTCGATAATTGGCATTTTTCGGGCTTCATTTTTTTAAAAGTTTGTAACTTTCAGGTTGAGCATTTGGAGCTTATGAAGATTTCTTCAGAATATAAATTACTGATATTGGGAATTTTACTTGTAATTTTTCCGCGGATATCTTCTGCACAGGCGCAAATGGAACATATTGCAGCAGGTTCTTACCTGGTAAACATGGGAGAAAGGCCGCAGACGTCTTCTAATGCGCTAAAACCGTATGGTTTACTGCATGATTTGCTGAAAAACGAGTCGGTAGAGATAAAATGGATCATAAATCCCGAAAAAGAGAAGGACGGAGTTGATTTTACTCATGATAATATGGAATTTAGAGGCAGCTCCTTTGTTGTCCCGGTTTCTTACATAACTGATGAAGTAAAACAGAAGATCGAAAATTGGCAAAAAAAGGGAGTGGTTGGCAAGTTTGCAGTTTCAAACCTGAATTTGCCAGTTTTCACCACTCTTTCTGTCGCACCAAAATGGACGCTGGACAGGCAAAACGGAAATATTGCCCTCCCTTTTTTTGAAGTTGCAGAAATTCCTGCGGAAGCATTTGGGGGTAATGATCCCACGAATTGGAAAAGCCCATCAGAACTTGGGGTGTGCGATGATATTTTTGTGATGCCGCATGCAGAGCCAAAATTTGAAACTCATAAAAATCTTTATTACTGGAATCGCAATTATAAAGGTGCGATCTGGGCCGGTTGCCATGCAGGAAGTCAGTTGGAAAACCTGGTGGGAATAGAAGAAGAAGGCGCTGACAAAATAAAGATGCAACTTAATTTTCTTTCAGCAGGATTTGCAGGAGCTGCCAGTGCGGGTTTAATTCCGTATCATAAACATCGCCACGCTACGCCACCATACGCTCATTTACAACCTGCAGATCCTGTTTCGCAGTACTTAGGAATTGTAGATAATGCACACTTAAATGGTTCTGAGCGGGTTTTTTATCCGAGAAATAGAAATTTATGGAGATCCGGAGTAAAGAAAATTGTAATGGATCCTTCGGCGCCTGATAATCCTTCTTTAACTAAAGCCGAAGCCGCTATTGTTGTTTACGGTCATGGTTTTGATAATGAGCAAAACGGACTGGTAATGTACCAGGCCGGGCACAGTATTTTTGGTGATACAGAACAACATATTGCGGCGATGCGTACTTTTTTTAATTGGAGTTTTTATTCCGCGGAAGTAAAACGAAAGCAGAATCTCATGAAGTTTGAAAATCAGGGATCTCAGCAATCAGCTGTGGCGGCGCGCATAGGAGACGATTTGGCTAAAATTCTGAAGTTAAACAACATAATTTTTGATCTGGACGAGGCTGAAATTAAAACAGAAGCAAAAAAGGAGCTGGATAGGATAGCCGGGTTTATGAGAGAATATCCCGAATTGCTCATCGATGTCCGTTCTCATACAGATTGCAGGGAAGATGACGATTATAACTTAAAACTTTCTGAAGAAAGAGTAGCGGTGACAAAGGATTATCTCCTGCAGAAAGGCATAGATCCAAAACGGATTTCCGGTCGCGGTTATGGTGAAACCGAAATTATGAATGACTGCATAAACGGTGTTCCCTGTAACGAAAAGCAACACAAAATTAACAGGCGGTCAGAATTTATTCTATCCATAGACTGCTCTCTCTATTCCGGCCGACTTAAACAAAACACAAAGTAGTAATACCTGAAAAAACTTATTTGGTAAAGGTATTCGCTATTTTGTACATTTGATTTTCAATAGAAAAAATGGCAAAGGAAAAGGTTATTTTAGTTAACGAAAAGGATGAGCAGGTTGGTCTTATGGAGAAGATTGAAGCTCATGAAAAGGCGCTTTTGCACAGGGCATTTTCAGTTTTCGTTTTTAATGAGAAGGGAGAGACCATGATTCAGCAGCGTGCACTTTCAAAGTACCATTCCCCCGGTTTATGGACAAATACCTGTTGCAGCCACCAGCGCGAGGGAGAAACTAATATACAGGCTGGAAAAAGACGCCTCCAGGAAGAAATGGGTTTTTCGACAGATTTGAAGGATACGATTTCATTTATATATAAAGCTCCTTTCGACAATGGCCTGACAGAGCATGAATTCGACCATATTTTGGTTGGGAAATTCGAAGGAGAACCAGATTTAAATCCAGATGAAGTTGCAGACTGGAAATGGATTAGCCTTGAGGATGTAGAGAAGGATATGAAACAGAATCCTGAAATATATACCGAATGGTTTAAAATAATATTCGATAAGTATTATTCACATATAAAATCATGAGGTTAACCGTCCATAGAAAAGCACATTTTAATGCTGCCCACCGTCTTTTCAGGAAAGAATGGGATGATGCGAAAAATGAAGAAGTTTTCGGAAAGTGCAGCAATCCTAATTACCACGGTCATAATTATGAGCTTACGGTTTCTGTTACCGGAGAAATAGACCCTGAAACAGGTTTTGTGATGGATCTTAAAATTCTGAAGGATCTAATTTATACGGAAGTTGAGCAGCCTTTTGATCATAAAAACCTGAATGTTGAGGTGGAAGAATTTAAAAAGCTCAATCCTACTGCAGAAAATATTGCTGTGGTTATCTGGAATAAACTTCGGAATAATCTAAGGGAGGACCTCGAACTGATGGTTACGCTTTATGAGACGCCGCGTAATTTTGTTACTTATAAAGGAGAATAAATAATATGGCACTTAAAGTTGGCGACAGTATTCCGGAAATCGAATTAAAGGATCAGAATGGTGATACTTTCGATTTTTCTTCAGTTAGAGGAATTCAGCCTTTTGTGGTTTATTTTTATCCGAAGGATTTCACCCCCGGCTGTACGAAAGAAGCTTGTTCTTTCAGGGATAAGTATGAAGATTTTAAGGAATTAGGAGCAGAGGTAATAGGAATAAGTGCAGACTCTGAAGAGTCTCATCAAAAATTCATTTCTAAGTACGACTTACCTTTTATTTTTCTTTCAGATGAAGATAAAACGGCAAGGGATCTCTTTGGTGTAAAGCCGAACCTGCTGGGAATGATTCCGGGAAGGGAGACTTTTATCTTTGACATGCAGGGAATATTGCGTTACAAGTTCAACAGTATGAATGCTACGCGGCATATTCCTGAAGCATTAACCGCCCTGGAGAAAATGAAATAATATTTTTTAGAAAAAATGTGCTGTAGTTTCTTTAGCATATCAAAAAATAGATTAAATTCGCAGCCGAAAATTTATTCAAAATGGCAAGTAAAAGAGTATTGAAAAGAGATGTGAATAATGTAATGGGCGATATTATAGATGCCGCTTATATTCACCAGGCTGCCAATCCTAAAGAAGATCCTGCAAAATCTGAAGCCATCGTAGACGAAGCTATCGCTACTTTTGACGACTTAATTGCAAAGATCAACAAGAAGGACGTAGAAGATAACAAACAACATTTTAAAGAAGTGAATAAAGAATTTGAAACTAAGGCAAATGCTTTAGTGGAAAAGGTAAACGCTTTATAGTAGTTTTTTGCCGATGTAGCTCAGCTGGCTAGAGCAGCTGATTTGTAATCAGCAGGTCGTGGGTTCGAGTCCCTCCATCGGCTCTTTAAGTAAAAGCCCCTCCTTTTTTGGAGGGGCTTTTTCGTTGTATTTAGTTGAGGGACGAGAAGCCTGTCCAGAGCAGAGGCAGTTTTTTTACTGCCGCAGTCGAAGGGAGTCCCTCCATCGGCTCTTAAGTAAAAGCCCCTCCTTTTTTGGAGGGGCTTTTTTTGTTGTATTTAGTTGAGGGACGAGAAGCCTGTCCAGAGCGGAGGCAGTTTTTTTACTACCGCAGTCGAAGGAAGTCCCTCCATCGGCTCTAAGTAAAAGCCCCTCCTTTTTTGGAGGGGCTTTTTCGTTGTATTTAGTTGAGGGACGAGAAGCCTGTCCAGAGCGGAGGCAGTTTTTTTACTACCGCAGTCGAAGGAAGTCCCTCCATCGGCTCTTAGTAAAAGCTCCTCCTTTTGCGAGGATTTTTTTGTATAAGGGAAACCCCACAGGTTTTCAAAACCTGTGGGGTTTTAGCTTTACTAAAAGATTTACCAATATTTAATTCTACCTTTTGAGGTAAACCCGACATTATATGGTAAACGTCAGGTTTGGATTGTAGAACCGAAAATTGCAATTATCGACCTTTTGCTTTAATGCAGTACGTCCAGTTCCAGTTTTTTAGAAGAATTTGCCTGTGCTTTCTGAAACTCTTCAATATTATTCTCAATGTCTTTGTTCCAGAAAGGCACCATTTCTGCAAGTTTTTCCTGCCACTTTGCAGATTTTAGCTTTTCAGGAAATGCTACCTTCAGAACATCGATCATTATAGGTACTGCAACTGAAGCTCCCGGTGAGGCACCTAAAAGGGCAGTTATCGTTCCATCTGTACTGTGCACGAGGTCCGTGCCAAATTCCAAAATACCACCTTGTTCTTTGTCCCTTTTAATGATCTGGACTCGCTGTCCTGCAATTCGCAAGTCCCAATCTTCAGCTTTTGCTTCCTTAATAAAAACCCTTAAATCCTCCATTCGCTCTTCGTGGCCCATGGTCACCTGGTTTATCAGGTACTTTGTCAACGGTAAATTATGCCAGAAAACTCCCCACATAGAAGGAATGTTACTAAGGTTAATTGTTTTTGGAAGATCAAGTTTAGAACCCTCTTTTAAGAATTTCGTACTAAATCCTGCGAAGGGTCCAAATAATAATTCTTTTTTACCATCAATGTGCCGGCTGTCCAGGTGTGGTGTGGACATTGGAGGTGCATCTGGTCCCGCTTTGCTGTACACCTTAGCATGATGCTTCTCTATAATTTCACGATTTTTGCAGTAGAGCCATTGCCCGCTTACCGGAAATCCTCCATAGCCTTCTTTTTCTTTAATTTCTACCTTTTGTAAAAGTGGTAACGCACCGCCACCGGCTCCAATAAAGACATGTTCTGCATCATAATGACATTTTTCCCCGGTCTTTAGGTTTTTTGCTTCCACTTTCCATTCCTGTTCTTTTTCAGGATCTATATCAAGAACTTCATGTCCGCGAAGTACTGGAATATCATATTCTGTCTCAAGAATATGAAAGTATCTCTCGGTGAGTTTGCCAAAATTAACCTCAGTACCGAGTTCCATCCTGGTTGCGGCCATTTTCTCATTCCTGTCTCTGTTTTCCATGATAAGCGGAAACCATTTTTTCAGTGTTTCCAAATCTTCAGAAAACTCCATGGTTTTAAAGAAAGGTGAAGCCTTCATCGCTTCATAACGTTTCTTCAGAAATTTCACATCATCTTTACCTCTAACCCAACTGTGGTGGGGTACAGATCGCAGGAAGTTCTTTGGATCCCTTATTAGTCCCTGCTCAACAAGGTATGCCCAGAATTGTTTGGTGGTTTCAAATTGTTCAAAGATTTTGATGGCTTTTGAAATTTCAATATTACCATTTTCTTTTTCTGGCGTGTAGTTGAGTTCGCATAGTGCAGAATGTCCTGTACCGGCGTTGTTCCATGCTTCCGTGCTTTCTTCGGCTACTTTTTCAAGTCTTTCAAGAATGAGGATCTTGCTTTTTGGTTCCAGCAGTTTCATCATTAGGGCCAGAGTGGCGCTCATGATGCCACCGCCAACACAAATTATATCGTAGTTGTTTTCAGAAGGAATTTTAGAAGTCATACAAGTCTTTTCTCAAATTTAGAAAATTGACCTGCCAATACTTTTAAATAAATACTAATACTTTATAAATAGGAATTGTTGTAATGGAAGTGAAAATCAAGAGTTTTCCTCTGCATATTCTTCCTCGATCTCTTCCTGAAGTTCTTCTTCCTGTTTTCTTTCTTTAAGGAATTTCTTTAAATCCTGCCCATATTTAGATTTTTTCACGTCTTTATTTAAGGAGTTGTAGATCGTATCCAGGTACTTGATGTTGGCATCAAATACTTCAGATAACGCAAGATACGGGGCAATTTCCAAATTTTTATTATTAATGGCAAAGTTGACCGTATAGAGATATTTTCTTTTTAGCAGTTTATCATACTCCTGGTCTATCTCCATTAACTTATCTTCATCCTGAGCCTGTTGTGCTTCAAAACTGGCTTTTATTAAATCCAGGTTACTGTCGTTGAATCGCTTCATTATTTTGCGATACTCGCCCAATTTCTCCTGATTTTTTGAACCAACTATTTTTGCAGCGGTTTCAAACTTCTCCAGTTTGGTATTTATCGTTATTTCGCCCGCATCGGCAAAGAAATCCAACCTGTCGTCATATTCAGAATTGTCTACTTTATCCAGGTACAGATACATCATCTGTGGACTTTCTATATAGGTTTCCAGTACAAATTGAGGATCACCCTGAATTTCCACAGAGTCTAAATTAACCATTACAGTGTCTTCTATTTTTTGCAGATACACGGTACCTTTCTTAAGTCCGTCAATTTTTCCTCTTACAGTTAAATTGCTCTCTGTTTCAGAGCATGCGGTAATACAAAATATAAATAGTAAAAGAAGGCCTGTCTTTTTCATGTTAATGACAATAAATTTTGGAGCGCAAATATCATATAAATTTCCTGTTTATACTAACCTGTGGAAGCCATTTGCATTAAAATTGTACACAAAATTGCCCCATAGGTTCCAACTACATAGCCAAATACAGCAAGGAGCACGCCAACTGTAGCCAGAGAAGGATGAAAGGCTGCAGCGACGACAGGAGCAGATGCGGCGCCACCGACATTTGCCTGGCTACCTACGGCAAGGAAGAAGTATGGAGCCTTAATTAATTTGGCAGTAACAACCAGTATAATAACGTGGATAGTGATCCAGACCAGTCCTATACCAATTAAGGCGGGATTATCAAAAACACTTCCCAGGTCCATTTTCATGCCTATAGTTGCTACAAGAATATAAATAAAAACACTCCCAAGCTTACTGGCACCAGCTCCTTCATAAGACTTGAATTTTGTAAAAGAAAGTATAATCCCAATTGCAGTGGCAATGGTGATCATCCAAAAGAAGGTGGAAGAGAAGGAGGATAGCGCACTTTTGCTATCTGTGAAAACTTCAAAATTGGCAGAAAGAAACCCTGAAATTCCATCGGCACCCCAATGCGCAATACCTACAGCACCAAATGCCAAAGAAAGCATGATCATTAAATCTGCCAGAGAAGGATTTCGCGTGACACTTGCTGCATAAGTGGAAACTTTGTTCTTTAGTTCTTCAATAGCAGAATTATCAGCTTTTAACCAATTGTCTATTTTTTCATTTTTTCCAATTCCCATTAGTACAATAGCCATCCAGAGGTTGGCTACCACAATATCCACTAATACCATCCCGCCGTAGAGATCTGGATTATACTCATAAATCTCTAACATAGCTGCCTGGTTGGCACCGCCTCCTATCCAGCTTCCTGCAATTGTTGAAAGTCCGCGCCAGATCGCATCGGGGCCAGCACCGCCAATGCTTTCTGGTGATATTACTGAAAATAAAAGTATAGCCAGTGGTCCTCCAAGGATGATCCCCAACGTGCCCGCAAAAAACATGATAAGTGCTTTTGGGCCCAGGTTAAATACGGCTTTTAAATCAATACTAAGTGTCATAAGTACAAGCGCTGCCGGAAGCAAAAAACGACTGGATACAAAATAAAGGTTAGAGGTAGAATCGTCTATTAATCCCAACGAATTAAATATGGCGGGGATTAGGTAGCACATTAGCAGTGCGGGAACTACAGAATAAAATTTCTTCCAGAAACCTTCTTTTTGAGATGAGGTGTAGAAAACGAAGCCAAGGGCTATCATCAATAATCCAAAGACGATAGCATCATTGGTAAAGACCGGTAATTCTTCCATTTAAATATTTGTGGTTACTGTGGCAAATTACAATTTTAATCAAGGTTTCTTTAAGATTTTAAATACTTATACATCTTCTAATTTAAAGAGCTCTATTAGACTTTTAGCAACGCCGTCCTCAGTTCCTGAATGAGTAACCACCTTTGCAACCTCCAGGACTTCATTCCTTGCATTAGCAACAGCTATTCCCATTCCAACGCCTTTTACCATCTCCACATCGTTGTAGTTATCCCCAAAAGCAATACAATCTTTGGCATCGCACCCGTAGTGCTCCTTTAGTAAATACTGAATTGCCGAAAATTTGGATATTTCTTTGTTGGCTATTTCCAAATAAGTTGATTTCGATCTGTATAAATGGAGCTTGTCGCCATAATTATCAGTAAGGAAATTCCTTATTTTATCTATGTTCTCTTCTTTTCCCATTGCCATAATTTTATGGGCGCCTTTATCTTCTTTCTTCCATTTGGCAATTACATCTGCATTGGATTTTACTTCGGGAGCAATCTTAGTATTGGTTTCTTCCCGGGCAGACCATTTATCTTGTCTGGGGACATACCATTCATCATTGTGGTACAGGCTTAAATGGCAGTCCATTTCAGCATTGAAGTTATGTAGGTCTTCCACAATATTTAACGGAATGGTAGTAGAACTAATAGGTTTCTCGTCCACTAAAACGAGTCCGCCATTATAAGCGATAATTGGATAATGTTTGATATTGAGATCATCCTGAAGGTGCCGCATTGCCGCAGGCATCCTTGCAGATATAAGGACGAACGGAAGCTTTTCACTTATATTTTTTACGATTTTTATGGTGTGGTCAGATAGGATTCTTTTGCTATTCAGCAATGTGCCATCTATGTCTGAAAATACGATTTTGTAAGCCATTTTTTATTTTTGGGTTTTATTTTTAGGGTGTCTTTTAGCTTCCTTTAAAGATTTGCTCAGCATCCACTCTATCTGCCCGTTGGTGCTTCTAAAATCGTCAGAAGCCCATTTTTCAATGGCTTTTAGCATCTCCTCATCCACTCTCAATGCAAATGCTTTTTTATTACTCATTTTATTTATTTTTCCAGATTCCGTATAAAATCTGTCATTATAGGAATCAATTCAGGGTGCAACGGCCGGTTGGGTTCGTTATAAGATTTTGAATTTGCCAGCTGGTCATTTCCCTGGATTTCCCTGAAAACGTGATTCATATTATCAATAATTACCATTTCTGAATCTGGTTTTGCTTCTTTCAGCAATTCTGCTTCTTTGGTTTTCATTTGGACATCGGAAGTTCCGTTGATGATTAAAACCGGTATTTCCAGTTTTGCGACTTCTAAAGCAGGATCAAACTGAATCCAGGAGGCAAGAAATGGTTGTACATCTGATCTGAACATAGATTCCAGAAAAGGATGATAACTGGTGGTGCTTCCTTTCTGCTTTATTTCATCCAAAGCAGCTCTGGTACCTTCCTTAAGCTCTGGTAATTGGTTACCAATTTGTTCAGTAATAATATCATCAATACTACGACCCGCACCGGCCAGGGAGATAAAAGCATCAGCTTTATCATTTGCCGCAAGCATACCCACTAAGGAACCCTGGCTGTGTCCCGCTACAATTATTTTCGCATACTCTTCATTTTTTCTGAAGTAGTCCAGCACTGTATTGGCATCTTCAACAAAATTGGTAAAACGAAGATCCTTTTCCTTCAGTTCTGACTGACCAATCTTCATGATTCTTTTATCGTACCGAAAACTGGCAATTCCTTCTTCAGCTAAACGATGGGCCATTTTCTTCAAGGCATCGTTCTTCATCATGGGCTGATTGCTATTCCTGTCGGTGGGTCCCGATCCCTGGATTAAAATTACCAGAGAAGAAGCTGTGCCTTCTGCAGGAATTGTTAACGTGCCGTCGACAAAATTATTTATCGTCAACTCCTCTTCAGTAAAAGTTTCCTGAGCCATAGTCGGCTGAATATTAAAAAGGAGAAACAGGCCGATAATTGTGATTTTGAGCATATGGCTTTTATTGCTGATAATTTATAATAGTTTTTTTATAGGTTCAAAGGTTTCTAATCTCCAAAAGCAAAATCTTTTATTTTTAATGATTCAAAGTTCCTGCATTTACCACAGGGGTGGCATCTTTATCTCCGCAGAGAATTACCATGAGGTTGCTAACCATTGCGGCCCGGCGCTCGTCATCAAGATTTACAATTTCTTTCCTGCTTAATTCATTCAAAGCCATCTCTACCATACCTACTGCACCTTCTACAATCTTGTGCCTGGCAGCAACAATAGCCGTTGCCTGCTGTCGCTTTAACATGGCACTGGCAATTTCGTTGGCATAAGCGAGGTAACCAATCCTGGCCTCCAAAACTTCAATTCCTGCGATAAATAGACGTTCTTCCAGTTCTTTTTCCAGCGCTTCACTAACTTCGTTTACGCTGGAGCGAAGGGTGATGTCCTCATCCAGACCTTCATCTGCAAAGTTATCATAAGGATATAAACTTGCCAATTTTCGCACTGCTGCATCTGTTTGTACCACCACAAAATTTTCAAAGTTATTGACATCAAAAGAAGCTTTATAGGTGTCCATTACCCGCCAAACAAGAATTGTGCTAATCATAACCGGGTTTCCAAGCTTATCGTTTACTTTAAGCCGTTCACTGTCAAAGTTCCTGGCGCGAAGGGAAATTTTCTTTTTTGTATAAAACGGATTAACCCAGAAAAGACCGTTTTTTTTGACGGTACCTTTATAATCACCAAAGAGTAATAAAACTCTGGATTCGTTTGGATTAACTAATATTAACCCTGGCAAAATAATAAGAGCGGCGAGAAAAGACAAACCGAGCCATACGCTTTTAAACATTGCGAAGCCTATGATGCTTCCAATGAAGAGGATAAGAAAGATGAATAACATTACATATCCGTTTGATGGATTTAAACCTTTTTCCTGAGTCATGACTAAAATTGTTGGTTGATATTAAAATGATATTATAAATGTATTACTTTAAATTGATAAAAAATTAATTTTAACATTCATTTTGTGCAGCTTGATTATATTTGCCGAAAAATTACCTGCTATGAAATCCTACTTGTTTGCTCTCTTATCTGTTTTTATTTTGCAGCTTTCTTTTGCCAATAATGGGGATTGGGGGAAGACCGGCCATCGTGCCACTGCTGAAATTGCTGAGGCCCATCTCTCTAAAAAAGCACAAAAGGCCATAGATAAATTACTAAACGGAAGAAGCCTGGCTTTTGTGGCAAATTATGCCGATGATATTAAAAGCGATTCAAAGTTCAGGCAATATGGTCCCTGGCATTATGTTAATATTGATCCTGAAGAAGAGGAGTATAATCGGGAAGAAGCAAATCCACGTGGAGATCTGGTACAAGCTATAGAAAAAAGTGTTGCTGTTTTAAAAGATGAAAATGCTTCTAAAGAGGACAAGCAGTTTTATTTAAAAATGTTAATTCATTTCATGGGTGATCTTCATCAGCCTTTTCACGCCGGCAGGAGTGAAGATAAAGGAGGTAATGATATCCAGGTAAGATGGTTTGGAGATGGTACCAACATTCACAGTGTGTGGGATAGCAAAATGATCAACTCTTTCCAGATGAGCTATACTGAACTTGCTGAGAACACCAATGAACTTTCAAAAGAACAGAGAGCTCAAATTACATCCGGCAATCTTCTGGACTGGGTGTATGAGTCCCGGGATCTTGCAGATGAACTTTATGCTTCTGTGGACAGTGGTGAAAAACTTGGATATGATTATATGTACGAGAGATTTCCTTTGGTGCTGGAGCAGTTACAAAAGGGGGGGCTTCGTTTGGCAGAGGTGCTGAATGAGATTTACAAATGATCAGATTATCTTTCTGAAAGTAAGATTGATCCTGCTTCCTATGTCCTTTCTCGACTTTGGAAGTTGATGTTTCCAGAAGTGTTGGGTGCTGCCTCTCATAATGAGCAAACTTCCATGCTTCAGGATAAGCTTGTGCTTTTGGTTTTCTGTTTTATGTTTGAAATGAAAGATCCTTTCTACCCCAAAACTTACTGAAGCAATTTCGGGATTTACTCCCAGTTCCTTTTCATCATCAGCGTGCCAGCCCATGCTATCCTGTCCGCTTCGGTATAAATTCAACAGACAGGTGCTGAAATTTACAGTACAGACTTTTTCTACAGCAGTTTTTATCTGAAGTAATTCTTCAGAAAAATTTTCGGGCTGTAATGTTAAGCCAGAGTAGGTGTAGGTTTTATTATTGTTTGCATATAAGGCCGTAAGCCTCGGTTGTAAAACTTCTTTGCCGAATAATCTAATTTTTTCCTGTCTCCATTCAATATCACTAAGCAGTTTTTCAAAATAAGCATCCGCTTTAGTTTCAAAAAAAAAGTGAGGGAAATATAAAAGTTCTGCTTCAGGAAGATCAATTATTTCTGAATCCATTATTTTAATATTGAAAATATTGCCACGCCCACCACATAAGAAAAAACTGAAGTGGAATCCTAAGGATCAGAATCCACCTCGGAATTCCTGCAGCGGCTTTTTCTGAAGATAACATATAAAAATGAACAAGTAAAAAAATCATTAACATGAGGATAATTCCGCTAACAGCTATATTCCTCGAAATTTCAAATAGCAAAGCTGCTCCTAAAATTATTTCTGCAATACCACTCACATAAACCAGGGCTTTATGTGCAGGTAAATATCGTGGCATTATTCGCATATACATTCTGGGCCTTATAAAATGCATAAGACCGGCAATAATGTAAATTCCAGCCATAAAATAGAGATGCCACGGGAGGTTCATGATGGTTTTTGTTTAAATATACAGGAAAAAATCTCCTAAACCCAATCGGTATAGGAAACAGCGGGGAACCTTAATCCTAAAAAAATCTTGTGTAGTTCATTGAAATGCAGTAATTTTCGTACCCCTAGAATCTTTAACTTAACCTCTACTATTTGGAAAAAAGCTACTACAGGCTTCTTCTTTTTCTCGTATCCATACAGGCTTTTGCTCAACAAAGTCCATGTAGGGACTCTTACCTGGATTCTTTGTACCAGTTATCCGTAAACTACACCTATGATTACAATTACTACGATGCCATTAACAAAGCAAGAAACCTTATTGAGGAAGCTAAGCTTAGGGATAACAATCAATATATTTTTCACGCTCATAATATACTAGGCAGTAGTTATATTGATTTAAAGGATACGCTGCGTGCCAAAAAGAATTACAACGAGGCATTATATTATGCAAATGAATCCAGAAATGACACGTTGGTTCTTTGGGCATATAACAACTTGGGAAATGTTTATTCTCAAGATAAAGAAACTATACAACTGGGTATAGATTATTATAATCAGGCAATTGACCTTGCTGTGGAAGTGGATATTAAAAGAGAAATTCTTTATCCCACAAACAATATTGCCTGGACTTATATAGATAGCGAAAAGTTTGATAAAGCAGGACCTTACCTTTGGAAGGTATGGGAAATTTTAAAGGATACAAATGAAAAAGACAATAATTTATTATCCGTAATCAATTACTTAACGGGAAGGTACTTTGTAGGAAAGGGTGAACTCAAAAGAGCTGAGCCTTATTTTAAAGATGCTATAGAGGTTGCCGAAAAGGACTCGTACCTGCTGGAGGCATCTTTGGCCTATAAAGAATATGCGGACTTGCTGTTTGACCTGGAAAGATTTGAAGAAGCATATCTGGCATTGGCGAAATATCAGGAGTACAATTCCAAAATTTTTGAAGAAGAACGCTTAAGGCAAATTAATATAGCTAACGCAAAGTTTGATAATAATGAATATCAGAATAATCTTGATTTAGCAGAAAAAGAGCAGCAATTTCAGGCCGAGATTATAGAGAAATCTAATGAGAAAATTTTTATAATGGTGGTATCTTCCATTGTCTTAATAATTATTCTTATTGTACTTAATAAAATTAACCGTGACAGAAAGAAGCTGATAGATGAGTTAAAAATTAAGAACAGCGAGCTCTATGAATCAAAAAATCAGGCGGAACATCTTTCCAGGCTAAAAACAAAGTTTTTCTCTACTGTTAGCCATGAAATCAGGACTCCGCTTTACGGAGTGATCGGATTAACTTCTCTTTTGTTGGAGGATAAAACTTTAAAGAAGCACCAGAGCGACTTAAAGTCGTTAAAATTCTCTGCAGATTATCTATTAGCTCTTATTAATGACGTGCTGCAGATGAACAAAATGGAATCAAACCTGGTAAAACTGGAGAAGGTATCATTTCATCTTAAAGATTTAATGAGCAGTATCTTAAACACTTTTGAGTTTGCCCGTATCCAAAACGACAATCATATCCACATTCATATTGATGATGATATCCCGTCTTATTTAATGGGAGATCCTGTACGACTTTCTCAGGTTTTAATGAACCTGGTAGGGAATGCGGTTAAATTTACAGAAAGGGGAGATATTCGTCTTTCTGCTAAGCTTAAAATGAAGAATGAAGACGAAATGTACTTTATTTCATTTGAAGTAAAAGACAACGGTATTGGCATTCCTGAGAATAAGCAAAATCATATATTTGAAGAGTTCTCGCAGTTAAATACTTCTAACTACAACTATCAGGGTACAGGATTGGGGCTTCCAATAGTTAAAAAATTACTGGAACTTTTCGACTCCGAAATATTTTTAGAAAGCGAGGAAGGTAAAGGCTCTAAATTTAATTTTACTATTGGCTTCCAAAAAGATAATTCCAGAAAAGAAAAAGCTACGGAAAAAGCGCAAAATGAAGAATCTATAAATGAGAATTCTATTCCGCAACGGGTTCTTATTGTAGATGACAATCGAATTAACCAGGTAGTTACCAGCAGGATACTTGAGAAGAAAAAATTTATTTGCGAAGTTGCCGGTGATGGTGAGGAAGCAATTAAAAAGGTAAAAGAAAACGATTTCAACCTTGTTCTTATGGACCTTAATATGCCTGGGATGGGTGGCTTGGAAGCTACAATGAATATCCGGCAATTTAATTCTACGGTGTCGATTGTGGCATTAACAGCTGTAGAAGTAGAGGAGATGCGTGAGAAAATATTCAAGGCCGGGATGGATGACATTATTGTTAAGCCTTATGATGTTCAACAATTCTATCAAATTATTTACAGAAATATTTCCGAGAGAAAAATTGCAACCGAGGTATAAAATCTATTTCTTTTAAGCCGAACACGCAAAAGAATCCAATTAATTTTTGTCTGGATTTCAATTTAATTTTTTTTAGATTATGGACTGCTAACTGCTCATGCCTAAATTTGCCCAATATCGAATTAAAAAAACCGCTTTACTGTAATTGCAGCAAAGCGGTTTTGTCATTTGTAATATATCCAATTACTTCACCATATCAAAGCTGCGCTTAATAAAAGCAGTTAATTCTTCTCCTTTAAGCAGGTTTTGAGATAGTCTGGCCAAATCCAGGGATTGCTTTATAAGGCGCTCCTGTTTTTTGTCAGTTTTCGTGTTTAGGATTTCAGAAATTAAGTCGTGGTTGGTATTTACCACAAGATTATACATTTCTGGCATATTGCCCATTCCAAACATTCCACCGCCGCCGGTTTGTTGCATTTCCTTCATACGGCGCATAAACTCCGGTTGGGTAATAATGAGCGGTGCAGCATCGCTGTCCATAGCTTCTAATTGTACAGTGTACTTTTCCTTCGGAACAACTTTTTCAAAATCTGCTTTCAATTTCTCCTTTTCTTCATCTGAAAGTTTGGAGATATTTTCATCATCTTTTTTGATGAGGTTGTTCACATGATCAGAATCTACACGTACAAAAGAAAGTTTTTCTTTAGAAGATTCCAGTTTCTGTAGCAAGTGAGAAATAATAGGTGAATCTAAAAGTAGTACCTGGTACCCTTTATCTTTGGCTGCCTGGATGTAACTGTGTTGCTCATCCTGGTTGGAAGCATAAAGTACAACCATATTTCCGTCCTTGTCGGTCTGGTTTTCCTTTATCTTTTCCTCAAGTTCTTCAAAAGTATAGTACGTATTGTCTACCGTGGGATAAAGTGCGAAACTTTGTGCTTTGTCGAAGAATTTTTCTTCTGAAAGCATTCCGTACTCAATAACGATTTTGATGTCATTCCATTTCTTTTCGAAATCTTTACGATTATTATTAAAAAGCGTTTTCAGCTTATCTGCAACTTTACGGGTAATATAACTGGAGATTTTCTTAACTGAAGAATCTGCCTGAAGATAAGAACGGGAAACGTTCAAAGGAATATCAGGAGAATCTATTACTCCGCGTAACATTGTTAAAAATTCCGGTACAATCCCTTCAACATTATCGGTAACATATACCTGGTTTTGATAAAGCTGGATTTTATCTTTCTGGATGTTCATATCCTGGGTCATCTTTGGGAAGTATAAGATTCCGGTAAGATTAAAAGGATAGTCTACATTTAAATGGATGTGGAATAACGGCTCCTCGAACTGCATGGGGTACAATTCGCGGTAGAAATTATTATAATCTTTTTCTTCAAGATCGGTTGGTTGCTTTGTCCAGGCCGGCTCGGGATTATTAATAATATTGTCTACGGTTTTTGTTTCCGGCTCAGCGTCTTCCGGAGCATCTTCAGGTAACGGAAGGGTTTCTTCTGTAGTCCCGAATTTAATTGGAATTGGCATAAACTTGTTATACTTCACCAGTAACTCCTGAATTCTGTTTTCTTCCAGGAATTCTTCTTCATCTTCATTAATATGAAGGATAATCTCTGTACCGCGCTCCTGCTTATCTCCTTCTTCCAAAGTGAATTTTGTAGTTCCTTCACAAGTCCAGTGAGCAGCTGGTTCGTCTTTAAAAGATTTTGTGATTATTTCCACCTTATGGGCCACCATAAATGCAGAATAAAAACCAAGACCAAAGTGTCCTATGATTCCGCTGTCTTTAGCAGAATCTTTATATTTTTCAAGGAATTCCTCGGCTCCGGAGAAAGCTACTTCGTTAATGTATTTTTCAACTTCCTCCTTCGTCATTCCAATTCCCCGGTCGATAACGTGAAGCTTTTTACCTTCTTTATCAACTTTTACCTCGATTACGGGATTTCCGTATTCTACAGATACTTCCCCAATACTGGTGAGATGTTTCAATTTAAGGGTTGCATCGGTTGCGTTAGAGATCAATTCCCTCAGGAAGATCTCATGATCACTGTATAAGAACTTCTTAATAAGAGGAAAAATGTTCTCTACAGACACATTAATATTTCCGGTTGCCATATATAATTTTTTATTTGTTAATCATTCGGCTCAATAAGGTCAAAAAAAGTACCATTGAACTGCCGCTGACAAACTGACATAGCAAGATGTAAGGTTTTGCCAGTTTCGGCGTCTAACTTATGGAATACTACTGAAAAGGAAATATTTAACAAACATTTTGTTTAACATTCACACGTAAATGTTGAACAAGTAACTATATTTGAATAGAAAAAAGTAAGTGTTATGACAGCTAAAACAGGTACCACTAAGAAAAAACTTGATGAGGATCGTCTTATAAGTCTATATATGGATTATGTTCTGGAGGAAGAGAAGACTCCGGGAACTGTATATAAATTCTGTAAAGTGAATAAAATTGAAGAGCAGGAATTTTACCAGTTTTTTGGAAGTTTTGAAGGTCTTGAAAAAGGAATCTGGAGCCGTTTTTATGATCATGCTTTAAATGTAATAGGAAAGAGCCCGGAATATGAATCTTTCTCCAACAGGGAAAAGATGCTAACGTTCTTCTATACGTTCTTTGAAATCCTGACGGCTAATAGAAGTTATGTATTATTTACGCTGAAAAAGGGTGAAATGCCACTTAAAAATCTGGAGCAGTTAAAAGGTCTTCGGAAAAAAGTGAAATCTTTTGCTGCAAACTTAGTGAGAGAGGGTAACCAGGAAAAGTCAGTAAATGTCATAAAGCAATCTGAAGCTGTGTTTTCAGAAGGTGCCTGGATACAATTGCTGTTCCTTTTGAGATTCTGGAAAGATGATAATTCTCCAGGATTTGAAAGTACAGATATAGCCATAGAAAAATCTGTGAATACGATATTTGACGTTTTTGACAGTACACCTTTGGATCGAATAGTGGATTTTGGCAAATTTCTATGGAAAGAAAAAATGGCATAAGCCGTATATAAAATGAAAACAATAGACAAAATACCCACAGGGAAATTAGGTCGTAGCTCAAAAATGGTTCGTACCGGTGTAAAAATAGGTGGGAATTACATTAAATATTATAGTAAAAAAGCTTTTAACAATGAGTTGACGCGTGATGAACTGGACGAAAGTAACGCCAGTGATATTTACGACGGACTCAAAAGCCTGAAAGGAAGCGCGCTTAAAGTGGCCCAAATGCTTTCTATGGAGAAAAATTTGTTGCCAAGTGCGTATGTGGAGAAATTCAGTCTTGCACAGTTTAGTGTTCCTCCATTATCGGCGCCTTTAGTTCGAAAAACCTTTAAAAAATACCACGGAACATTTCCGGAAGATCTATATGATACGTTTGCAACCCAATCTGTAAATGCGGCCAGCATCGGACAGGTGCACCAGGCTACTAAAAATGGGAAGAAACTTGCTGTGAAAATCCAATATCCAGGGGTTGCAGACAGTATCAGTTCAGATCTTGCAATGGTAAAGCCTATAGCGCTAAAAATGTTTAACCTTCAGGCGAAGGATTCAGAAAAATATTTTAAAGAAGTAGAGGGGAAGCTGCTGGAAGAAACAAATTATGTTTTGGAAGTGGAGCAGAGCATACATATTTCTGAAGCTTGTGCTCATATTCCAAACCTTAGATTTCCTAAGTATTATAAAGATTTGTCCAGTGAGAGAATTATCACAATGGACTGGATGGAAGGAAAACACCTCAGTGATTTTGCCAAACAGAATAATGATCAGCAGAAGGCAAATAAAATAGGGCAGGCACTTTGGGATTTTTATATGTTCCAGATTCACGGCTTAAATGAAGTGCATGCAGATCCACATCCTGGTAACTTTCTCATAGATAAAGAAGATAATTTAATAGCCATAGATTTTGGTTGTATTAAAAAAATCCCTGCTGATTTCTATGAACCGTATTTTTCTTTAACTGATAGGAAGAACTTGGATAACCCGGAATATTTTGCAGAGCAGTTGCGAAAGCTGGAGATCATCACTGAGGCTGACAGTCCAAAGGAGGTTTCTTTCTTTTCTGAAATGTTTTATGAGATGTTTAATATGTTTTCTACTCCATATCAATCTGAAAAATTTGACTTTACAGATGAAGCTTTCTGGAAACACCTCACTGCACTTAGTGAAAGATACTCTAAGGATCCCGAGCTTCGAAAAATGAATGGTAACAGGGGAAGCCGTCACTTTTTATATATGAGCAGGACTTTCTTTGGGTTATATAATCTCCTTCATGATCTGCAAGCGAAAGTAGATGTAAATAGGTACAAGAGGTATTTGTAAGAATTGGTTTATTGGTTAGGTTGTGAAAAGCGCATTCTCTTTTTGAGATTTGCGCTTTTCTATTTTATAGAGACTTCCTT
>NZ_JAVRHO010000029.1:0-34584 GCF_031846515.1 Autumnicola lenta
TATGCCGGGAGGCATCAAAATGCTGAAGAATTTCCTCTACTACAGGCGAAACAAATTGTTGATATTTGAGATCGTTTACATCATTATTATGGGATGTATACCTGGCGATTTCATCCTTCGGTTTGGGCAGAAAATCTTTAGGAACAAAAAGTCCTTTACAATGCACGCACTCGAGAAATTGATTCTTTTCAGACTTAAAAGATCTTGCACCCTCATTTTCACAAAGCGGACATCGTTCGACTCTCATGATTAGCTTTAAAGTTTCTTAAAATGTATTTTTTGTACTACGGAGCTGGAATTGCAATTTTCGACATTACAAATTCATAAATTAATCATTTACATCTGACTGTCTTTTTTCAATGCTTTAAAATGGCAATTTTCGACCTAAAGTAACCGGTGAATGCATTAAAAGTGTCTGAAATTCTCCGGAAAAGATGCTTTGGAAGTCCATTTTTCTGTTTTACTCAAATTTCTGTTCCGCGGAAGGTCAAAACATTAATTTTGAGGCATTTAAGTCGATATTTGTTAAATATGAAATCCTTTTATTTCCCTAGTTCAAAGCAATTTTTTAAAAAATGAGCTACTACAGCTTAAAAGATAAGATTCCGTAGCATGATGTATTAAAACTGGCAATTTTCGGCATTGGCTTTCAGGTCTACTCCTGCCAATTTTTTGCTTCTGTAAAATGAAAACTTTTATCACTCCTGATCATATTCTAAAAATCTTCAGAAAAAATTATGCAACCTTTCGTGTTGTTTGCGCCTGCTCTTTTCGTACTCCCCGAATATTGGCTTTCAGCATTATCGAAATAACGAGTGCTACTATAATTAGCCCGATAAAGACGTAGAAAACCGGAATATAACTTCCCGTCGCGGCGTAGATTTGTGATACCAGCGTTGGGCCAATGAGTCCGCCAAGAGACCATGTTGTAAGCAGGTAACCGTGGATTGCGCCGAGTTCTTTTGTGCCAAAAAGGTCTGCAATAAAGGCGGGAAGATTTGAAAACCCTCCTCCGTAACAGCTTACCACCAGAAAAATGAGTATCTGGAATAAAATTGCACTTCCAATGACCGGAAGAGTAACGAATGCCACCAGCTGAATAATAAAGAATATGATAAAGACGACGGGGCGCGAAAGATAATCTGAGGCTGCTGCCCAGCCAATTCTCCCGGCACCGTTAAAGATTCCCATAATACCAACCATAACAGCTGCGGCTCCCGCCGTCATCCCGCCAATGCTTTGGGCCATTGGTGAGGCAACAGAGATCATCATAATACCGGCGCTGGTATTTATAAGCATAATGGTCCATAACATCCAGAAGTGCTTTGTTTTAACGGACTCCCGTGCGGTGAGCTGGGATAAATCCCTGATTTTTTCTTTACCCGAGGCTACGTTTTCTTTCATCCCTTTTGGTAACCATCCCGCCAGTGGTGGTGCGATGTATAAGGCACCAGCGGTCATAAGAAGAAAATAACTGCCGCCAAGGATGTAAAAAGTGGTGGTGATTCCTACAGATTCCATGAGGCTTGCGGCAACGGGGGCTGTGATAAGCGCGCCGGAGCCAAAGCCAAGAACAGCCATCCCGGTTGCCAGGCCGCGACGGTCCGGGAACCATTTTACGAGTGTGGATACGGGTGAAATATAACCAATCCCGAGGCCTATTCCGCTAAGGAGTCCGTAGCTGAGAATAAAAAGAGTAAGAGAATCTATGGAGACTGCAAAACCTGAACCTGCCTGTCCCAGACCAAACAGAACAGCGGCAAGCATGGCAGATTTCCTTGGTCCGTTTCTTTCTACAAATCTTCCGAAAACCGCTGCCGAAGCTCCCCCCAACGTCATCATAACCGTAAAGGCTATAGTAACGGAAGAGACGCTCCAGCCCATGCTCTCGCCTAAGGGAATTGTATAAACGCTGTAGGCATAGGCTGCACCTATGGAAATATGTATACTGATTGCCGATAAAGCAATTAGCCATCTGTTTTTGTTAGGCTTCATTTAATTTTCTTCTGGTTGATTGTTAAATTTTCACTAATATAAAAAAGCTGCAGAGAATATTATCAGAAAGCTTTAAAGAAATAGCGAATAATTGGAGAAAAACAGATCTGTTGATAAGGAGAAGGGGATTCAAACAATGATTCGAAATATTACCTTCTAACGCCTCATCTTAAAACCGGCTTTTCACAGCTAATAGTGTAAGACATCAAATAGAAATTTCCTGAAGCAAATATCAATTAAAGTATGATGCCTGCAGTTTAAATGGTTTCTTGATGAAAAAGGTAAAAGATATTTTAATAAACCCGTTATTGCAAACTGAACTTAAAGTTTTGATAATGCCGCTTCAAAAACCAGCCTGGTGACTACTTACTAACAGCAAAGCAGAAGAGAAGCCTGGTCACTGGTGTCTTATCCAGAATTTTAATACAATCCCCGTAGAGCTGCAGGTAAAAATATAAGACTTTAATAGCAAAAGCCTGACAGAAGGGTATTTAAAAGCGTGGAGGTTAATCAGCCAGAAGAGAAAATCTTTTTCTGAAAAAGCACCTAATTGTTGCCAGATCAACCCCTATCAACTTCATGTACATTTCAAATATTTCCTAAGCAGGTTTGACTGCCTCAGTATTTTTTGAATTTTTTTGCCAGAAAAACAGAATAGCAAACAGTACGATCAAAATCGCAGGGAAGGAAATCATTTTTTCCAGGGTTTCCTGACCCGCTGCCAACTCCAATTCATTCCCGGTAAGCCCCTGACTTCTATATTCTGCCATCGAACCGTCAATCCAGCTTCCTATGATAGGCTGAAAAATACCTGAAGAAAACATGCCGACTGCTCCAATAATTGACATTCCAAGGGCACTGCTCAAAGGAACCCGCTGTGCCACAGCTCCAACCATCACCGGCCAGAAGTAGCAATACCCAAGAGCCCAGATTACTGCTGCCACGTAGGCCATAGGACCCGTCACTATACTTAAAAGGTAAATTCCCACTGCCGCAAAAATCGCACCTCCAAGCAGCACACCGGTTTGACCTAATTTCCCCACAACCGGCCCGGCAAAAAACCTTCCTACAGTAACAAGCCCAGCAGTCAGTGCTAAAATGACCATAGGATTTGCTCCACTGCTACCTAAAATAACTTCTACCCATTGACCAGGTCCGAACTCTGTGATAGCTGTAAGGGCCATACAGATAATTAAAAATATATATAATGGACTTAGCATGGCTTTAAAGTTTGACAAAAGAGACGTCGCTCCTTCCACTTTTGGTTTTGGGAAAGCTTTTCCAAAAAACAAAGCAGCATAAGTAATGGCAGGAATCATTATCACCCACATCTGAGCTTCCCAGCCGAGGTTCAGTCGGGTCATTATAAAAGAAATGATAGCTCCAAGTACGATCCCACCCGGAAACCACATATGGAACCTGTTCAGCATTTTGTTCATTTTCACTCCGGAATACATATCTGCAATCATAGGATTACAGGCTGCCTCGGTACAGCCGGTGCCTAGACCGATAAATAGCATAGAAATGAGCAGACTCACATACCCGTCAGCATACACTGTTAATAATACACCTAATGTATGAGCCACAAAAGCCACTCTCATGATATTTTTAGCACCTACTGAATGATAAACCAATCCCCCGATGATCATGGAAATTGGAAACCCATAGAACCACATAGAATTGATATGTCCTAATTGCTCTGCGGAAAGAGCAAATTCATCCCCAAGCTGAGTAAGAATTCCAGCTCTTATTGAAAATGATAAGCCTGTTGTGATGAGTGCAAAACAACTTCCGTAAAACAATGCTTTCTTATTGAGACTTTGATTCATAAGGTTAGATTTAATAGAATTCGCTTTTTTATAGATAAGTTAAAAATAATGTGAAGATGTTAAAATTACTTCAGCAATATAAAAAATAATTTAATTAAAACGCAAATAGATAACGATTTCGAAAAAGTAATTATAATTGATAGCTTTAACATCGAAAAATTACTGGAAGCTGCAGGTTTTATTTTAATTCGTTTATTGAGTGAGGTGTTTGACAATGAGATCATAAACATCTGTAGGCTCCACAACTGACTCTTTGAAAAAACCGGAATTTTGTGTAATAAACAAAGGCCAGTCCTCTTTTTCTTTAGTTAAGCGACCATGAGAACCCTTGACAAGAGTAGCATCTAAAGGAATAACATCCATAAGATAACGGAATCCAAGTTTCTTTTTAATAAGTGTTAGTCCGATTTTCGCCTTAAGAAAAGAGATATTGGGATCTGCAAAGGTTTCGACGGGATCATAGCCTGGCTTGCGGTGTATATCTACTGTTCTTGCATAATCTGGAGCCTTATTATCATCTAACCAGAAATAATAAGTAAACCAGGATTTTTCATCTGCCATTACAACTAGGTCCCCTGACCTTTCGTGGTTTAGGTGATAATTTTCCTGAGCCTTTTTATCCAGAACAAATTCAATTCCTGATGTATTTTCAAGAAGCTCTTTTACCGGCATTATATCATTTGAATCTTTAATATAAATATGGGCGATCTGATGGTCTGCCACTGCAAAGGCTCTACTTGCCCAGGTGTCCATTGTTTCCCGTCCAAGCTCATCCTTTACTGCTAAGTATCCGTTCTCGCGCAATACCCGGTTTACATGTACAGGATTATTAACATCTGTAATACCATATTCTGAGACTATTATTACCTCCGCACCCTGACCTTCGTAGTAAGTAATAAGATCTTCACATACTCTATCTATTTCCTGCAGGTCTTTACCCATTTTGGAAAAATCTATTCCCACCCTCTGCAGATTATAATCCAGGTGTGGCAGATAAATGAGCGTAAGAGTAGGATCGTGCCATTTATCCACAAGCATAGAAGCATCGGCGATCCAGCGGGTGGATTCTATGTTGGCATTTGGACCCCAAAACGAAAATAACGGGAATTGTCCCAACTCACTTTGTAGTTTTTGACGCAAATCCATAGGCTGACTGTGGATATCCGGAAGTTTTAAACCCGTAGCAGGATATAAAGGCCGCGGTGTCACCGCAAAATCAACATCAGAATTCATATTGAACCACCAAAACATGTTTGCACAGGTGAAATTTAGATCTTGTTTTTTTAGTTCTTCCCATATCTTTGGAGCCTGTACCAGTTTATTGGACTGGCGCCAGAATTTGATTTCATACTCGTCAAGAAAACACCAGCCGTTTCCCACCACTCCATGCTCAGCGGGCCACTTACCTGTAAAATAGGTTGCCTGGGAAGAGCATGTAACTGCAGGAAGCAGAGGTTTTACATTGACCCGCTTTCCTTTTTGAGACCATTTTTGAAGAAAAGGAGTATGTTCCCCAATTAGACGGGAAGACAAGGCTACAACATTAAGAACGACTGTTTTTTTCATGCTATAAATTTTTCTGCACCCATTGCAGTTCCCTCACAATAGACTCTGTTATTTCCAGCTGAATATCATCGGGCAGTACTTCCCAGGTGTACGTTTCTACCTCAAGATGGTCAGATACTTTTTCATTTTTTAAATACTGAAGTACCTCTACAATATCTTCCTGTGTTGATTCTAATTGACCATAATTTGCCAAAAAAACAGGTACATGAAAATGAGTACGCCATTCTATCCCAGTAGAAGTATTTAATTTTTCCAATGCCTGTGGCAAATCAGGATAATGAATAAATTTTCCCCGTGCATCCCGCTCTACAACCTGGTGGAGATAGGTAGATTCCACAAACGGAGTGAATGCATCTTCAATCCATTTCCTCTGTTCAGTATCTTCAGGTAAAATCGTCTTAAGCGCTGCACTTATCTGAATTTTTCCAACCTTAATGCCTTCTGCTTTAAGACGAGAAAAAACATCCTGCGGTTTTTCATATACAATAGCGAAATGGCACACATCATAGCATAACCTGATATGCATTTTTAGGCAGTTTTCAGCCTCTTTATCAGAAAAACCGAATTGCTGCTTTAAATAGGCTGCACCTTGCGGAATTAACCATTGCTTATACCAGTTTATAACTTCATCTGTATTTTCCAGTAAACCATCCGGCTCCGGTTCAATATCCAAATGCAGGATTTTGCTATCAGCACTATGAATTTTATATAATTTTTCAGCAATTTTCGCTATATGAAGAGTGGCTTTTTGCAGGACTTCCTCTTTATCTTTTTGAGAGGCATCCCAGTATTTGTAAGATAGTGGTGAAGTGGAAATACCTCCTTCAACTCCATCAGGAATTAGAGCAGCCATAATATCAAAAAGGCGCAAAGTATAATCCAACCTCGAGTTAGTGGTCCAGTCAGGATAATGAACCTGATCCTTGACAGACTGATGATGAAAACCTCCAAAAGGAAAGCCGTTAAAGGTGAAAATATAGCACTGATTTTGATCTAACCAGTTCTTGAAAACGGAAAGATTATCTTCTTCCAGAAGCGATCTGCTGGCTTTATCAGATAATCGAAGACCTATTCCAAAAGCAGCATCAGCCGAAAACTTTGCTTTTACTTTCGGAATATAATTCTTTAGATTGTCAAAAGTTTCCACCCAGCTTTCGCCAGGATGAATATTTGTACAATAGGTTAAATGATATTCGTTTACTTGCATGAAAAAAATATTAATTCAGAAAAGTATATTAAAAGAAACATCTAAGCTGTGAATTCGTTGTCCTCGAATTCCTTTAGTTTTTCGACCGCATCGGCAATTAATCCGTTGTCCATTTGATGCACTTCAACCCCATGACCAAATGCATCTATTAACATAATCGTTAATTCTCCTCCCAAATGTTCCCGGAATTCTTCCAGTCCCTTCAGGATATTTGTTCCTGAAAGTTCAGAAATGTGCACTGCAAAGCCCAGCTTCTTAAAAAGGTTGATAACACGATGAAGGACTTCTTCAGAAATTGAACCTTTCAGAAAAGAATAAGTAGTGTCCAGAGAGATACCAATTGCAACCGCTTCTCCATGCCGCAGTTGATAATTGGTTAGCTGTTCCAGCTTATGCGCTGCCCAATGACCAAAATCAAGAGGCCGGGAGGAACCTTGTTCAAAAGGATCTCCCCCTGCAATATGATCAAGGTGCATCTTTGCACAACGATAAATTAATTCTTCCATAGCAGGCATCTCTCGCCCGGCTAATTTTGTTGCATGTACTTCTATCCATTCGAAAAAGGAAGCGTCCTTTATGAGTGCGACTTTAACAGCTTCAGAAATTCCAGATCGCCAGTCCTTATCGTCCAGTGTGTCTAAAAATGTGCTGTCATTCAGCACAGCATAGGGAGGGGCAAATGTTCCCACAAAATTCTTTTTCCCAAAAGAATTTATACTGTTTTTCACTCCTATACCGGAATCATTCTGTGCGAGCACAGTGGTAGGAATTCGGATATGCCTGATACCCCTATGAGCAATAGCCGTAGCAAAACCTGCCATGTCAAGAACTGCACCTCCACCAATGGCCACAATAAAAGAATGCCTGTCTATACCATAGGTGTTACTCGCTTCCAAAATCTGCTCTACATATAGGCGGTCGTTTTTGACTTCTTCACCTCCGGGTACCACTAAAGGATCAGCACAAAGGGTAAAATCCTTGGCATAAGCTTCAGCATAAGTCCTTATCTGCTCAAAAATTGAAGGATGTGCTACTGCCACTCCTTCATCTATCACAAAAAAGATTTTTGGGCGCCTATGATTCCTCACTATCTGTGCGAAAATCGGATTACTTTTATCAAATATATAATTCGAAAAATGTACTGTATATTCAAATGGAACAGAAAATGTCTGTTGAATGGTTTTCATTACTTTAATTTTAAAAAGCTACTCTGCTGAATTCTCAGGTAACGGAAAAACGCTTTGCAATCCCCAATGAAACAGGCAATAACAGCAACACCATTAGACCAAATACCCAACCTGCAAAAACTGTTGCCAGGGAAGCATTTAATATAATGAGTGAAAGAACACCAGCTTTCACGGCTTTTCCTATTAATTTTGGATCCTGTCTCTTCAGGGCTTTAATAAGTGGATTGAATATAAGGAAGGAAAACAGAATTACAAAAGGAAATACCTGCCACCAAACGACCTCTGAAAAGAAAGCCAGCACGATAATTGCCAAAATTATTACTCCATACAATAAAGCTCCTCCAATAATGGCTTTTTTGTTGCCACCATGAACTTCCCCACGACTTATCATTGTAATGGCTGCAATATAAATAACAGGAATTAAGGCGACATACCATAGTTCCTGAAGTGCTTCAGGGAAAATACTCATTCCCAATAATAAATTTCCGCCTCTGCAAAGACCCATATTTACAGGGCCTATTATAAGTTGATGTTTCCCCCAGGCGTTGTATGAAATTGCTAATGCCGCAACCACTATAGCTATTAAGCCGCTAAGAGCAGAAACCTGTAATGCAGCCAATATTCCTATCAGGAGTAAAATACCGCCAAGAATACTGGCACTAGCGACAGAAGCTTTTCCGCTAGGAATTGGTCTTTCCGGTCGTTCTATCCTGTCAAGCTCTGCATCAAAAACATCATTAAATACTATTCCACCTCCATATAAACCTATAGTAGCCAATACCAGCCACGATAAAGAATACAATAATCCTTGAGATTGCAGTTCAAATAATTGCAGAGCTGCCCCGGAGACAGCAAAACCTGCTAAAATATCAGCAATTGCAGTTATGATATTTGCAGGACGCATCAGCCTTAAATGGGCAATTATGGTACTCATTTATTTAATGAAGTTTTCTAGTTTTCAACAATATCTGAGGATGAGTCCCCTTCTATTTTTGGGGATTGCCCTCCCCTTAAAACAGAATTTCCCGAAAGTTTTTTTCGCTGATCAATAGGTTCGGCATTTAACCAATCACCCTCCTGCATCTGACCGCTCTGGCCGTAAGCAGTAAGAGCATTTTGGTAACATGCAAGATGGATAAGTTCATCTTTTATACCTTTCTCCTTCATTAACTTTGCAGTTTTCGGCACAGCCAGAGGATCACTGATACCCCAGTCAGCAGCACTATCTACGATAATTCTTTCTGCTCCATACTGCCGAATAATTTCAACCATTCGCTCACTACCCATTTTTGTATGTGGATAAATGGTAAAAGCAGCCCAATACCCTCTATCCAGCACTTCCTTTACAGTTTCTTCATTGTTGTGATCTACTACAACCATGGAAGGATCCAGACCATGCTCTTCACTCACAACCATGCTCTTGGTTGTGCCCCTTTTTTTATCTCTGTGAGGTGTGTGAATCATCACCGGTAGATTTACCTCTTTGGCAAGGTCCAGCTGCAGTCGGTAATACTTATCTTCTGCCTTTGTCTGGTCATCATAACCGATTTCACCTACAGCGACCACCCCTTCCTTGCCTACATACAATGGCAACAATTCCATTACTTCCTCTGCTAAAGCTTCGTTATTTGCTTCCTTGGAATTTAAACCAATAGTACAGTAATGCTTAATACCAAATTGGCTGGCCCTGAAACGTTCCCAGCTAACAAGACTATTAAAATAATCCTGAAAACTCCCGACTTTAGTGCGGGGCTGTCCCAGCCAAAATGCCGGTTCTATGATGGCACGAATACCTGCTTTATACATGGCTTCATAATCATCTGTTGTTCGTGAAGTCACGTGAATATGAGGATCAATAAACATTTTTTTATATATTTTAATTATAAGCCACAATTATAAATTGTAGCAGCTTTTTTCTTCTTTATTTTACAACGATTCGTAATATATTGCCAGATGCGAACTACTTCTATTTCAGCAAATCATCTTCAGTCTTTTTTCCTATAACAGTCCAGTTTAATCTGCCGCTTTCTATCTCTTTTTTAAAATCCGGATTCAGGTTCAATAATTCTTGCGCCTGAGGCAGTGTACTATCAGCACAAGCCAGCAATCCCGCTTTTTTCTCCAAAAGTTCACTATCGCTAACAATTTTTTCTATATCTTTTATAAACTCCTTATCTATAAAAGGACCTACAAAACGCCAAAGTTCCGGCAGAACCTTTCTCCCTGCTGCCCAACGTTCATGAGCAAAATCCACAAGCATTCTTGCCAGCTCCGGATTTGCCCTGGTATCGGCTCCATAAATTTTGTACAAAGGACGCTGCATAAATACCGCCTTAAGAACCATTTGATTCCAGGCATCCTGACTTAGAAAATCGTGTGGATATGGATTATGTAGTGCTATGGCATCAAAAACATCGGTAATATTAGTTCTTATTCCCTCTGCAGCACGTTTCGCCAACAAATCAGCATAAGGCAGGATCGGCAAGGCACTGTATAAGGCTACCTGTTCGTCCATATCTGCTGCTTCATGGAGTTTTATAAGTGCTTTTTCATAGCTCTCTTCATTTTCGGTTGGGAGCATTAACAAAAAGTAAATGCGGACAGATTGTAACAAAGTCCAATGTTCAGGTTGAAAACCTTCTCGAATTTTCGCTGCCTCAGCTAAATCTTCCCGCGTAAGGTGCAACTTGAATTTCCTAATAAAACGTGATGCAGAGCTGAAGGTCAGGTAAAAAGAACGAAGTTTAAAGTTATTGAGCAGGATATTCTCCTGCTGGTTGATCCAGTTCAGCTCTTCTTCATTACTCTGTTTTGAAATTACAGCTTTCATGTATGTTTTAGTCCGCTCCGAATCCTTCTGAATCATGATTATTGCTAAAGCTTTAAAGAATTATAAAGATAGAGATAAAAAGAGGTTTCAGCCAACAATCTATAGGTATTCCAGTTTGTAGGATTAATAAATTACTGATCTTAAATTCTGTAGCTATTCAGTAATTGCTTTACGTTTTTCACGCCATCCTTTATATGCAGCCAATCCCATAATAACGGAGATTATCAGTAATCCAAAAAATTCCCGTGTCTCTTCCATTTCAATAGTTTTCATTGAAAGATCTGCCTGTTGCCATTCCTGAAAAATCCAATCGGAAACAGAACGGGGAAAGAAAAATAAACTTCCCAGGAGCGCAATTATAGAAGCCAGCATTAGAACAGGAATATAAAAACGTCCAACAGCAGCCAGGCCGCACATTACAGCAGCAAATCCATAAATGCTCATCCACACCTCAGGATCGGCATCGTTCCATTGCCAATAACAAAAAAGAAGAAACAGCAAACTCCATAGTCCAAAAAATATTCCTGACGCCCTGCTTCTAGAAGGTGATTTCTTATGTGTTTTGCGGGAAACTATTTCCTCCTTCATAGTGTGCTTAAATTATTTTATCACTAAGAACCACTTCCAATTTTACAGATTTAAAACAATTTATGCATTAATCGTTTAAAGAATTGATGTAAGCAGCAATTATTAATGCATCTTCTTCCGAAACCTGCGGCATGGGAGGCATAGCTATAGCATAATCCGGCCAGTTTTCCGGTTCCGGATTGTGAATAAGCTCCAAAATTCTTTCATTGCTGTAATTTCTTTTAGCCACTTCTGTATAGGAAGGACCTACCTGTTTTTTATCAACTGCATGACAGGCAAAGCATGTATTTCTTTGCAAAATAGGTTGTACTGTTTCAAAGTCGGGCACCTGAGATTCTTCTGAAGAAACTACTTTTTCACCCTCACCTTTTGAAGCTGATGAAGAAGCCTGCTCTGTTATCTCTACCTCAGAATTTTTTGTTGTAGTGGGTTTGCTTAACTCTTCCAAAGCGAGCTTTTTGCCCTCAGGGATATTATTTAGTGTGTAATATGCTGAGGGATGAATTAAGGAATAAAAATTTTCCCTGGCCCTAACACCGAAAAGAGAGATGTGATGAACGAAATTCTTGCGCATATTTTCAACAACAATACGTGCTTTCATTCCGTCATCTGACACTTTTATTCCTTTTATAGGATTATCTTCCTGTTTAACCGGAGGGCTTCCGTAAACAGGATGATACTTGTATATAAAGCTATTAACAGAATATGAAGAAATATTTTCTGCAGATTTTCTGTCCACAGGCAAAGTAAATTCAATTTCGAATCCATCTGGCATTGCACGAACCGCTTTCATTTCAAAAGGCACCTTATTATTCCAAACAAGACGTTGCAAACCCTGATTAGCATCCCCGGCAGATCCCCAGCCTCTGTTTGTTTCCCCAACAAAAAGAGAACCGTCCTCTGCCCATGCCAACCTTAATACTCCAGATTGGAAACCACTCCTAAAGTCCATGGCAGCACCCTGAAACTTCCCGTTTACTTTTTCCATAAAAACCCTCATAATTTTGCTCTGTCCCTGGTCTCCCACCAACATTTGCCCTTCAAAGGGTCCAAAATTTCCTTCCGGAATTTTAACCATTTCTGAATTCGATATTCCTAAAATTCCATGCGGAAGCCAAACTGCAGGAAGTTTAAGAGCGGGAAGTTTTTCCTGCATATCAGCCATGGTTATTATTTCCTCATCAACCCGGTTTTCAGGCTTTACATGCTTTCCCAGCTCATCTTTATCTCGGCGAGGGCTAATATACTCGTGTATGTTCTCTATGCCCAAGTCTACCGGAGAGGTAGGCATGTTTGCCCAACGAAGTCCACCAGGATGCACTGTGAAATCTCCTTTTTCAACTTTCCAGATTCCACCTGAACCAACCCAGTCGCCCTGGTTTTCGGTATACCATACTTCTCCATCAATCATACTTAAACCGGCCGGAGAGCGCAGACCTGTTGCCCATGGTTCCATTTTTCCATCTTCGGTTATACGCATTAACCACCCTCTCCAGGGAACCAGGCTTACTGCGTGCCACCAGGGATGTGGGAAGCCCAGATTGGTAGAAACGAAGAGGGACCCGTCAGGTGCTATTTTAGGTCCAAAGCTATATTCATGATAATTTCCCGAAAGAGGCCAGGCATAAACGGTCTCAAACCTGTCGGCTTTTCCATCTTTGTTCGTATCCAGTATTTTTGTAAGTTCACCACGCTGTGCTGCATAGAAAGAGCCATCTTTATACGCCAATCCCAGCACTTCGTGCAAACCCGTTGCGTACTTCTGAAAAAAAGGTTGAGAGCTCGTGGGATTTTCAATAATATAAACCTCCCCCCTTCGGGTAGAAACGCCAAGATCACCATTAGGTAATACCGTAAGACCACCCACTTCCAGTAATACACCTTCAGGGATACTAATGTCTCGTATATTGAAAAAGTCTTCCTCCATGGGTGACTCCTGGGCCCCAATTTCTGTAGAAACCGCGAAGCACGCGTTAAGAACTAGAAGGCAAAATGCTTTACAATATGCGCTGCTTTTTGAAATATTCATTAGGATTGTAAATTTTCAATTTAATAGAGAATGGAATATGTCACTTCTTCCCGCACAGGCACCAGAAGCTCCTGCTGTCCTTCTACAGTTCGTACAACAGGTTTTGCCTCAACAGAGTTTTCAAGGCGGAGATAGTAAGCTTTGTCATTGATGAGATAAAGATCTTTTGATACAAATTCGATTTTACTTCCACGTGCGAGCCTGGCATAAAGATTTTTGGCGGGGTTCTGTACCTCTATTGTTCTTCGAAATCCATGCCCCATTTCCAGCACCTGCAATGCATCTGCTACTTCTAATTCGTAAATTCTATACATAAAAGTTGGACGGTCCTGGTTGTCCAAATGGTACCCCAAAGGTCTGTACTGCGTTCCAACGGTATCGTTAATCCATTCCTGCTGCGGCGAGTTTAATCTTGCCAGCGTCAAATTTGGAATACCAAAATGCTCCACAGCTCCCCTGGGACGGGAAGAACCATCACCACGGCTATACCACATTGGGGTGGCATCCAGAAAGTCTCCCCGCCAAATTTGCACAATGGAACCCTTATCCAGATCATAAGTATAATGAAGCTGCTGAGGACTTCCTACATTAACCGAGTGCGTTACCCGGTAACCACCGGAGTTCTCATTCACCGGAAGATCCATAAAACTGCGAAGAATAGTATTCTCCCTGGCTTCTACGAGAATGGGATTTACCGGGGTCTCAAAATTATTATCCCCCTCTGTCACCAGATATTCGCGTATGCCAGGTCCTGCTATGGTCATTCCTAAATTTGGCTCAACCCAGTCCTCATATTTAGAGTATAGTAGTTCAAAGGGCACAACTCCTGCCGGTAATTCTACCGAGCCTCTCCCGTTTTGTCCATTAAAAGGGACAACTTCTTTTTGATTGATTCTGATAAATCCGGCTCCACCCGGTGTTTCCAAATTAAAGGAATATTTCCCGGCTTCCTGAACTTTCAGATCTCCTGTATAACGGATTAAAAACTGATCTGATTTTGTATTAAGATTGGAAGTTAAAATTACAGCCTTACCCTGGAACTCCGGTGGCAGACTATCTAAATGGGCAGGCATCTCATTAAAAGTTCCTTCATATACAGCTACCTGAAGATTTGCCAGCTCCGGACGAGGTTTCTCATAACTAGTTACTTCTATATCCCGAAAAGCTACTGCTCCATGATCACCCTGGATACGCAAGGGACCTAGTGGTTTTTCATCAATACTCATAGCTCCCCTGGTGGGGCCAAATAGCTCTACATCTTCATGAATAGTCACACCATTCAGCTCAACCCTCAGAAATTTGGCATTTTCAATTTTATTACCTAATTCATCGAAGCGTGGCGCCTGAAAAGATACTTTCAGGTTTTGCCACAGTCCAGGCGCTTTACTTACGTTCTGCCGCGGAAGATATCCCTCGTATCCTTTCTGACCTTCTGGTCTGTTTTCATCCCATCTTTCATAAATACCGCCGTTTTCGGCAGAAGTGAGGTTTTGATTACCCCAGCTATCCCTAAGCTGTAACTCATACTGCCCCATAAAGTATATTCCTGAATTGGATCCCTTTGCCATCAGGTAATCCAGCTCCAGGTCAATGCTTCCATACTCCTTTTCAGTCCAAAGATCCTTATTATTGCTTCCTATAAATTTATTTACAAGAATACCAGTTCCTTCTGTGATTCGTAGCTCGTTGGGTTTATAAAGATTAGCGTAAACATTACCAGCTACATGCCAATTGCTGGCGGGGCTTTTAAAATCGGATAAATTGTTAAGTAAAATTTGTTGCGATTGGGCAAAAGAAAATGGCGCGACCATTAAAAAGACACTTATCAGCAGTAATGTTCCAATTCGATAAAAAAATATATTCATATAATTCCGTTTCTTAAAAAATTCATTTCCTACTACATCTTAATTAGCTTTTAAATCATCCCTTCCACTCCCTTTTCACACCTCTTTTACAGTAGAAATTGAAAACTAATGCAATTTTTTCAAAGCATTATGTTGTTTACACTAAGACTTTCATTTCCTCAATTTAAGCTTTTTCTTAAATCTCGGCGTCTATTTTTAGCCTTCTACCTCATAACAGATTCATTGTGCAAAAAGGTAATTTATGGCTAAAGCAGCACTTATGATCAGCAGACCAAAGAATTCCCTGGTTTTTTCAATATATGGTTTGGTTGCCTGCATGCTTTGAACTATACTTTCCTGCTTGTATTTCGTGATCCAGTCCAGAACTCCGTTTTGTGCAAAAAATAGTTTTACAGCATAGAGGAGATAAAAACAGATTAGAACTATATATGCAGTGGGAAAATATTTTCCAAAGACTGCAAGACCACAGCTTAAGGATGCTAACATATATATTGTAACCCAGAGCCATGCGTCTCTGTCGTTCAAATTCACATATGCAAATGCTGCAAAAGCAATACAAAACAGAGAATTTAAGATTACTAAAAACATATAACTTCTATTCCTGGTTACTTTTTGAAACTGAATAAGATTTTAAAATTGACCATTAAGGTATGAACTTTATTGGCCATGAGTAAGATTCTCTCCCTCTGACTTTTGTGTATTCATTTCTTCTTCCTCCAGAGAAGCCAGATAACTTACCAAATCCCTAACTTCCCTCTCGGTGAGAAAATGTCTCATGTCGGGCATACTGGAAGGAGAGTTCTTCCTTTCAACAATATCCTGCTTCCTTACTACAGTATCAGGTTCATTACCCATTTTAATCATCACGCTGATGTCATTCTCTTCCGCCAGTACACCACCTATTGTTTTACCATTTTCAAGTTCCAGAGTAACAATTCCGAAACCGGCGGCAAGCCTTTTACCCGGATTGATTAAAGCTTCCAATATTTGTTGACGCGAAAGCCTTCCTGCTACTCCATTAATCCTTGGCCCGGCGTTTCCGCCAAAATCATCAAAAGAATGACATTTCATACATTGTGCTGTTTGATGTTCGAAAAAGATTCTCTTCCCGATGGCTTCATCTCCTCCATATAAGCTCCCTTTGTAAGAGGCAAATGCTGAATCTGAATCTATGCCCTTTATTACTTCTTCATATCGTGCTTTTAACTCTGCCGAATTAGTGCTGTCGACAGCTTCACCTAATTCAAGATAAATCTCAGGAGCAAGTTCTTTATTTTGCAGCTGAATTAGTAAATTTTTAAAAATATCTTCAGAGTATTTCACAGGCAAACTTCCCAAAGCAAGAAGTGCAGCTTGTTTCTCCTCTGTACTTCTTTTTTCAATAACCTCTGTGAGTAATTTTGTTGTCAGTTCTTCGGATACATCTTGAGAAGCCAGTAACTCAAGTCCTCTTACCCTAACATTTTTCTCTTTATCAGAAATTGCATACTGAATAGCCTTGTCTATCTGGGTGTCGATGATTGTGGCCAAAGCTTCCAGCGCTGCTACACGTACCTGCGGCCTGGAATCTGTTTGCAATAAGTTAAAAAGTTCTGGTGATGCTGTATCTATATCCAATTCTGCAATGGCTCTTACAGCACTTGTCCGCAAAAATTCATCATGGTGTGATAGTAATTTCTTTAATGGATCCGAAGCCTCCTTTCTTATTAATACAGGATCTCTTTCAATCTCACCTCTGTATCGACCATCTACAAGATCAAAAACTGACGGATTAGCCCAGGTACTTAATGCTCTGACTGCTTCAATGCGCATAGCTTCAGGAGCATCTGACTTTAGAGCGTAATCTATGAGATTTTGCATAGCCTGTGAGCTTCCTACCTCTAAATTAGCGTTAATTGCACGTCTTATAAGAGGCTCATTAGTGAATTCAGTTTTTATGAGGAAGTTACCCAATGCAGGCAATGCTGCTTCAATAGAATGATCATCATTAATAGCACGGGCTGCTTCTGTTACTATGTACTCATCCTTATCTTCGAGAAAACCAGCAATACCTTTATGTTCAAGGCGTCTAAGCGCAAGTAGAGCTCCCATCCTCACCGCGCGTGAAGAATCTGATACTAAAGCAACGACAGGATCGGCTTTACCTATACGAGCTAAGGCCAGACTTGCGGCATGACGTATATAGGCATCTTCATCATTATTCTCTTTAAGCAGTTCAATTAAAGATTGTATCCCGGGTTCATACGCTATTCTCCCTAAAGCTTCCGCAGCAAAAAAGCGCGCCCGGCTGTAATCATCGTCCAGAAGAGATATTAAAGAATTTCCTGCCTCTTTATAACGCACATCACCCAACCATTTAGCTGCCTGAGCTCTAATCTCCGGATCACTATCATTAAGTAAAGGCAGTAGTAACCTGGCATGCTTCTCATCTTTTCGGGCTAGTTGGCTGATTCCCCATATAGCATGTACTCGGGCTAATTGATGGTCCAGCTGGTTAATTCTTTCTTTAAAGACATCAAGGCCTGAAGCACCTCTTTCAGCCAATTCGAACTGGGCTTTCTGTCTTACCCGCATGTCGGGATGTGTTAAAATTTCACCTAATTTATTTTCTTCTACAGTACTGAAATCTTCTGCAAGCAATTTCTTTGTCTGTTGCCGAATAGGACTTGATGCCTCACTTTCATTATCCACTTTCCATATCCGGCCATGATCCTTTGTTCCCCAGCCTTCAATCCAGTCTGCTACATAAAGGGCTCCATCAGGACCAAAATCCATTCCTGTGGGAAGAATTCCTTTTAATACCATCTCACTCTCCCCAAGTTCAAAAGAAGCTCCTTTGGGATTTAGTTTAAAAGCATGAATCCCGGATTGAGCAGGATTACCTACGAATTCTGCAACAAAAAAAGTGTTTTTCCATTTTTCTCCAATAGCAGTACCAGGATTATAAACCATGCCCGAGGGGCCGCTTATATAATTGGCAATAGCAGGTGTAATATAGGCTGCCTGTCCTTCAAACCTTGGTTTAAAAAGCTCTTCATCCATCCAAACCTTATAGCTATTATTTTTTGGATCTGTGTATTTACCAAATTGCCAGTTGATCCTCCATCCCGTATCAGATCCATTTACGATATAAACCAAGCGCTCCTTCTCACCCGGGTGATCACCATCGTTATCTACACTTATTAAGTTTCCATACTCATCAAACACAAATTCATGAGTATTTCTTACCCCCATTGCAAATACTTCAAAATCGCTTCCATCAAGGTTTGCTCTTACTATAACACCACGATTGGGATATTCCCATGCTTTACCGTCAGGACCTTTTCCATTAAAACCTACATCTCCAATTCCCCAATATAATTTTCCATCCGGCCCCATCTCAAGACCAGACATTCCATGTCCTCCAAAACCAATGTGAACACCATACCCATGAGAAATGGAAGTTTTCTCATCAGCAATCCCATCGCCATTAGTATCTTTTATTCTCCAGAGATCTGGTGCCACACCAACAAAAAGATCATCTTCGTGTTTTAAAATGGCACCGGCAACATCAGTTACCTCATCATTAAAATCTTCTACCACCAACTGAGATAAATCGGCGACACCATCTCCAGATAAATCTTCAAGACGGTATATATGCTCCTTTTCTACTGTTAAATCTCGCCAGTCGTGTGAGCCATCTCCATTAAGATCAGATAACCACTCATTTCTACTGCTATTTTCTGTTGATAACTCCTTACGCAGGAATTTCCTCCTGTCCTCTACGGTTTTCATTTGTATAGAAGCCGTCTCCCAATCCTGATGCCCACGAATATCAAATTCTGAATTAGCCTGTCTGTTAGTCCTTGTGTAGAAAAGATGTCCGTTATTATCTATGTCTATAGAAATAGGATCAGCCACTAGGGAATCTACTCCCCAGAGCTTAAGACTTAAACCATCGGCAATTTCAGGGTTAACTGTGGAGTCAATAGATTTTGCTAAGTGTGCTGTTTCTGCGGGATCCATCGTTTTAATCCTTGTATCCACAGGATCTTCCTTCTTGCAACTCCATAGCATTAGTCCTGAAAGCAAGATATAAACACAATAACTGCTTTGGTTATTATTTAACCTCTTTAAAAAAAAAATTATCATTTTCAATCCAGTATTGAGTTCACTCTAGTTTTTTTGAAAAAATCATCTGGTAATCATCTTTTGCACCGAAAATAAGATTTCCAGGAATAAAAATTCGAATAATAGAATCTTTATTTTCCAGGTACTCTTCTAAAAAAAGCCATGTTTTACGGGTGCCAGGGCGGGACCCCAAATTTTTACATTATCAATCTTTCCTGTATCATCAAAAGAGCCAAAGCCGATGTACCCGAAATCGAAATGTTTATCCTCTGCCTCCATAACAGGTGCATTCATATCATCAACGAATACCCTGATTATTCCGGAACTAATATCTCTCTCCAACCTGATTTTATGCCACTCTTCTGTAGTCCCCCAATCGAATCCTACGGTAGTTTTATTGGCTATATTTGTTCTTGGTGCATCATTAACCAAAAATATGTTGTGAGCGTTAGGATCAGCATTGGAAGCTATATGGGTGTAATAAAAATTGGAAGGATCTTTTAGACCGAAAAATAAGCACAAATCCCGGTGTCCATATTCTTTCCCCGTTTGCTGCAATTTTGCTTCCAGAATAAAGCTACCAAACTTCCTGTCTTTAATAAAAGCAATATTTAATGGCGACCGCACCGGTGGACTGTAGGCGCTTTTTTTATGAAGCTCCAATGCATGATTTTTGTCAACATTACCAATTTTCCATGCTTCAGCATCAGTAAACTCAAAACTGCTTAACGTAAAGTCTCCTTCAAAATCCTCCTCATAAAGTAATTTATAATTATCAGGAATCTTCTGCGCATGCACGTTTACTAAAAATAAGCACATAAATCCGCAGAACAGGATATTCATCTTCAGAACTCTCATTAGCGATCAGATTAAAATTATTTATTCAGGACAATAGTCCACTACGAACACATCTTCTACAATTTCCATATCTCCCAACATCTCTCCAAATTGTTGATGTTCGGGATGTGGCAGATAAAAATCCCTTGTTTTTGTTTTCCGGACTGTTTTTTAACCCATGCTCAAAGGAAACTATACCTGGAATACTTTTTTTCAATTTCCCCAAGCTATCTGTAACCTTTTTTATTTGAGCATCAGTAGCGATTGGTATGAATTTAAAAATAACTATATGTCTCATTTGCTCTTCTGTTGAATTATATATCTCATTTAGCTAATACAAGAAAAGGCTGTGAATACAGCCTTCCTTATGTTTAATATGTTCTTAGTTACTTAGCAGGTAAGGATAATGTATATTCAGGCATACACATTATTTTACCACCTTCTTTAGCTGACTCCTGGGCCACAATACGAACGCAGGTAATATTTGCTGATTGCCTTGCATTAGGATAAGGATCTTTAGAATTCACTAAAGCATCAACAAATGAGTGAACAAGATGGGGATGCGATCCTCCATGTCCAGCTCCCTGTGTGAACGACAACTGCTGTTGTTCATCAGAATCATATACTCCTTTAGTAGTAAAACGCTGAATTGGCTCCGGTAAAAGATGAGCATAATCCGGACATTCCACTTCCTCCGGAATTTCCGGCTCAGGGCGTTTTGCTGTGTGAACTACCAGAGGATTTCCCTCGATCAAAGGCCATTCAACAGACTTTTTTACTCCGTACACTTCAAAAGTTTCGCGGTACTGTCTGGCCACATTAAAAAGCGATCGATATACCTGTGCACTTGCGCATTTCAAAGGTGTACTAAAACGTTTGCGCTTAAACCCTTTGGTTCTGTATTCTATTAACATACAGGCATAATAAAAAAATATTAGTGTATATAAAGCTGAAAAAGTATTGCTAAAATCCGAATTCCTGATTAGCGACTGCATGCTTTTTCTTCTGAAAAAGATGATCTACTTAAACGAGAAGTAAACGGGTTTATTCAACAATAAATTTACCCTGCATTACTGCGTAGTGACCAGGAAAACTGCAAATGAAATCATATGTTCCCGATTCAGGTGCTGTAAATTCAATAGTGGTAGATTCTCCCCCACCAATAATCTCTGTGTGAGCAATTACCTGCTCCTCATCTTCAGGAATATAATCATTATCTGCTGCCTGCATCGCTTTTTGTCCAAAGGCGCTAATATCTGTACCTTGCTTTAACAAAACAAAATTATGCCCCATTACATTTTCACTCATTTCTCCTGTATGCTCGAGAGTTAGCTTCACTGTACTTCCGGCTTTGACCTTTATCTCATTTTTACCGAATTGCATTTGATCACTGGCCGAAATATAAACCTCGACAACTTCCCCTTTATCCGCAGCTTTTGAATTTATTCCATTACTCTGTGTAGAACTATTGTCACTAATTGTAATTTGTTCCTTCTCTTCTTTCTTCTCTCCACAAGCCATTACGGCAAGTGCAGTTAACATCAAAAGGCATTTTTTAAAGTATCTCATTTCTTTAATCTTAAAATTAATTTACAAGGTAAAACTTTTAAGTTTCATCTATACATTTCCAAATTAATTAAAGTTCTCGCGTAAAAGCAAGTTATAATTTACATTTTTTTATGGAATAACATACTCTTTTAAATTATCAGAAAATTGTCTTTGTCTTCCTGTTTCAGAAGATGATTAATATTAAATAAAAGTCATCCGGGTAAAAAATTTTAAACTTAATTAGAAAATTCTGCTATTTCCGACAGTTTTACCTGATGATCTTCAGAAATTCTGAAGAGAATTATGTTTATAAATATTCTGTTTAACGAAAGTTTGCGTTCCTAAAGATGCTTATTCTCCTAACTTTTGATACTTCTGAAAAAGTTAAATTATATTCTGAAGTTATAGAGGTTAACAATATTATCCAGCACATAGCCAAGGCTACGGAGTTGATGAGCTGGTATTTGCTTTATAAGGCACCTTCTAACTGGACCAAGACTCAAGCCGAACGTGCCAATATTTTATTTGAATCCTACCTTGATATTGAACATCAATTAGCCAGATTAAAAATAATTTCAATAAAAACCTTTAAACATTTTTAAGAAAAACTTTTCTTTCATATTTGGCTATAAGGCCTTTACGCGGAATTGTCTTGCTTGTGATTTCGTATTTGATATAATTATAGAGCCATATATCTTCCGGAACTAAAGGAGCATCTTTAAAAACTTTTATATCAAAATTCTTTAACAATATGTTCAAGTACGGCCGCCCTTTTAACTCTTTTAGTTGAGACAATTTATCAATCAACTTTTGTTCTTCCTCTCTACTCAGGTACTTACAGGCCTGGGTAAAAATAATGTAAACGGGAGGATACTTCATTTCAAAATCAGTTACATAATTCTTTAATTCTTCTGTAGGCAGATTCCTCCCCAAGTTCTCCGGACTAGGAAAGATCCATACAACCCTCCCCCTTCAAATCAAGATTTATTTTTGCCTTACCTCTATTCAAAAAAAATTAGCATCATTCGGATCTAAAGCAATGGCTACATCGAAATCTTTTATGGCATCAGGATACTTTTGTAAATTATAAAGAGCATTAGCCCTGCCATTATAATTAAGAGCATTTGATTCATTAAATTTTATTGCACTGGTATAATCCGAAATTGCTGCCCGAAAATCTTCAAGAAGAAATTTGCAGTCTCCACGAGCTACAAATCCATCTGCATCCTTGGGATTTCTTTTAAGAACTTGATTAAGATCTTGAATAGCCTTTATGTACATTTCCCACCTAAAATAAACTAGACTTCGATTATAAAAAGCTGTTGTATTAGTAGAATCACTTCTTATTTGCCTAGTAAATTCTTCCTCTTTTATAATATCTTCTTCAGTTTTTATCAAAGAATTCAAGGTATTCCGGCGTGTAGAGCTCCTGTGAAAAAAAAAAGAAACTGAGGATAGAAAACCCAGTAGTAATGAACACGGTTCTCATTGTTTTGCCAGGAGATTGTTAGGAGCCAAGATAATAATATTATTGAGGTTTTAACTTTAAGGTCAGAAATTAGGGGCGGAAACACCTTTTTTGCAGTTAGTTGGCTAAATGTTGACTAAATAGGTCATTAAAAAACCGCAACATCCTCATAAGAAGGTCGTTGCGGCTGTTTATTGTGGTCCCACCTGGACTCGAACCAGGGACCACCTGATTATGAGAAGCTTAATTTGAATTTCTTTTAGTTACTTTTAATTTCTTATGTATTGATTATCAATATTTTATGTTTTTTTATTTGGTAACAACTTTCATATAATTTACCTTTAAGAGGCAATTTGTTGTACCTATGTTGTACCCGTTTTTTCAAAATATATGATAAATCTCAAGGTCGTTTTACGAAAAAAGAAGCTTTCCAATGGAAACTTTCCTGTCTGCCTTAGAATTACGAAAAACCGTAAAACAAAATATTTTAAAACTATTTTTAACGCTACTGAAGATGAGTGGGATTCCAGTGCAGGGAAATTCACCAAACGGAATGAAAACTATCTTCAAAACAACAGACTTTTAATTAAATTCCAGGACCGGGCTTTACAAGTTCTTGGAGAGATGAAAATTGAAAGCGACGACTTCACATTGGAAGATTTTGAAAAAAAATATCGTGTCCTTTCAAATCCGGTGCAAAACAATGTTTTTACTTTTTGGGATGAGATAATTGACGAAATGACTTCGGCCGGAAGAATTGGAAATGCCAGAGTAAACCGTGAGGCTTATAAGTCAATTTTGAAATTTAATCGATCATCAAATCTGATATTTAAAAACGTAACCCCGACGTTTTTAAATAAATATGAAGTATATATGAGAGCGAGGGGCGGTAGTGATGGTGGCATAGGCGTTCCTATGCGTGCTTTAAGAGCTCTATACAATGTTGCCATTGAACGTAACATGGTCAAAGAGGAGTATTATCCTTTTAAAACTTATAAAATTTCAAAATTAAAAGGGAAAGGGGTAAAAAGAGCATTGAGGATGGAAGATCTAATGAAGATAGTATCACTTGACCTAAAACAATATCCCTGGTTGACTAACAGCCGCAATTATTTCGTTTTTAGCTTTTATACCAGAGGGATGAATTTTGCTGATATGATGAGACTGGAGTGGAAACAAATTGATGATGAAAGAATCTACTATACCAGGTCAAAGACCAAAGGAACCTTTATAATTAAAATTGTTCCTCCAGTTAGAAATATCCTGGAGTTCTATAAGGGGCAAAGTCTGAGTACAAAATATGTTTTTCCAATCTTACTCCATGACGATTTAACTCCATCACAGGTTGGAAATAGAAAACATAAAACCCTTAAAAATTATAACTTGCATTTAAAGGAGATTGCTGAGATCTGCGGCATAAATAAACCTCTTAGTAGTTATGTGGCCCGGCACAGCTTCGCAAATTGTTTGAAACAAAAAGGAATAGCTACTGATATCATTAGCGAATCTTTGGGGCATCAAAATTTGGCCGTTACCCAGGCTTATTTAAAGGAGCTTGATAGTTCTGTTTTGGATGAGGCGGTGGAACTTCTTTTGTGATGGTCGAAACTAATGTAGTTTGCCAAGCTATTATTCAATTAAAAAAAAGAATAGTCACTAAAACTGTGTTAAAACATAATTGGTATACCTGTAGTTGATCCTAGATGATTTTGTTAACAATGTTGCTTATTTGTTGATAAGTGTTGCTTAACCTCCGAAAACCCGCAGAAATAGGAACATTTATTTTTTATTTCCACGTTGCTTAAAATCCATTAATGTTTCTTAAATGAATATAAAGCATCCGCATCTCTTTGTTTTTCACTTTTTCGATCCAAAATTTCTTCCTCAACAAACAGATTTAAATAGCGCCTTATAGTATTTTTATGCGCATTACAATGTTTAGCTAGCTCTTCTTTTGTTGCAGTTTGATTTACAAATAGATAGTCTAGTATTTTTTTCTGCGTTTCACTATAACCACTCATATTTTCCTCTATTGCTGTAATCACGCTGTCATGAATTGTCTTAGAATGTCCACTTATTTTATTTCTCAACGTGAGGTATACATTTCTATTTTCCTCTTTATATTCTGGTTTTGAAAGCATAGATTTTTCCATGGATTCATAAATACGAGAAACTCCTTCATTTAATTGTCTTACATAACCCATATCCTCGAGTACTCTTGCAATTCTGGGATTTCTCGCAAAACGCTCAGATTTAATATTTTGGATGGTCACTTGAGCAGGTAAAGGTCCACTGTTCGAGATTTCCAGCCTATTATCAAAGTGCTTTATGTAAACTGAACTTCCTTGAATATTATAAGAACGATGGCATAGAGCATTAACAATACCTTCGAGCCATGCCTCTTCAGGAAATTCCGGAACCTTTTTGAATTTACCCTCTCCAATGTCCAAGAAGTGATAATCTCTGAACGAGGCCCTGAGAAAAGTTTTAAGTTCATTTATTAATTTAGGTATATTGTTTTCAAAACGTTCATCTTTCACAACATTATGTTCTGCACCTGTTAAAGCTTCTGTACCTTCATAGCGTATATACCTTACAGATGCTGAAGGTATGTACTTCTCGGGATCTATAGAGAACAAAAGAACAGATGAATTTTTTATAGCATACTTACCGTCTCTTTTAGTAGCTAAATACCGTTTAGTTAGTAGATCTAAAGAATCTCCTTTGTAATTCAGTTTTTGTTTATACTCTTCCAATAACTCTTCATCTAAATCATTAAAATCAAAATCAGTAATTATTTCTTCCTCAAATCTGCGAATTGTTTTATCATACTCTAGCTTTTTAACTCCATCTCTATCTAATTTACGGTTAGTATCTATGACTCTTAAATAGACGTTGTCATTATCCTTTCTTGAAAATATCCTCTCCAATTCTTGCTCAACATGATAGAGAAAAATTAGTTTCCCACTCACTTGAACTTCTTCTAGTTGAACATTACATGCAGGGTGTATGAAATCAAAACAGAGGGATCTATATTTGTTCAGTTCAATTTCATCAAGCAAGGTTAAATCTTGGATCATACCACTATCCGAAATTCCAAAGACTAAAACACCGCCATCTGCATTTAACATTCCGATTATTTCTTCTGCGATTTTGCTAGGCTTGGTTTCCTTTTCTCCTAATCCCTTCCGTTCGAAATATTGATTCTCTTTTTTGGTCCTTAAATATTCCTCGGTTACCAAGGTATTAATGCTAGAAATTACTGCTATACTCATGTTTCTTAATTTCAATAAAACGTTGCTTATTGGGAATTTTATCCATTTATAATTTTACAACACCAACAAAATCAAGTGATAATAGAAATAAAGGTCATGTTTCTTAATTACTATGTAGTGTTGCTTATTTCAAAAGTAGCTAATACAATTTAAAAAGATTTTTTTAAAGCCATAAGAATAAGAATAGTTACCACATCTCTTATTCTCTCCTTTTATTTAAATCACCCAGCAGCCCTAAATCTACCAGAACTAATATTATTTTTTGTGAGGCAAAATTCTCTTCCTGTGAAGATTTTACTAAGTAAATTGTCTTCTTTAATGACTGTAAGGATCTTTAGTATATTCCTTTTTTGACTTCATTTAAGTGAAAATAAAAATACTAATAAACAATAAATTAGGTCTTCTAAAACCCCTCCGCGTTTTCTCCTTTTGCTTTACTCTTCCTGAAATTACTTTATACCCTATATTGAGTTGAAGTAAAATTACTCTCGTATTAATCTGTAGTTTCGACTGATCTTTGTCTTTCTAGCGAAATACAGCCAATAGCTTGCCTGTACTATTATGGCAAAATGACATTTTCTCTATTCCTCACCACATTATTCATTTTTTTTAATATTTTTATAGACCGTCGCTGCAAAATTACTATTGTCCCTACCCTAGAATTATTCGCAGTCTTTAAATAATCCCATCATTATGACCCAAGTGCTAGGGCTTACAGAACCTGTAAGATTGAGAAAACCATATAGGCCAAACTATAAATTGGTTAATCATTCCTGCCGGCTTCATCCTTTATTATTATTTTTGTCCCCTTCATACCCCATATCTTCTGGATTAATTCTTCTAAGCATTCAAGAAGCTCAATATTTTATTAATACCAATTATCTAAATCTATGAACATTCAACTGGATCTTTTAGCCAGGGAGCGAATGAACCTCGCCCTACTACAAAACCGCATCCCTCTCATTCAAAAGCTACAGATTGGCAACGATACTGAAGATCATTTGGAGAATCTGAAATTAAAGATCATATCAGATCCACAGGGAGTTTTGAGCGGGGAAATTGCAATTTCCTCTATTCCTCCTGGTGAAACTTTCATTGTAGAAAATCCAGTTATAAGCCACTCCTGGGATTACTTCAGAAATGTTACAGAAAAGATTCGGGGAAGAATTTTAATTGATTTACTGGATGCCCAGGGCAATACAATAGCAAAAACTTTTCAGGATTTAGAAATCGAGCCAGAGAGTGTTTGGTTAGGGCAACAGGCGCCCCTGGAACTTCTGGTGAGCCACATAATGCCAAATAGCGAAGTCGTTCAGCGTATCAACCGAAAGGCTGCAGATTTTCTTAAGGAACTGACAGGAAATTCTGCTTTGAGTGGTTATCAAAGCAAAGATCGTGAGCGGGTATATCAGACAGCTCAGGCAATATACCAAGCTATTCGAGAAAAAAACATAACCTATTCAGAGGCTCCCGCGAGTTTTGAAGATACAGGCCAAAAAATCCGTACGCCAGAGCAGATTCTCAAGCATTCAATGGCTAACTGTTTGGATATTTCTCTGTTTTATGCTGCTTGTTTAGAACAGGCGGGTATCCATTCTCTAGTGTTTATCATACAAGGTCACGCTTTTGCCGGCTTTTGGTTAGAAGATAAATTTCTACCGCGGCCTCTGGAGGAAGATGCACAGTTTTTCAGGAAAAGGATGGAACTGGATGAAATGGCGGCTATAGAAATTACCAATGCCACTGCTGACATCAATATAAGTTTTTCTCAACTGGAGAGCCTAGGTAAAGATCACTTCAAAAATGAGGAAAATTTTATCTGTGGTATAGACGTGACTCATTGTCGACGACATGCCCGAATCCACCCCCTGAACGATTCTGCGTCATTAGCTAATCGGACAACAGAAAAAAGGGAATTGAGAAAGGAAGAAGCGGAATTAGAAAGTCGAAGGTTTAAAGAATTTCAATTACCTGAAAATGTTGAGGCTCGGGAAAAAGAGCTGGATAAGTGGAAAGACAAGCTTCTGGACCTTAGTTTTCGTAATCGCCTTTTGAACTTTCGTCCAAATAAAGGAACTGTGGAAATCCTTTGTCATAGTCCGAACGAAATTGAGGATATTCTTGCTGATGGTGCAGCCTTCGAAATATTGCCTGAACCAAGGCAAAGTTCTTTGAACCTCCAACGGACGGACCAACAAGAAATCCTAACTGACCAGATTACTTTAAATTTTGAAAGAAAAAAGCTGTTAACCAAAATTTCTGAGACCAAATTTCAGGCAGTATTGAACAGCCTATATCGTTCGGTAGTGAATGCAGAGGAAGAAACTGGGGCTAATACATTATTCCTTGCCCTAGGTATCCTTTCCTGGAAGGAGACAGATCGCAGTCAAACAGAGAGGAGATCTCCACTTCTGTTGCTTCCTGTCAATCTTAAGAAAAAAACAGTTGGAGGTAAATTTTCCCTGTCACTCCGTGACGATGATACAGTATTGAACTATACCCTTCTTCAAAAACTTAAAAGAGATTTTGATTTGGAATTCCCTGGTCTGGATCCCCTTCCTGAAGATGAATCGGGGGTGAATGTTCAACTGATATTTGACATTATTCGAAAGATAATTCGTGACAAACGCGGATGGGAAGTTAAAGAAGAAGTGTGGCTAAGTGAATTTTCTTTTCAGAAGTACCTCATGTGGAAAGAATTGGATAACCATTATGAGGACATGTTGAAAAGCCCTGTCATTCGTACAATAATGACGTCTGAAGCCCCGAAAGAAATTCCAGAATTCGTTTCCGAGGACAAAGTGGAAGAACTACTTCACCCTAAGGATATGTACTGCCCATTATCAGCAGACTCGTCCCAAATGGCGGCAGTACTTTCAGCTGCGAACGGTAACACTTTTGTTCTTCAAGGACCTCCGGGCACAGGAAAATCTCAGACCATCGCTAACATGATAGCACACTGCATTGGCATTGGCAAACGAGTACTCTTTGTTTCCGAAAAGAAAGTTGCATTAGAAGTTGTGTACAGGCGCTTGCAGGAAATTGGTATTGGTCCGTTCTGTCTGGAACTACATTCTAAAAAATCAGAAAAAAAGGAAGTTGTAAAGAGCTTCTACAATGCGCTGGAATTTAATTCTGACGGACTTAATGGGGAATGGGATCAGGTTTCGGAAGAACTAAAAATCTCAAGGGACGGGTTAAATAACTACTTCCGGGAACTTCATGAAATAAGTCCTTCAGGTATTTCCGCGTATAAAGCCTTTGGATTGGCTGCCAGAAATTATGATATGCCGAAGGTTGATCTGGAATTTAAAAGTTTTCTTGGATACCCTTTAGCAGAACTTAGAGAACTTGTTTCGAAATTAAAAAATTGGGAGGAGTTTGCTGAAAGCTTAACAAATGAAGAATATTTAGCTTGGGCCACTGTCCAGAAAAAGGAATGGAATAGCAGAACCGAAGATGTAATAATTCAATTGCTGAACAAAATTCACTCCTTGGTTAAAGAACTTGAAAGAATTAGTGCGGACGCCAATCATAAGCTTCCGCTTAATCCAAAATGGAAAATTGTCAACTGGTTAGCCTTGGGAGATTTTGTAGATAAGATATTGGCTACACCTGAAATTGCGCCAGGGTTTCTCAAACAAGGAGATTTTCCGAAATATCAGTCAGAATTCTATGAGAATTTAGAACACTTAAAAAATCAAGCGGAGACCCGACAAAAGCTGGAGAAGATCTTTCAGGCAAAAGTGTTTCAAGAGAATTTCTATGAGTTAAAGCAGCAACTACAGGAAACACGGGAGGGGTTTTTCCTTATCTCATTTTTCAAGAAGCTTAAGCTTAAAGGAAGACTTAAAAATCTGATAAAAGATAAATTAGAACCGCTGGATAAATATGATCAGTACTTCGAAGCTGGAATAAAATATCAGGAGGGGTTAATAAAAGAAGAAAAGGCTTCCCGCTTTGTGAAAGAAGCAATAGGAGAAGAATACCAGCTGACAAGTGACGGGAAATTCCGAAAGGCCATGGCCTGGGCAGAAGATGTGAATAAAGATCTTTTAGCGCTCTACTCTTCAGATTTCGGAACAGCCGCTTCAGCTAAAGCTTTTATTACTACTCTTGTTAAAAACCGCTCCTTAGCCCTGGCAGAATCCAGCGAAATTAAAAAAGAACTGGTGCAAAAGCACGAATTCTTAATTGTAATGAGAACTAATCTGAATTTGCTGAAGGACGAACTGGAGCTAAAGCCTGAATGTTTTGAAGTCAAAGCGGCTGAATTGGCGCAAAAACTCGAAGCTATTCAAAACTCTTTTTCGCTGTTCAGAGATGTAACGACAATGAATGTGCTAAAATCTGAACTTTCCCAAGCAGGCTTAAATCCGCTTTTTGAAAATGTGGATAAAGGAGAAATCTCGAAATCAAATATTTATCAGGTTTTCAACTATAACTTTCACCGTCAATGGCTACAGGAGAAAAGTGGAGACTCAAATACATTAAACAGTACAACCGGCCTTCAGCTAAACAAGTTGGATTCTGATTTTAAAAACCTGGATCTCAAATACAGAGCTTACACTGAAAAGGCCCTCTCAGGTAAAATATCTGCTGATAAACCAAGAATGGGGAATCTAATTTTACCCGATTCGCCGGTGGGTCTTATTGTGAAGGAAAATAAGAAGAGTAGGAGGCATCTTCCTATTCGTAAGTTCCTGGATTCCATTAGTTCAGTAGCGCAGACCCTTAAGCCATGTTACCTGATGAGCCCAATTTCCGTTAGTCAATATCTCCCCGTTTCACCAGATTTTGACATAGTCATCTTTGATGAAGCTTCACAGATTCCCCCTTGGGATGCTATAGGGGCATTATCAAGAGGAAAACAGGCAATAATTGTTGGAGACACTAAACAATTGCCACCAACCGCTTTCTTTAGTATGAAATCTGAAGATGAATCAGATGAGAAAATAGACTGTGAAAGTGTTCTTGAAATGTTTGGCAGTATATACCCGGAGATGCTTCTTAAATGGCATTATCGAAGCCGCTCTGAAAGTCTTATCAGCTTTTCAAATCACCATATATATGACAATCGGCTTAATACATTTCCCGCCAGTGACACTGAAGATGACAAGGTTTCTCTTAAGATAGTAACAGGAAAGGAGGCCTTTTACGATAAAGGGAAGTCAAAAACAAATGCCGGGGAGGCTAATGCTGTAGTTGATGAAATTTTTAGCCGATTGAAAGAAGAAAGCAGCACGGGCTCTATTGGGGTGGTTACTTTTAGTTCTGTCCAAGCGAACCTTATCAGCGATTTAATCGATGTACGTTTGCAGAAGGAACCACAGTTCGAAACCTTTTTCGACGTCAATAATCCTGAATATATTTTTGTCAAGAACCTAGAAAATGTACAGGGAGATGAAAGAGATTTGATCCTATTTTCGGTGGGCTACGGGAAAGACAGCCTTGGAAAAATCAGCCGCAATTTTGGTCCTTTAAATAATTCGGGAGGTGAACGTCGTTTAAATGTCGCTGTGACTCGAGCCAGAAATGAAGTGAAAATATTTTCAAACTTTCACCCACGGGAACTTGATGTTAGCACAAGCACCTCAGAAGGACTCCGGCTTCTAAAAGAATATTTGCTTTATGCACAGGAAGGTCATACAGCTCTCCTTCGTCAACAGTCTTTTAACAATGTTGATGAGTTTGATTCCATTTTCGAAAAAGAGGTTACTGATGCACTCCGAAAAAAAGGCTGGGAAGTCCGGACCCAAATAGGAGTTGGTGGATATCGAGTAGATCTGGGGGTTGTACATCCTGAATATTCAGGAAGCTTTTTAGCAGGTATAGAGTGTGATGGTGCGCGTTTTCACTCTGCCAAATCGGCAAGAGACAGAGATATTCTTAGGCAGATGGTGCTGGAAGGTCTTGGCTGGACAATTCTAAGGATCTGGTCAACTGACTGGTGGTACGACAGTGGAAAATGCATAGATAAGCTTCATCAGGAGTTAGAAGCCCTGTTAGCTGCGCCACGAGAGGCCATTACAAAGGCTGTCAAAGACATATAAATTCCCAATTCTATTGCCGAAAATGATAACTCAAATTCTCAAGAGAATGAAATGGATGTACTTCAGGAAAACTTGCCGCCAGTTGTAAACTCTCAACTATATGATCCTACAATGGTGGAAATAAATCCAATAGGCGAATTTTTTGAAAATGCTAACTTAGTAGGTAACCAAATGAAAGGGCTGGTTCAAGCTTTAGCACCTGTTTCCAGAGAAGAATGTTTCTCGACAGTATCACGCTCCTGGGGATTTGCCCGAAGAGGAAATAGGATTGACCAATTTTTAGAAACTTGCTCTAAAGACATCCATCGAACTAAATCCAATGGTCAAATATTTTTTTGGAATACTCCAGAAGATGTTGGATCTATTGAAGCTCTTCGATTACCACCAGAAGGTCAACAAAGACACCCTTCATCAATTGCACCTGAAGAGCTACTACATGGCTTTACACCAATTCTCCAAAGCAACATAGAGGTCTCAAAAGATTTACTTTTTAAGGAAGTTGCGAAAATGCTTGGGTATAGTAGGATTTCAAAAGAAAACATGAAGTATATGGAGCCCGCTTTGGAATTACTGAAAAATCAGGATTTATTAACCACAGAAGATGAAGTTGTTTTATGGCGTGGTTAAATTACTATAAAGACAACTCCTTTGACCAATGCTCAAAATTCATAATTTGAACAACTATTGAAAAGAAAAATTTATAAAATCTTAGCGATTTCCAAACATTCAGGGGATCCAAGCTGGTATTTCGATATTTTTATTATCAGTCTTATTTTCTTAAATATTGCGGCTATAATTCTTGAATCTGTCGCCCCGTTAAAACATAAGTATCAGGAGCAATTCTTTCTTTTTGAAGTATTTTCAGTAGTCATTTTTACAGTAGAATATCTACTGAGACTATGGACTGCCAATCTAGAACCTAAATTCTCACAGCCTATAGTGGGTAGAATTAAATTTGCTTTTTCTCCTCTTGCAATGATCGATCTTCTAGCAATACTCCCTTTTTTCCTTCCATTCCTTGGAGTAGACCTTAGGTTATTAAGAATGTTAAGAATGTTCAGGATTTTCCGTTTGTTTAAAATTGCCCGATATTTAAAAGCCCTTAAATTAATGAAGCGGGTTTTGGATAAGAAAAAGGAAGAACTTATGATTTCTCTGATCTTTACCATTTTCCTCCTATTGATGGCTTCTACATTAATGTACTATATTGAAAACGAAGCTCAGCCTGAAAATTTTTCAAGCATCCCTGAGACCATGTGGTGGGGGATTGCAACCCTTACCACTGTGGGTTATGGAGATATTTATCCTATTACAGGTTATGGGCAGTTTTTAGGTGGGGTTATCGCTATAATTGGAATTGGGTTGTTCGCCCTGCCCACTGGTATACTTGCTGCAGGATTCTCTGAAGAAATTTCCTCGGGAGAGAGAAAAGCAGAAAGTTGTCCTACATGTGCCCAGCAGTTGAAGAAGTGATTTACTGGCATTCACAGAACCTATCTCTTCCGCTGAATGATATTGCACTTGAATTTAAACCATTTATTTAATTGGAATGTTCAATCTTGGATAAAATTAAAACCTGATTAATAAAATTTTATAGACTTTTTTAAAAATCAATTCCCATGTCTCCTTTAAAGAGATAATCCTTATCTTGATCTGTGGAGGTATGCCTCATAAAAAATATTTTTCCCCCAATAGCGCCCCTCATAAAATATCGGGGGTGTATTGGGGGAAAATATTCACTCATTAATAGAAGGAACATCCTTATTTAGCCCCAATATCTACCATAACTTACCTGCGCCGGATCCTGTGCTGTTTTTATAGCGTACGGGAAGTTAAGCGTTAAGTAAAAACAGCATAGGGCGCATCCTACTTATGTTTTACATTACCAGTAAATTTCAGCCTGTTTCCAAGGCCTCTCAGTGCATTTACTGGAAACCTGAGTTCGATTAAAAAATAGCCAGCTGTTGTGTCTGGAGAGTTTGATATTTGATGGATGGTTTTTTGGGCAGGAAACTGTAGGCTATCAACCCACAGATAAGGTTTGTCATAAAGTTGCCGAAGCTCCTGTGCCTTGAATGCTCGATCTGGCATATATTTTTGAGTTCATCGTTTACAGTCTCTATAATAGAACGCTTTCTCAGCAGTATTTTGTCCGAGAGTGTCATCAGTGAATTCTTCATATTGTTCCTTATATGGA
>NZ_JAVRHO010000003.1:0-230942 GCF_031846515.1 Autumnicola lenta
GATCTTTGCAAAATCTCTTGGGTTAGAAGCTATACAGCAATAGGCTTTTTCCATTCCGCTCTCACGGCTATCAAGCTGCCATAAAGCATCTTCCTGCATTCCCATGGGCTTCCAGAAGCTTTTACTAAGATATTCTGAAAGTGGAATTCCTGTAGCTTTTTCTAATACCATACCCAGTAAAATGGTATTACCGCTAAGGTATTCAAATTCCTGCCCCGGTTTCTCTGTCACCTCAAGGTCCAGAATAAGTTCCTGAATATCGTCGCCAAAGTAAGCTTCAGCGGTCATTCCAAAAGGGTTGTAATAATTTTCATTCCAGTTTAATCCCGAAGCCATAGATGCCAGGTCTCCTACTTTTAAGCTTTGATCAAACTGCGGAAAAAAATCTGCCACAGGTTGTTCTAGACTTTCAATATGTTCTTCCTGAATTGCTTTTCCCAGTAGTGCCGAAACAATACTTTTAGCCATAGAAAATGAATTGGTTTTAGAGGCAGGGCCGTAATCCTGATAGTACTTTTCAAACCAGATACTGTCATTTTTGATAATTAGAAACGCCGCTGTTCCCAGTTCTGCATTTAACTCCTCCAATTGTTCAGTGGCTTTTACTTCATTATAATTACCATGTTCGGGCCAGGGCTGAGATTGTTCCGAAGCTGGAATTCTTCTGTTTGCAAATTCAGTATAATCATCAATATAAGCAGTTGTGTGCCCCTGAAGGTAGGTTACCTGAATACCCCGGAGTAAATAGGTATATCCCAAAAGATAGAGTAGCAGTACTGCAATAAGAACAAATGCACCAATAAAACTTACAATTTTCAGTATTTTATTCATTGCTTATTTTCTAGAACAGGGATTGTTGAAGCGAAGGATTTTCGTGTTCCAGGAGCCATTTTTTGCGATCTAGGCCTCCTGCATAACCAGTAAGCGAACCATTACTGCCAATAACCCTGTGGCAGGGAATAATAATCCATAACGGGTTTTTTCCGTTTGCAGCAGCTACTGCTCTAATTGCCTTTACATCTCCAATTTTTCTGGATAATTCGAGGTAAGAAATGGTTTTCCCAAAAGGAATTTTAAGTAAAGCCGTCCATACTTTCTTCTGAAAAGTTGTGCCGGTAGGATTTAGCTTTAGATTAAACGCTTTGAGATCTCCTTCAAAATAAGTTTTTAATTGTTGTACTGCCGGAAGTAGTAAAGAAGGTGTTTCTTCTGAAACCTTTTTAGTACTGTCAGTAATTCTTATTTCTGAAATTCCCTCTTCGTCCCCGCTAATCTTTATTATCCCCATCGGAGTCTTCAGATGGGCTGTCTCCTTCTTTAACAGTGTCTTCATTATCCTTACGTTGTATAAGCCCGAGCTTTTTTGCCCGCCGTTCCCAATTTTGCCTGGCGAGTAACTGCATATCTTCAATATTGTCGCTTTCATCCATTATTTCCAGCCCTAAAAGGGTTTCGATAATATCCTCCATCGTTACCAGCCCCACCGTATTTCCATATTCATCTACTACTATAGACATGTGGGTCCTTTGCTGCACATAAATTTCAAAGAGTTCGGGTATGGGGGTGCTGGCGTTGGTTACAGAAATGTCACGCTTTAAACTCTTCAGAGGCTCACTACCTCTTTCCTCAATCATTTCTTCCAGCACTTCATCCTTGAGGATAAATCCGGTGATATTATTTACTTTTTTACTATAAATTGGAATTCGTGAAAATCTTAGATTTTTGTGACTACGGTGGAATTCTTCAATAGTTGTTGTTTCATCTTCAGTAACTGCTACAGAAAATGGCGTCATTACATCTTTTGCTTCAACCGACTTAAAAACCAGTAAATTTTTAATTACCGTGGTTTCGCTTTCCTTCAGCATTCCCTCTTCTTCTGCAGCATCTGTAATGGCTATAAATTCTTCCGGGCTCATCGTGCTTACGTGAGCTGACTTTCCTATTAACTTAGTAAAAAGCATCATCAACCATAAAATCCCTGTATAACGAAGTGGGAAAATCATGATTTTTAAGGTTTTTGCAGTAAAGTTCCCTAAAGATTGCCAGTAGGTTGCTCCAATTGTTTTCGGAATAATTTCTGAAATAATTAAAATAGCCATAGTCATAACAGCAGAAACTATCCCTACCGCATTTCCGCCATCACCAAAAGCTTTTTCGGCCTGGACACCCACTAAAATCGCACCTACGGTATGAGCAATCGTATTAACCGTAAGAATAGCAATTAAAGGTTGATCAATATTTTGTTTAAAATTTTGCAGTGTTTTAGCATACTGTTTCCCATCCTTAGACTTAACGCGTATGTAGGTAGGCGTAATACTTAACAAGACTGATTCCAACAGAGAACAGAGAAATGAGAAAAAGATTGAAAGAACAGCATAAAGAATAAGTAATCCCATTGGTTTCCCGGTTGTTTTTAAGGTCCTAAGTTACCATTTCTTAGCACAACATGAAATAAAGAAATCCTAAAACCATCTAAAAGCAAAGGCTGTTAATTCGTAGGAGTTAACAGCCTTATCTAATACCAAAAAAAGATTCTTATGCTGAAAGACTTGTTTTTATAAGCTTTTCCCATTTAAGTGCAGTCGTAAGTCGGCTACCTACGTCTTCACTATCCCTGCCATCTTCATCATAGAAAAGGATTTGGGAAGTCTTTTTTTCCACTCCATGAGCTTCCATAAGTTCAATACTTACCTGCATAATCTTCTCACGATCTTTAAAGCTTGATGGGTTTGGAATCACTTTCTTTAAAATCCTGCTGTCGCTTATCTTTACCAGATCAACTATAGTGGTCTTACATTCATTGTCAGGTTCTATCGCCACAAGTTTTTTCTCACGGGTATCAAGCCCTAAAAGGAGTGAGTTGGAAATTTCGGTATGGTCAAACTTTAAATTATGACGTGCTCCTTCTTCATTTAGAATCCTTATTTGCTTTTTGTCTTTTAAAGATTGCAGGTATATTACATAAAGAATTGGCCCTGCAAAGAGGAGTAGCAGAATACTGCCGATAATAATTGATGTTGTATCCATTGTTGTATTTTTTAGTGAATTTGTAAGGCATCAGAAAATCTGACAACCTTAAACTGAATTTATCGGGATTCTCTTTCTTGTTGCATGAGAACCTGAAATATTCAGAATTATTAAATGAATTTTTTGAACTCTTTTGCTGTTACTAAGCATTAGAGGCGATTTTAGAAATTCATTAAATCACCAAAAAACGTGGAATGGAAAGATTTGATGCTTGAGTAAACTTTTAATATCCTGAAGGTAGATCCAGGATTTATATTCTTCGGAATTTTTGAAGGACGAAAACCTGAATGATCTGGATTTCGAAAACAAGCCCAAATCCACAGGAGAATCACGGACAACTTCAGAAATGATTTCAGCAGAAAACTCCTGGAAGAATAGTAAACCTTTACCGTGATCTGCCTGAAAATTCTGTCTACTTCCGAAATTCAAATCAACCTCTTTTGGAGCTGAGGTATTTGCAATAGCCGGAGTGCTGAAACTGCTGTAAAGCACAATCAGTAAAAATGAAAGGACGCTATTTAACTTGCTGAATTTCACGATTCAAATGTACATAGAAAGAGAATTCGTTGTTAAACTTTAACCTAAATTATTTTTGGCCTTTGCCTTCCTGAAGGGGGCTGCAGAAAGTATTAAAAGAGACGTATTTCCTGTTCATGTTCCCAGCAAATTTGAGCTATGAAAAAAACCCTGCAAAAATAATGCAGGATCTGTTTTTCCAATTTTCGATGTTTTTAATCAGAAAATAAGTTTTACAGCATCTTTGGCAAAATAACTGGCGATTAAAGTTGCCCCGGCACGTTTTATGGCTGTGAGCTGTTCCAGTACCACAGCATCATGTTCCAGCCACCCCCTTTCTGCGGCAGCTTTTATCATGGCATATTCGCCGCTAACCTGGTACACTGCAACGGGAACATTTACAGCATTCTTTATATCGCGTACAATATCAAGATAACAAAGGCCGGGTTTTACCATAACGATATCGGCTCCTTCCTGGATGTCCATAAGCGTTTCCTTAATCGCTTCGTCCCGGTTTGCAGGATCCATCTGATAGGTTTTTTTATCCTTCGGAATATCTTTGGCGTCTACAGGAGCAGAATCCAGTGCATCCCGAAAAGGCCCGTAAAAGGCAGAAGCAAATTTTGCGCTGTAACTCATAATTCCGGTGTCGTGGAAACCTTCATCTTCCAACAAACTGCGCATTTCAAAGATACGCCCATCCATCATATCACTGGGAGCGACAAAATCTGCTCCTGCTTTGGCGTGAGATAAAGACATTTCGGCTAAAACAGCGGCAGAATCATCGTTTAGGATTTTACCATCGGCAACAATCCCATCGTGTCCAAAAGAAGAGTATGGATCCAGCGCAACATCGGTCATCACCAGCATTTCGGGCACTGCGTTTTTTACAGTTTTCACTGCTCTTTGCATAAGTCCGTCAGGATTTAAAGCTTCGGTACCTGCATTGTCCTTCAACTTTTCAGGAACTTTTACAAAAAGCAAGACAGATTTTAATCCCAGGTTCCACAATTCCTTAACCTCCTTTTCCAGCAAATCCAGGCTGTATCGGTAATAATTGGGCATAGAGGCAATTTCTTCCTTCACATTTTTTCCTTCCACCACAAAAAGCGGAACAAGAAAATCATTCGGTGTTATTGCAATCTCCCTTACCAGGCTTCTAATGGCTTCTCCTGTTCTTAATCTTCTATTTCGTATTAGCATGGTTCTAAGTTCTAATTTTTAAAGCTATATTATTCATTAAGAACGATAGACTCTCTACCGTCTAACGTCTATTTTCGCTACACCCAATTTACAGGTTTCTTTAACACCTCAAGTAATTTCTCTTCTTCGCTTCCCGGCTCGGGATGATGGTCGTAAACCCACTGTACATGCGGAGGCAGGCTCATTAAAATACTCTCTATCCTGCCGTTGGTTTTTAGTCCGAAAAGAGTGCCTTTGTCGTGCACCAGGTTAAACTCCACATAGCGGCCTCTACGTATTTCTTGCCAGTTGCGTTGCGCTTCAGAATAAGGCAAATCCTTCCTTTTTTCTACTACCGGAACATAAGCCTGAAGGAAACTATTGCCAACTTCAGTTACAAAATTATACCAATCTTCTATGCTCATTTCTTCGGAAGCTTTGCAGTAATCGAAAAACAAACCTCCGATTCCCCGTGCCTCGTCGCGGTGGGAATTCCAGAAATATTCATCGCACTTCTTCTTGTATTCAGCATAAAACTCAGGATTAGATTTGTCGCAGGCATTTTTACAAACCTGATGAAAATGCACTGCGTCTTCTTCAAAAAGGTAATACGGAGTCAGATCCTGGCCGCCACCAAACCATTGGTCAATGGTATTTCCTTCTTTGTCATACATTTCAAAATAACGCCAGTTGGCGTGAACAGTAGGCACCATAGGATTTTTTGGATGTAGCACGAGACTAAGTCCGCAGGCAAAAAAATCGACTTCTCCAACTTTAAAGTATTTTTGCATAGCCGGAGCAAGAGGGCCGTGAACTGCAGAAATATTTACACCGCCTTTTTCAAAAACAGCTCCGTTTTCTATCACCCGTGTTCTTCCGCCGCCGCCTTCAATGCGTTCCCAGAGATCCTCCTGAAATTTGGCTTTTCCATCAATTTCCTCGAGTTTGCAAGTAATGGTATCCTGTAGATTTTCTATGTATTTATAAAACTTCTCCTTCATAATTAATTTCTATGTCTGTGTCAAAAATGTCTCGACTTTGCTCGACATCAGATGTCATTTCTTAATGGTAATTTCTATAAAAACTAATTTATTTTTTGCTTTCTGTAGTTCTTCAGGTTTTTCAATTTGTCTTGCCGTATCCATCATTCCCTTCAGAAGGTCGATAATTGCCATTTTTGAGCCTGCATATTTTTTGAATAATTTTCGCCCTACTTCATTATTATGGAGATCCATTTCCCTCTCCAGCTCTTCATTTGGAGAGAGTTTTTCATGCAAATCGGTCACTTTTTTACTCCAAAACCTGCTTTTTTCAGAAGAACCGGAGATTTTATAGCAATTTTCGCTTATCAGGTAGTTCCAGAGAGCGTGTCTGAACGCATTGGCCTTTCCGTTTTTATGATGTCGTTCTCCAAAAAGGCCATTGCAGGTTTTTAAGGTTTCTTTTGTGGCTTTGTAAGTGGCAAAGGCAAATCGTGGATTGGAAACAGACAATCTGACCAGCAGCCAAACTCCCCGGAAATCCATTTTCCGAAGCCTTGCCGAAATTGCCATTTTTTAACCTCTATATTCCTTAACAGCATCTACGAATGCCCTTGCGTTTTCTACCGGAATATCGGGTAAAATTCCGTGGCCCAGATTCGCGATGTAAGCATCTTTCCCAAACTCATTAATCATCTGGTTCACCATTTTTTTAATTTCTGAAGGTGGTGAATAAAGTCTTGCAGGATCAAAATTCCCCTGAAGCGTGATTTTCCCTCCACTCAAATAACGTGCATTCCGGGCATTACAGGTCCAGTCTACTCCCAGCGCCGCAGCACCAGATTCAGACATTTCCTTTAAAGCAAACCAGCAGCCTTTTCCGTAAGCGATCACAGGTACCTCATCTTTTAGCGCATCAATAATCTGCTGCATATATTGCCAGGAAAAGGTTTGATAATCTACAGGAGAAAGCATCCCTCCCCACGAATCAAAAAGCTGAACAGCGTCTACGCCGGCCGCAACTTTGGCTTTTAGATATGCAATTGTTGTATCGGTAATTTTCTGAAGCAGAATATGAGCAGCTTCAGGATTTGAGAAACAGAATTTTTTAGCGAGGTCAAAATTCTTTGAGCCCTGTCCCTGCACGGTATAACACAGGATCGTCCATGGCGAACCGGCAAATCCGATTAAGGGAACTTCATCATTAAGTTCCTGTTTAGTCATTTTAATAGCATCAAAAACATACTGAAGTTCTTCATGAACATCGGGAACATTAACCTGGTTTACACCTTCTGTAGTTCTTACAGGATTGGGCAGCCAGGGCCCAACTCCCGGCTTCATTTCCACCTCAATATTCATCGCCTGCGGAATTACAAGAATGTCGCTAAACAGGATGGCGGCATCGGGACCAACCTGCCTGATGGGCATTACGGTAATTTCGGTGGCAAGTTCGGGAGTGCGGCAACGTGTAAAGAAGTCGTACTTTTCTTTTAGTTTCATAAAGTCTGGCAAATACCTTCCTGCCTGGCGCATCATCCAAACCGGTGGCCGCTCTACAGTCTCGCCTCTTAATGCTTTTAGTAATAAATCGTTTTTGATCATGTTGTTATTTTTCGCAGACCTCACAGGTTTTAAAAACCTGTGAGGTCTTATTTTATCGGCTTTTTAAATTTTTTACCGCCTGTACAATCACGTTTTCTATACTCGGTTTTGTAGCGGTAACTATATTTTCGGTATGTTTTTTTGCTTCGGAAGCTGTTGTTTTTCCAATACAAAATACAATGGAATCCTTCAACTGATTTTCTTTTGTAAAACTCTGCACCGCACTCGGACTAAAAAATAAAATTCCGTCGAATTCCTGCTGAAAATGTTGAAAATTAAGCCTTGTCTTATAAACTTCAATTTCTTCAAAAGCAATATGGTTCTCTTTTAAAACTGAAGGAATCTCCTCCCTACGTTTATTTCCGCAGAAAAAGCTAAAGCTTTGATCGCTGTATTTATTAAGGACGATATTTGCCAAATTTCGACCATAATCTGCAACTTCAACTATTTTGTAATTATGATTTTTAAGAACTTCGGAAGTTTTCTCACCCACGCAGAAGCATTTTTGGATCGAAATATTATTTTTGATGACCGCTTTGGCAGTATTTTTACTGGTAATGATGGCATTTTCAACTGAAATAGCTTTAAAATCGACAAAATCGATCTGAATAGCGTCATATTCCACAAATCTAAGTCCGGAATTTAAAACAAGTTGTTTTTGGGCAGTAGAAAGCTTTTTTGTGGAAAGGAGCGTTGGCATTTCTTATGTTTTCATGACCTTTTTAAACTCCAGCATCAGTTGTTTTCCGCCTTTGTTCAAAATTTCTTCGGCACAGGCTTCTCCAAAACCTTCAATTTCATCTACAGGAACTTCTTTTTCTACTTCAAATTTCGTGCTTCCGTCAATACTTAAGAGTGACCCTTTAAAATGCACAATATCGTCCTTTACAGTTGCAATAGCGCCAATAGGTGCGGTACAACCACCTTCTAATTTCTTCAGAAATTCTCGTTCGATATGAACAGCGATTTCAGTTTCTCTATGGTTTAAAGCCGAAACAGCTTTTTGGCAAAATTCGTCCTCTTTCTTTACAACAATTAACATTGCACCCTGGGCGGGTGCGGGGATCATCCAATCAAGATCGATGAAATTATCTGGTTTTATTTCAATTCTTTCGAGCCCCGCCGCTGCGAATATTGCTCCGTTCCAGTCGCTATCTTCAAGTTTTTGCATGCGGGTGTTCACGTTACCGCGGAGGTCGACAACCTTGTGTGTGGGATATTTATTAAGCCATTGTGCTTTTCTACGTAGGCTTCCGGTGGCGATAGTTCCTTCAGTATTTAAAAAGTCAAGGCCTTTATGAACAAGAATATCACAAAAATTTGCCCTTTTCATCACCGCACCTTCCATAATTCCTTTTGGAAGAGCTGTAGGAACGTCTTTCATAGAATGTACCGCAATGTCAATTTCATTTTTTATCATGGCGACATCCAGGGTTTTAGTGAAAATCCCGGTAATTCCCATCTCGTAGAGTGGTTGATCAAGGTTGAGGTCTCCGGAAGATTTTACCGGTACCAATTCACTTTCGTGGCCAAGTTTTTCCAATGCAGCCTGTACCGTTTTTGCCTGCCAGAGGGCAAGTTCACTATCGCGGGTGCCTATTCTAATTACTTTGTTCATTTCTGAAGTTCTTCAAGTTGAAAAACTTTCTGGATAAGTTCCAGGCTCTCATCTGTAGTATTGGAATCTCCTTTTAAATGATTGGCGAAATGCTTCATTATTTTCTGGATAATGCGATTGCTAACAATTTCTGCCTGCTCATCGTTAAAGTCGGCTATTTTTTTACGCTGAAAGTCCAGTTCGGCATCTTTCATCGTTCTCAATTTCTTTTTTAGCGCTTTTATGGTAGGTGCAAATTTCCTGGTTTCCAGCCACTGATTAAATTCGTTTTCCACTTCTCCAATTATAACTTCTGCCTGCGGAATAAACTGCTTGCGCCGCTCCAGCGTCTCATCGGTAATCTTGGAGAGTTGATCCAGGTGCAGTAATTGCACATTTTCAAGCTCGGTTACATCTTCGGAAACATTTTTGGGAATGGATAAATCCAGTACCAGGAGATCTTTTTTGCAGTAAATAAGTTCTTTAGAAACCGTTGGGTTCTGAGCACCCGTAGCAACAATAAGGATGTCTGCTTTTCTAATTTCTGCCTGTAGATCTGCATAATCTTTAACAATAAGACTGAATTTTCCGGCTATTTTTTCAGCCTTGTCTTTTGTTCGGTTAATTAGCGTGATCTGGTTATTTTGTGTATGCTTTACAAGGTTTTCGCACGTATTTCTACCTATTTTTCCTGTTCCGAAGAGAAGAATATTTTTTTCTGAAACATTCTCTACATTATTCAGAATATACTGTACAGAAGCGAAAGAAACAGAAGTTGCCCCGCTGGAAATTTCAGTTTCGTTTTTAATTCTTTTACTGGCCTGAATTACTGCGTTTACAAGCCTTTCAAGAAAAGCATTCGCCACGTCAAATTCCTTTGAACGTGTAAAAGCCAGCCGTAACTGACTAATAATTTCAAAATCGCCCAGGATCTGACTGTCCAGGCCGGTACCTACACGAAACATGTGGGAAATAGCTTTCTTGTTCTTGTGAACGTAAGCCACTTTCTCAAATTCTTCTACAGTACCGTGCGTGTGTTCGCAAAGAAGTTTAATAAGCTGAAAAGGATGTTCAGCGAAACCGTAAATTTCTGTCCGGTTGCAGGTAGATGTCAGTAAAATCCCGTCTACACCTTCATCTTTAGCTTGTTGCAGCAATCTGTTTTTGGATTCTTCATCAAGGCTAAAATGTCCTCTTATTTCTGCATCGGCCTTTTTATAACTAAGGCCAATTGTATAAAAATGTTTTCCTTTAGAAATATGATAATCTTCCATGTACCTGTTTGGGGTATGAGGAGCAAAAGTAATATATAGAGAAAGTATAAAGTAACGCTGTAAGTACTAAATGTGTCGATAGATGATAATTATTAACAAAAAGTGAGACAAAATTTGAAAATGCCGTACTTTTGGAGTAAACCGAAAGGTTTTTTGCCTTACAATTTGGTTTCATTCTAAATAAGAAAGAGAAAAAGCTATGGATGATCAAGTAAAAAATACCGCTGGAGGTTTAACAGAGGAAATAAAAGTGGAAGAGGGCTTCTTTGTACTCAAGTTTCAAAATGATACTAATGACACTCAACAAATGGTGCGGGACATAGATAATACTTTTATACAATTTCACTTTAGTGTAAAAGGGCATGGTAAATTTATGTTTAATAACAGCAGTTATGAACTTCCTTTAGTAGAAGAAAATTCACTTTTGCTTTATAATCCGCAGCGCAGTCTGCCTTTAAATCTCTCCCTGGCAGCAAATTCCTGGCTTATTTCCCTGGTTATTTCCATCAAAAAATTTCACTCCCTGTTTTCCCAGGAAGCTGGATATATCACTTTTTTAAGTAAGGAGAACCAGGATAAAAAATATTATAAAGATGCCCCGGTATCTCCCTCAATGGCTATAGTGCTTAACCAGTTGATGAATTTTAACCTAACGCCCAGCATTAAAAATCTTTATTTTAAAGGTAAGGCATACGAGCTTTTAAGCCTGTATTTTAACAGGACAGAAGATCCCGATGTGGAGCAATGTCCTTTTTTAAGTGACGAAGAAAATATCCTGAAGATTAGAAAAGCAAAGGACATTGTAATTAATCGAATGGCAGAGCCACCTTCTTTACAGGATCTGGCAGAGGAAATTAACCTAAGCCTGAAAAAGCTGAAGGAAGGTTTTAAACAGATTTATGGGGATTCGGTTTATAGTTTTTTATTCGATTATAAGATGGAATACGCGAGAAAATTATTAGACAGTGGAGAGTATAATGTGAACGAGGTTGGGCTTAAAATTGGCTATAGCACTTCCAGTCATTTTATTGCTGCTTTCAAGAAAAAATTCGGTACTACGCCTAAAAAGTACGTGATGTCGTTACCTTCGGCTACGTAAGTGCATTATTGTGAATTTCAGCAAAAAATCCTCCATTTTAGCAGGAAAAAATAAGTTTTCTTCTTCTATAGAGCAATAAGAAAGTATAATGCACAAGCTGTCTGCCCCTCAGATTATAGTTCTATTTTTGTTCTGAAAACGAAAAGTTATGAGTAAAGGTGTACTTCTTGTAAATCTGGGTTCTCCAGATAGTACAGATCCTAAAGACGTAAAAAAATACCTGGGTGAGTTCCTGATGGACGAAAGGGTTATAGACGTTCCTTACTGGGCACGAACGCTACTAGTTAAAGGAATAATCTTGAATACCAGGCCCAAGAAATCTGCCGAAGCTTACCAGAAAATTTGGTGGGATGAAGGTTCTCCTCTAATTGTATTGTCGGAAAGATTACAGTCGAAAATTGACAAAATAACCTCTGTACCTGTTGCGGTGGCGATGAGGTATGGGACTCCTAATATTTTATCGGGATTACAGGAGTTGCATGATAAAGGTGTAGATGAGGTACTTATTTTTCCGCTTTATCCCCAATTCGCCATGGCTACTACCGAGACGATTCTGGTTTTGGCCGAAGAACTGCGAAAGGAACATTTTCCGGAGATGAAATTCACAAGCGTGCCTGCATTTTATAATCATCCGGATTATATAAGGACTCTGGCAAACAGCATTTCCGAAGAATTAAAAGGCGTGGATTTTGAGCATCTTTTGTTTTCTTATCACGGGGTGCCGGAAAGGCACATACGTAAGAGCGATATTACCAATTCTCATTGCAAAATAGACGGTTCCTGCTGTAAAACATCATCTACGGCACATCAGTTTTGCTACAGGCATCAGTGTTACGAAACCACGCGGCTGGTAGCAGAATACCTGGAATTAAAAGAAAATACGTATAGCGTTTCTTTCCAGTCTAGATTAGGATTTGATCCGTGGTTGCAGCCTTACACAGACAGGACTATTGAAAGGTTCGGGAATCAGGGAATGAAAAAACTGGCTATAGTTACACCCGCTTTTGTTTCAGACTGTCTCGAAACCCTCGAAGAAATAGCCATGGAAGGCGAAGAGATTTTTCATGAAGTTGGAGGTAAGGAATTTACTGTTGTACCATGTCTAAACGATCGGCATGACTGGGTGAATGTTCTTGGCAGGTGGATTGATGAATGGGCTTACCAAAAGCCTGTTGAAGCATAATGGCAAGGATAGATTCGGCGGCACTGGGAAACAGGCCAATCAGTAGATTATTGATTCAGCAGGCCGCACCGGCTTCGGTGGGAATCCTGGTAATGTCCCTTAACATCCTTATTGATACAATATTTGTTGGGAACTGGATAGGCCCCACAGCCATTGCGGCAATAAATGTGGTTTTACCTGTATCCTTTTTTATAGCTGCTTTAGGTATGGCTATTGGGATAGGTGGTTCTTCTATTATTTCCAGAGCGCTTGGTGCAGAGCAGCAGGACAGAGCGCTTAAAACTTTTGGAAATCAAATTACGCTCACGCTACTTCTTACTATCACCATGGTTGTTGTGGGGCTTGTATTTATAAATGATCTTATTCCTGCTTTTGGTGGTAAAGGGGAAATCTTTGATCCTGCAAAAGTTTATTACCGCGTGGTGCTTTACGGAGTACCTTTCCTTGCGTTATGCATGATGGGAAACAGTGTGATAAGGGCAGAAGGAAAGCCGAAGTATGCAATGGCAGCCATGATAATTCCTTCGGTAGGGAATCTTATCCTTGATTATATTTTAATATTTAAGCTGGATATGGGAATGCTTGGAGCCGCGTGGGCTACTTCAGCCTCCTATGTATTTTGTCTTGGTTACGTGGTCTGGTTCTTTCTCTCAAAAAATTCAGAATTAAAAATAAGCTGGCCACATTTCGGATTTAATTGGCCTATTCTTAAGGAAATTTCCTCCCTTGGTTTCGTCACCCTTGCCAGACAGGCGGTGGTAAGTATCACTTATTTGCTGATGAATAATATCCTGTTTGACCTTGGCGGTGAGGACTCTGTTACGGTTTATGCCATTATTGGGCGAATGCTCATGTTTGCACTGTTTCCCGTACTCGGTGTAACCCAAGGATTTCTGCCAATTGCCGGCTTTAATTACGGTGCCAAGAAATATTCCCGGGTCCGGAAAAGTATAAACACAGCGATTCTTTATGCTGTCATTTTGGGGTTGCTTGTTTTTACCGGAATAATGATTTTTGCTGAAGAAATCGTAGCGGTTTTTACTGATAATGCTACAATTATAGCAGAAACCCCAGATGCCATGCGTTGGGTTTTTGCAGCAACGCCTATCATTGCACTTCAGTTAATAGGTGCGGCATATTTTCAGGCGGTGGGTAAAGCTGTACCTGCTTTTTTACTTACGCTTTCAAGGCAGGGCTTTATTTTTATTCCGCTGGTTTTAATTTTACCGAGGTTCTACGGAGAAATAGGAGTGTGGATTTCTTTTCCGATAGCAGACTTGCTTTCCACCGTAGTGACAGGATATTTTCTAAACCGGGAAATAAGAAAAAGCCTCAAAACAGAGACTGCTTAGACGCTGTTTCGGCATAGCACTTTATTGATTACATTTGTAATAAAGCCGGAGATATGAACAGGGATCAGTTAAAAATAGAACTTCTTCAAAAAATCATTGCGTGTAATGACGAAAAGTTACTTGCAGAAGTGGATAATATCCTAAAATCTTTTCCTTCTGAAGTAAAAGAAAACCCACAGCCGTATTCCAAAGAAGCTGATGTTTCCTTCCTTTCGGAAAAGCAGAAAGAGACATTGGAAAAACGGTATGAATTGTACCTTAGCCAAGAAAGTGAAACCAAAGAATGGACAGATGTAAAAGCTGAAATAATTAAAAGACATGGCTTTTAAAATTTTAATTACTACAGAAGCTAAAGTCGATATTGCAGAAGGCGTTGAATGGTATGAAGATAAATCAGCTGGTCTGGGAGAAAAATTTTTACAAGACCTGGATTTACAACTAAACTATATTTCCCGTTTTCCTGAACATTTTCAAACCAGAGATACGGGTTTTCGTGAAATTGGTTTAGATAAATTTCCGTATGTGATTGTGTATGTCTTCAAAAGTAATAATGTTATTATTTTGGCTGTTTTTAACACGTACCAGGATCCCACAAAAAAACCATAATCAGTGATTGAATATTATAATTACATAAAATCACTTCATCTTATTTTTGTGATCACCTGGTTTGCCGGGCTTTTTTACATTCCGCGGTTATTCGTTTACCATATAGAAGCCGCTCAGAAATCAGAACCGGAAAAAACAATTCTCACAGATCAATTTAAGCTAATGACTAAAAGGTTGTGGTATATTATCACCTGGCCTTCAGCAATACTTACCACCATTTTCGCAGTCTGGCTGCTTTTTCTTATCCCGTCGTGGCTTCAGCAGGACTGGATGCTGGTAAAGCTGGGTTTTGTAGTGCTGCTCTTTGCTTATCATTTCAAAAGTCATTTAATTTTTAAAGAGATGCAGAAGGACATTATTAAATGGACTTCCACGCAAATGAGGATTTGGAATGAAGGTTCTACGCTTGTACTTTTTGCAGTTATATTCCTTGTAATTGTCCGCGATGCCATTAACTGGATTTACGGGGTTTTGGGAATATTTGTTCTCGCAATAATGCTTATGCTGGGAATAAGATTATATAAAAAAATCCGCTCCCGTAAACCAAATGCATAGACTGGTGCGATAATTGATTAATCGGCAGTAAGAAATTTTTTATGAGGCTTTTAAAACTCTCCTTACGTACGCGAATTTTTATCTCCATGATATTGCTGGTGCTCGGAGCTTCTATTCTTATCGCCGGGGTTACAGTTTATCAATACAAACAGGAAGCGGAAAATTACCACAGAGAGCGGCTGGAAAGAAAAGAGCAGGCAATAAAGGAAAACCTGAAGTTTGTATTGGCAAATACTACATATCTCGTAGATACTGAAAATATTGCCCTTATTTTTAAAGAACGCAATAAGATCTACGAAATGGCGCAGGTACACGAAATGCCGATTAATATCTATGATCTGGAGGGGAGACTGCTGGTAAAATCCAGTGGCTATGCCTTTAGAGATACCACAGATAATCGTATAGACCCGCAGATAATTGACAAGCTTAATTCCTCCAGCAGGAGAAGGTATTTAAGAAAAACAGAGGTAAATGGCCGCAAGTACAGATCGTCTTACAGCTATATTACCGACCATAAGTTTAAACCTCTGGCTATCCTGTATTTACCATACCTTCAGGATGATAGTGTACTTAATCGGGACCTGAATAATTTCCTGATGCGGATGGGGGAGATTTATCTCTTTATGCTGGTTTTGGCAATTATCATGTCCTATTTCCTTTCAAAGTATATCACGAAATCTTTAAAAATTGTTTCTGAAAAAATTAATCAGACCAGGCTGGATAAAAAGAATCAGAAAATCGAACTTAATAACGCCACAGAAGAGATTTTTGCGCTTGTTTCAGCATATAATAGTATGATTGATCAACTGGAAGAAAGTGCTGTAAAATTGGCTACCGGAGAAAGGGAACAGGCCTGGCGGGAAATGGCCAAACAGGTAGCACACGAGATAAAAAACCCATTAACTCCAATGCGCCTGAGTGTACAAAGTTTTGAGCGCCGATTTGATAGAAATGATCCCGAAATTGAACAAAAAGTAAAAGAGTACAGCGATACATTGATTAACCAGATTGATACAATGACTTCCATTGCTTCGGCTTTTTCAAATTTTGCGAAAATGCCCGCGCAGCAAAATGAGACCCTCAACGTACCTAAAATTGTAAAACTTGCTCTGGATATTTTCAATGAGAATTACATTGTATTTACTTCAGAAAAAGAAGAGATTCTGGCAAAGTTTGACAGGACACAACTTATTAGAGTTATTACCAATCTCGTGAAAAATGCGGTGCAGGCCCTGCAGAATCAGGATAATCCTAAAATCGTGGTAAGCGTAGAGGAGGAGGAAGAGAATGTTTGTATTTCTATATGTGATAATGGTTCTGGAATCCCTGAAGAAAATAAAGAAAAGATCTTTGAACCCAAATTTACTACTAAATCCAGCGGAATGGGACTTGGATTGGCTATGGTTAAAAATATTGTTGAAACCTATAATGGGACGATTAGTTTTATTTCTAATCCCGACAAAGGCACTATCTTTAAGGTAAGATTTCCGAAATGGAAAGAAAATATTCGCTGAAATTAGCAGGAACAACCAAAAAATGAGCTAAGATGGATTATAAGAACCTTATCGTAGAAATAGATGAAAACATTTTATATGTGACCATCAACAGGCCTTCTAAATTAAACGCTTTAAATAAAGATACCATTGCAGAGCTTCATGAAGCTTTTGCCGACGCGAAGGAGGACGAAGAAACTAAAGTGATTATCTTGACCGGAAGCGGGGAAAAAGCTTTTGTTGCCGGTGCAGACATCAGTGAATTTTCAGATTTCTCTCCCGAAGAAGGGAAGCAATTGGCGGCAGAAGGGCAGGCGAAGCTTTTTGATTACGTGGCCAACTTTCCAAAGCCCGTAATTGCGGCTATTAATGGCTTTGCCCTTGGGGGCGGACTGGAACTTGCCATGTCGGCACATTTCAGGATCGCCAGTGACAATGCAAAAATGGGACTTCCGGAGGTTTCCCTGGGAGTAATCCCGGGTTATGGCGGAACCCAGCGTTTACCACAACTGGTAGGTAAAGGCCGTGCTATGGAAATGATCATGACTGCCGGGATGATCGATGCCAATCAGGCGCTTCGGTATAACCTCATAAATCATGTGACTGCGCAGGACGAATTAATTGAATTTGCTGAAGGCATGGCCGCAAAAATCCTGAAGAATTCTTCAGTAGCCATAAGCGCTGCAATAAGGGCGATAAATGCCAACTATGAGGCGGGAGTAAATGGATTTGAAACAGAGATTGAAGAATTCGGAAGATGTTTTGGAACCGAAGATTTTGAGGAAGGAACTTCTGCTTTCTTAAGCAAGAGAAAAGCTGACTTTCCTGGAAGATAGATTTCTTTGAAATCGAATATTAAATAGGGAATAAATCCATTAATTTGGATTTATTCCCTATTTTTGTTTTTATGGCAGAAGGAGAAATTTTAAAAGGAAGAGGAGCACAACTCAACGTTCACAACAGGTTTGATGCACACAGCCATGAGACAAGGGACGATTTTCTCAATTATTGTGCTATGGAAGGGGACGAGGCTCATGATTCCAAAACTACTTTAATCGAAACTTTTCCGAAGACCATAGTTAATAAAGTAAATAGTCCTGATGTAGGGATGGGCTATTCCTTAAATCCCTACCAGGGTTGTGAACACGGTTGTATTTATTGCTACGCCCGTAATTCTCACGAATACTGGGGATACAGCGCCGGTCTGGATTTTGAGCAGAAAATCCTGGTAAAAAGGAATGCCGTTGAGCTACTGGAGAAGAAATTGAGCAGCAGGAGCTGGCAGGCAGAAACCATTGTACTTTCCGGGAATACCGACTGTTATCAACCTATTGAAAAGAAGCTCAAGATCACGCGGCAATTATTGCAAACTTTTTTAAAGTACCGGCACCCTGTAGGTATAATTACTAAAAATGCCCTCGTCCAAAGGGATATTGATATTCTTAAAGAACTCGCTGCAGATAACCTGGTGCATGTGAACCTTTCGGTAACATCTTTACATGAAGAAACCCGCAGAATTCTTGAGCCACGCACGGCGAGTATTAAAAAACGGCTGGAAACTGTAGAAAAATTATCTGGAGCGAATATCCCGGTAAGTGTAATGATGGCGCCAATAATTCCAGCCATCAATAGTCATGAAATTATGCCCTTGGTAAAGGAGGTTGCTGAAAGGGGAGCGCGAAGTGTGGGTTATACCATTGTGAGGTTAAATGGATCGATTGGACAAATTTTTACAGATTGGATAAAAAAAGCGCTTCCAGACAGGGCAGAGAAAGTATTGCATCAGATTGAAAATATCCATGGCGGAAGTTTAAATGACAGCCGGTTTGGAACCCGCATGAAAGGCGAAGGAAAATTTGCTGAACAGGTAGAACAGCAGTTTAAGATCGCCAGGAAAAAATACCTGAAGGATCGAAGTCGGACTCTCTTAAACCTGGATCTCCACGAGCAGTTTAAAGACGGGCAGCTAAAGCTTTTTTAGTTTCCTGTCTATTTTCTACAAAGACTGAAAATTTTAATAACTTAAGCTGAAATTAAAGGACCTATGCCTGAATTACCTGAAGTCGCTTATCAAAAGAAGTATGTAGATGCGACCGCGCTGCATAAGGAAGTTGTGAAAATAGATTTTGGTGCAAAGAAGTTATTCCAATCTTCGCAAAAGGAATTTGAAGATGCTATTTTAAACGAAAAAATCTCCGGAACCCAACAGTTGGGAAAATATCTGCTTTTAAAGATAACTTCAGAAAAAGAGTTGGTGCTTCATTTTGGCATGTCCGGAAAAATGGAATTTTATCAGCATGATGAGGTTCCAAAGCATGCCCAGCTTACGCTCTTTTTTGAAGATGATTCGCGTTTGTCCTTTGTTTGTCCGCGTAAATTCGGAAAAATTTATTTAGCTGAAGGAATAGAAGATTTTCAGAAGAAACATTCTTTAGGGAATCATGCGCTGGATGTTAAGGAAGAGGAATTTATGGAATTGCTTCAGGATAAAAAAGGAAGTATAAAAAGTGCATTAACAGACCAGCATCTTATTGCCGGAATTGGTAATTTATATGCAGATGAAATCCTCTTTCAGTGTAAAATTCATCCGAAAACGAGTACGGCAAAGCTTTCTGAAAAAGAGAAGAAGTCTTTGTTCGAAAAAATGGGAAAAATTCTGAAAAAAGTCATTAAAAGTAAGACTGAAGGTTCAAAACTACCTGAGAGTTACCTCACAAGGCACCGGAAGGAAGGAGCAGACTGTCCAGATTGTAAAGGCAAGGTGGAGATGATAAAAATTTCCGGGAGAAGCACCTATTTTTGCCCCGATTGCCAGGTTGAAAAATAGTTCGCATCACCTTTGCAGCAATGACAAAGTAGATTTGGTCCCATAAATTAATGAAGGTCGAAAATTGGCAATTTTCATCCCTCACCATTCCACTCTTTATAGAATTGATCGAGATACAGCTCCATAAATTGATGACGTTCAGCAGCAATTTTGCGGCCGGTTTCTGTGTTCATCCTGTCCTTTAGTAAAAGCAGTTTTTCATAAAAGTGATTGATGGTAGGTGCATTGGAAGCTTTGTATTCTTCTTTGGTCATGTGGAGGTTCGGTTCAATTTCAGGATCATATAAGCCTCTGCCTTTAAATCCGCCATAGTTAAAAGTGCGTGCAATTCCAATCGCGCCAATTGCATCCAGCCTGTCTGCGTCCTGTACAATATCCAGCTCTTTAGAACTGAATTTACGGGCTACATTTCCGCCTTTAAAGGAAATGTTTTCGATAATTTTTATCACGTGTTGGATAACTTCCGAAGAAATATTTAGGGATTTCAAAAATTCTTCTGCAATCTTAGGTCCAACGGTTTCGTCTCCATTATGAAATTTGGAATCTGCAATATCATGTAAAAGCGCTCCTAAAGCGATAACAAGATTATCAGCATTCTCTCCCCGGGCGATAAGTTTTGCGTTATTAAAAACCCGTTGAATGTGAAACCAGTCATGGCCACCTTCGGCACCTTTTAGAGTTTCTTTTACAAATACTGTGGTATTTTCTATAATTCCGGTTTCTTGTGAGGTCATTAATTTGTGTTACAAACCTCATAGGTTTTTAAATCTTGAGGTTTAGCGGGTTAGTAAAAGAATCTTATTTAATATCTGAAATAATTGTTCGCTCCACCAGCGCAATCAGGCTGTCTGGATCGTCTGAAGATACAGGGATGGGCTTATGTACTTTTAATTTAAAATGCACGCCCAGGCCTAAAGGAAAAAGTCCGTGCTGAAACAGCTTCCAGGAATTGTTAATAGTAAGTGGTACTACCATTGCATCTGGCATTTTTTTAAAAAGTATCTGCATACCTCGTACAGCAAACTTTTTAGGATGACCGGTGCGGCTCCTGGTACCTTCAGGAAAAATAACGGCAGATCTGTTGGTCTCCTTAAGATAATCAGCAAATTTGCCCATTTTCGTTAAAGATTCCCGCGGATTCTTACGATCTATAAGAACCGAGCCGCCGTGTCTTAAATTGAAGGAAATACCTGGAATTCCTTTTCCTAATTCCTTTTTACTAACAAATTTTGGATGATGATCCCTTAAATACCATATTATAAGGGGAATGTCATACATTCCCTGGTGGTTAGCCACAAAAATGCAGGGTTTTTCCACCGGAATATCGTGGGAATTCTCAAAACTGAAACGGGCTCCCGTTACATCCAGGCACCTCATCAGGAAGAAGTTAAAAATGTCCACACTTTTCTTGTGAGCATAGTACCCTCCCAGTTTTAAAGAAATCCATTGGATAAGATGAAAGACTGCAAGAGTTATAAAAAAGAAAATATAGCTTATTACCGAAAGCGGATAAGAAAGTATTTTTTTCATTAGAATGTTTAAAACGACAAAAATATGGTTTTAAACCTACACCGGGCAAGTAGAGATTACTCTTATGTGGTAATTATCTTTGGTTCTACTGTAGTAAATGTAAGATGTGACTTAGCAGTAAAGGTTACGTCTCTTCATTGAAGAAAAATAAAAAAACCGTTCAGAAAAAAAATCCAAACGGTTTTAAAATTCTTTTTTAAAAAATATTAGCAGAACTCGTTATAAGCTCCTGTAAGATTTTCTGCGATCATTTCTGCAGGGCGTCCTTCAATATGATGGCGCTCCAACATGTGAACCAGCTCCCCGTCTTTGTAAAGTGCCATAGATGGCGAAGAGGGAGGGAAAGGAACCATATAACCACGGGCTCTGTCTGTAGCTTCTTTGTCTACACCGGCAAATACAGTATATAAATTATCTGGTTTTTTCGCATTTTGTAAAGACATCCTTGCGCCCGGACGAGCGTTAGCCGCAGCACAACCGCATACCGAATTAACTATTACTAAAGTAGTCCCTTCTTTCTTCATTGCTGCATCAACTTCTTCTACAGTATGTAATTCTTCAAAACCTATATTGGTAAGGTCTTCTCGCATTGGTTTTACTAAATCTGCTGGATACATATATTACTATTTTATATTAAACTAATTATGAGCAACAAAGATACCAAATATTGTTCACGTGAGCATATCTCAAATTCCTATTGACGAATAGGTTGAATTTATATATCAATCAGCTTTTCTGGATCATGGGCGGGTTCTAAACTTCTATAAAATAGTATCTTTGCATTTTTAAAAGAAATTCTTCATGATTAAATGGTTTGCGGCCCTACTTGGCTTCATGTATTTCAGGTTTGCAGGTGCGGTCCTGGGTTTTATACTAGGAACTATTCTCGATAATTATATTCGTTCCAGCGGGGGACTAATGGAGGGCATGTTTGGCGGCGAACAGAAAAAAAATACAGTTTCTCCGGGAGATTTCGAACTTAATCTGCTTTCGCTGTGTGCACTGGTTATTAAGGCCGACGGACAGGTTTCGCAAAGGGAACTTGATTATGTGCGCTCCTATTTTGTAAGTTCCTATGGTAAGGAACGGGCAAATGCCACGTTCAGGACTTTTAATGATGTTATTAAAAACAGGGAGCTTTCGTCTGCCAGGATTGGGCAGTACCTGGCGCAACGCACAAAATATCCCACCAGACTTCAAATCACGCACTTTCTCTTCGGAATAGCCCAGGCAGATGGTACTGTGAGCGAAGCTGAAACCAGGATCATTCAGGAAATAGCCGGATATCTCCGTATAAGCAGAATGGATTTTGAAAGTATTAAAGCGATGTTCTTTAAAAAGACAGCGGAAAGTGCTTATAAAATTCTTGAAATCGACAAGAGCGCTACAGATGCTGAAGTAAAAAAAGCTTTTAGGACCATGGCTAAAAAATACCACCCCGATAAACTGGGCCATATGGACGAAGCCTATCGCAAGGGAGCCGAAGAAAAATTCCGGAAAGTACAGGAAGCCTACGAACAAATCCAGAAGGAGCGGGGAATGTAACTTAAAAGTTATACTTAAGGTTCAACATTATATTCCGGCCGGGGCTGCTCACATTAAATGCCCTTAAAATGGACATATGGTCAACATAATTTTCATTTAAAGCATTGTAAGCGGTAATACCTGTTTCCAGGTGATGATTTTCGAAATAGAATTTTTTACTTAAGCCCAGGTTCAGCAAGGTGTAACCAGCTGTAGTCTCTTCATTTAACCCGGCCCTGTTTTGATCACTTATCATCCTGAGTTTTGTAAAAGCATAAAGTGATTTATCCTTTAAACCGAAATACCCCAATTCCAGGTTAAAATTATCCGGAGGGATAAAACTAAGGTTCCGGTTACTTTTAAGGTCTTCTGCACGTACAAATGCGCCCGAAAATTTAGTCACCAGTCTTTGGCTATCAAACCAGCTGTTTTTCAGGTTAAATTCAGCTCCGTACAAAAATGCGTTTGTTTGCAGGTAAGACCATACTTCAAGGTTTTCTTCCGGAATAGTTTCCGTAGTCGACGTGAAATAAATGTAATTGTTCACTTTACTTCCAAAAGCTGAAAAAACACCTTCAAACCATTTATTCCGGTAGGTATAGTTTATATCAGCTTGCACGCTTTGTTCCCTGCCAAATCCATCATTACCTTTTTCAAAGCGACTTGTGCCGGGATGTGGGCCATTGGAGAACAATTCTGCAAGGTCTGGTGCTCTGAACCCGGTGGAGAAATTCAGTTTTAACTGATTTTTCTGGTCAAAATTTTTTGTGGCACCAATAGATCCTGTAAGCCCGTTAAATGTCCTGGTCAGTTTCCGGTTATCGGGATTGCCCGGTAAGATAAATTCATCCTCAATTAATTCCGTCGAACCCGCATCTGCAGTTACTTTACGAAAATCGTAACGCAGTGCTCCCTGGAAGTACCAGGAATTTAGTTCCAGACTCGCGAGATAATACAGGCCACTTTCAAAAACATCGGCATCGGGTATTAAAAATTCCTGCGAGTCTTTAATGTTTCGGGTTTTTACAAAACTTCCCTGTGTCCCAAAGCTGTGATCTATTTTTCCCCCGTTTAAACTTATCCGGGCATTTAAAAATGTGTGGTTTTGTTGTAACCCTAGATCCACCAGGTCATAATCTTGTTCAATTTCCTTACGAATATTAGAGTGGTGGGAAAGGTGCAGGGAAGTTTTCAGGTCCTTATGCTGTGTATTTTGATTGTAAGACAGCAAATAATCTTCTACCTTCTGAAAAGGCAATTGCATCTCCCTGTCATTTCTGGTGGTAGCCAGGCTTTTGCTCTCCTGCATTTCTTCATCCAGAATGATCCCCAGCTTTTGATCATTGTAGGAAAATGACAGTTTGTTCTGAAAATGTTCCCCTTCAATTCCGGTATGTATCCTTAGGGTTTTTGTGTTAAACCTGCTATTTCCAATTATCCTGTTATTGCCGTTCTTATAGTCGGCATGGTTCTCGTAAGCCAGGTCTGCGGCGAAAAATATCCCGTTAGTAAGCATTTTTCCAATGGAGCCGTAAGTTCTTATTCCGTTTGAAATACTGTTAAAAGTAGTCCCAATATCCCCGGAAATTTTATTCGATTCTTTGTAAAATTCGTCATCATGGGTTAGTAATACACCTCCCAGTGCTCCAGAGCCATATAAAACCGAAGCCGGACCTTTAATCACATCTACCTTCTTTACACCCAAATCGTTAATACCCAATCCATGGTCTGCGCCCCACTGGTGATTTTCCAGTTTGTTTCCCTGGTAAATGGTGACTATCCGGGAGAATCCCAGGCCGCGTATAAACGGCTTAACAATTCCCTGTCCAAATTCGGCCCCATAGACTCCCGGGACTTCTCTTAAACTGCCCATCATCCCGCTGGGATTACCTTTTGATACTATGCCCTGCATATCTATACTGGAGATATTATATGGAGTCCTTCGGGTGAGTCCGGTCTGGGTATCTACGATAATAACTTCATTTAAATGAGATTGGAGTTCAAGTTCCAGGGTTTCTTCAATTGTACCGTTAGCGATTATAATGACCTGTTCTTCTAAACTTTTGTAGCCAATAGAACTGACTTTTACCTGATGCTTTCCAGCGGGAATATTTTTAAGCATAAAATCTCCATTTTCGTCTGCGGTAGTTCCCTTGCTTAAACTTTCAATATAAATCGTGGCAAATGATACGGGTGATCCTTCGTTTACTACTTTTCCTGAAAAGTGCCCCTCCTGGGCCCAGGTAATAACACAAGTTAATAAAGTTATACACGTTAGTAATTTCATATCTAGGATTTTGTCAAATGTACAAATATAATTTAGACAAGTCTAAAAATAGGATTTATAGATTTAAAAATGTAATTTTGGAATACGTAAATATTTGTTATGTTTAGCCTTTCTGAAGAAAATTACTTAAAAGCTATTTTCCACCTTGAACGCTCTTATAAAACAGGAGTTAGTACAAATGCTTTGGCAGAAGAGATGGAAACTAAAGCCTCTTCTGTAACAGACATGATTAAAAAACTTTCAGGAAAGAAACTGGTCAATTACCGTAAATATCAGGGGGTAAGACTAAGTGAATTAGGAAGAGAGACTGCTATAGAAGTGATTAGAAAACATCGATTATGGGAGTATTTCCTGGTGGAGAAGCTGGGTTTCCAGTGGGACGAGGTGCATGACATAGCAGAGCAACTGGAGCATATAAAATCTGAAAAACTTATTAGCCAGCTCGATAAGTTTTTAGGTTTCCCAAAAAGGGATCCTCATGGCGATCCCATTCCCGATGCCCAGGGGAAATTTGCGGTGGCCAATAAGATCCTGCTATCAGAGCTGGAAAAAGAAAAAATGGGGATCTGTGTGGGTGTTAAAGACTCTTCAGTAGATTTTTTACGTTTTCTGGATAAAAATAATATTGCCCTGGGAAAAGAGATAAAAGTTTTGGAAAAGGAAACCTTCGATGGATCTATGCTTGTACTAATCGAAAATAATGAACTGCGAATTTCCCAGATCGTTTCTAACAATCTTTATATAAAAACAAATTAGAATGGAACAAATAATTACCTACTTTGAGCAATTAGATCCCGTATTGGCGGCTTTTTTAGCAACGTTGTTTACATGGGGACTTACTGCTTTGGGTGCCTCTCTGGTTTTTCTTTTTAAGAACATGAATAGAAAAGTCTTTGATGGGATGCTGGGATTCACTGGCGGAGTAATGGTCGCGGCGAGTTTCTGGAGCCTTCTTGCTCCCGGGATAGAAATGAGCCCCGGGGAAGGTTTCGTAAAAGTAATCCCGGCAGTGGTAGGTTTTGGGCTGGGAGCCTTATTTATATTTGGGCTCGACAAAGTTTTGCCGCACCTGCATGTAAATTTTAAAATGGATGAAAAGGAGGGCGTGAAAACCAAATGGCACAAATCTGTTCTTTTAACCCTGGCAATTACGCTGCATAATATTCCTGAAGGGCTGGCCGTAGGAGTGTTGTTTGGTGGAGCAGCTGCAGGGCTACAGGGTGCAAGTATAGGTGGTGCCGTAGCGCTGGCTATTGGTATTGGACTTCAGAATTTCCCTGAAGGTTTTGCAGTAGCAATGCCGTTAAGAGGGCAGGGATTAAGCCGCTGGAAAAGCTTTAATTACGGGCAACTTTCGGCTATTGTAGAACCTGTGGCTGCCGTTTTGGGGGCATGGGCTGTTCTGACTTTTGAGCCTATTTTGCCCTACGCACTCTGTTTTGCGGCCGGAGCCATGATTTTTGTTGTTGTGGAAGAAGTAGTGCCAGAAGCGCAACAGGGAAATTATACAGATATTTCTACCATGGGCTTCATTGGAGGCTTTATGGTGATGATGACACTGGACGTTGGTTTAGCGTAACTTTTTAAGCTTAAAATATTCTTTTTCTAATATTCTAAGCTGAAGTTTTCCTGCAATAACGTGAGATTCCAACGTATAGGTCGATATTTGTCATTTTAGGAGCATCATCTTTTAAAGGTATTTCAGGATCTCTTATTCGTGTATTAGTGGCTATAGTTTGACTGGTTAACGACATTACCTTTCTTAAAGTCGATAATTGCCATTTTTGACGTGCGGCTATAATCGAAGTATATAAAAAGGTTAGTTACAGGATCAGGATTTGCTCAAAAAGTCACTTTTTCCGGATATAGATACCGAAATTTTCGACTTTAAGACATCTCTCTGCAACAATGGTAGAAAAATAGGGCTCTTCCGGTTAGAATTAAAGCTTGAAACAAGCAAATAACCAGAAAAAGAGGTTGCTTAGCTGCAGCCGCATCCTGAAACCCCACAGGCTTTCTGTTTTTCAGTCTTTCTGCGGATTAAAAAAGCAGGTTTCCATATAAATTTACTAATCATATATCCTACTGCGAGGGCGAAGGTGATAAAAACTAAAATATGTTGTAGTAATTCCATAATAACTCAGTCGTTTTTATATTGTTTACTTACAATTATTTTAATATCTGAAACGCGGCCAAAGCCACTACGTATGCAAAAGCACTCATAAGCACCAGTTGCAATATTGGCCATTTCCAGGTATTGGTTTCCCTTTTTACAATCGCGAGCGTACTCATACATTGCATTGCAAAAGCATAAAACAGCAACAGGCTTATCCCGCTTGCAAAGGTAAACAATGGGCCTCCAAGCACCGGATTAGTTTCTGCTGCCATCCGGTTTTTTATAGTCTCTTCCTCGTCACTACCTACACTATAGATAGTCGCCAGGGTTCCTACAAAAACTTCGCGTGCAGCAAAAGAGCTTATTATGGCTATTCCAATCTTCCAGTCGTAACCAAGGGGTGCAACCGCCGGTTCTATTGCCCGGCCCATGATGCCAATATAGGAATGCTTCAGTTTATAGGAAGAAACATCCTCCTGAAATTCTTCCGTAGAAGTACTTTCTTCAGAATTATAGCCTGATGCCACTATTTCTTCAGCATTATTAAAATCTTCGCCCGGCCCAAAACTGGCTAAAACCCATAGGATTATCGAGATTGCCAAAATGATCTTACCGGCGCCCAACACAAAAGATTTTGTTTTTTCAACTACATTAATAGCGATATTTTTTATCATCGGCACCTTGTAATTTGGCATTTCGATAACAAAATAGGTCCTGTTTTTAATATTTAATATGCTGTTTAAAATCCATGCCGAAAGGATAGCTGTCCCAAAGCCTATAAGATAAAGTAACATTAAAGTAAGTCCTTGATAATTAAAGCCAAAGATGGTTTCATCTGGGATCACCAATGCAATAATAATGAGGTAAACCGGAAGCCTTGCAGAACAGGTTGTGAAAGGAACTACCAGAATGGTGATAAGGCGTTCTTTCCAGTTTTCGATATTCCTGGTGGCCATAACTGCGGGAATGGCACAGGCAGTACCCGAAACCAATGGCACCACGCTTTTACCACTTAATCCAAATCTTCGCATAATCCTGTCCATCAAAAAAACAACCCGGCTCATATACCCCGTTTCTTCTAAAATGCTTATAAACAGAAATAGAAATGCAATCTGCGGAATAAAAATTATAATTCCTCCAAGTCCGGGAATTATGCCTTCGGCCATGAGGTCTGTAAAAACTCCCGGGGGAAACGTGTTGTTCACAATTTCGCTGAGGGATGCAAAAGTCTCATCAATAAGGTCCATCGGGTAACTGGACCAGTTATAAATGGCCTGGAATATCAGCAACAGGATAGAAAAGAAAATTACGTACCCCCCAACTTTATGGGTGAGCACCCTGTCCAGTTTTGCCCTTAGATCTGTCGCAGCATTAACATCTACGGTAAGGGCTTGTTTTAAAGTGCCGTTTATAAATTGATATCTTAAAACCGTCTCTTTCTGCTGAAGGCGCTTTAAGTCACTTTCGGACTTTGTATTAAAGTCTGTGGATTTATTTAGTTCTTTCCGGTCAATATTTCCGAAGTTAACATCCTGGGTAATTACCAGCCAAAGTTTGTATATGGATTGATTAGGAAAGGCTTTTCGTAGCCTGTCAAAATATTCAGGGTCAATTATGGAAGCATTTAAGCAAGGTTCAGTAGGAATGTGCTTATAATTAATGATCATTTCCTTAAGCTCATTGATCCCCTGGTTTTTTCTTGCACTTACCAGGGCAATTTTGGTCTTTAAGCGGTCTTCCAGGAGGTCTATGTCCAGTGAAATTCCTTTGCGTTCCATACGGTCTGCCATGTTAACAACAAGAATAGTGGGAATACCAAGATCTTTTATTTGGGTAAACAGAAGAAGGTTTCGCTTAAGGTTTTCGACATCGCTCACTACAACGGCGACATCTGGATAGTCTTTATCATTTTTATTGAGCAGAAGCTCTATTACCACATTTTCATCCAGGGAAGATGCGTTAAGGCTGTAAGTTCCCGGCAGGTCAAGAATATGGGCTTTTAACCCGCGGGGTAGTTTGCAGATGCCTTCTTTCTTTTCTACCGTGATCCCGGGATAATTTCCCACCTTCTGGTTTAATCCTGTAAGCTGGTTAAAAACAGAAGTCTTCCCGGTATTAGGATTTCCTATTAAGGCGACATTAATTTGTTTGCCCATGCTAGTCGATTAATTCTATTTCAATCTGTAGAGCCGTTTCTTTTCTAATAGCCAGATGGCTTCCGTTAACATTGAGGTACAGGGGATCTCTAAAAGGCGCCATTTGCACCAGTTCTACTTCATTTCCCGGCAGGCAACCCATTTCCAGAAGTTTAAGCGGAACAGCATCGGCAGAGAATTCTTTAATAATTCCCCGTTGTCCACGCCTGAGATGTGCTACGGTAACTTTCAATGTTTATTTAGATTGAATTTAAACAAGGCAAAAGTAAGGGAAATAACACTAGTAGAAAAGCCTGAAGCTTAAAAAACTACTATTCCTTCTATTTGTTCTTTAAAAAGTCAATATCGGCCATGAGATTTTCAATAGCCTCAGGATCTGTACCATCATAAAATCCCCTTATCTGGCGGTTTTGGTCTATAAGCACAAAATTTTCTGTATGGATCATGTCGTATTTACCACCATCTCCTGTGCTCTTTGATGCCAGGTAGGATTTTCTTGCCAGGTCATAAATTTGCTTTTTATCGCCGGTTACAAGGTTCCATTTTTCATCGATTACACCTTTTTCTTTAGCATATTGCTTCAGCACCGGTACGCTGTCGGTCTTTGGGAAAACAGTGTGTGAAAGCAGGAAAACTTCAGGATCATCCTTTATTTTTTGCTGTATTTTCAGCATGTGGTCTGTCATTACGGGACAAATGGTAAGGCAGGTAGTAAAGAAGAAATCGGCTACATAGATTTTATCCTTATAAAATTCTTGCGTGATCGTATCTCCGTTCTGGTTCACCAGTTCAAAATCTGCTATTTTATGGTATTTTCTAATGTATTGAACTGTAGTGTCCACCAATTCCGCATTTACCATATCGGGTTGGTAAACGGGCAATGTCTTCTCGGGTTTAAGCAGTGAATAAATACTAAAAAGTATTATTGCCGAAAGAATGGAGAAAACAATGGCAAAGGTTTTGTATCGCTTAAAAAACTTTAGCATGAATAAAACTTTGGTGCAAAATTAACTGCTGGGAATCAAATAGTCACATTTTAGGGGCAAAAATTTCAGAAATGACAACAGTGGCAGATTTATACTTTTCTAGTAGTTTTTAAAAAGTTACTTTTGTGCGATTAAAATTTGAAGTTTAGAGAATGGATCCATTTGCAGTTAAAGCGATACAACTTTTACTTAGTTTATCATTGCTCATTGTATTACACGAATTTGGGCATTACATCCCCGCCAAAATATTTAAAACACGAGTAGAGAAATTTTTCCTGTTTTTTGATGTGAAATTTGCGCTTTTCAAGAAGAAAATAGGCGATACGGTCTACGGAATTGGATGGCTGCCACTTGGTGGTTATGTGAAAATTTCCGGGATGATAGACGAGAGCATGGACAAGGAGCAAATGTCGCAGCCGCCACAGCCATGGGAATTCCGCAGCAAACCGGCGTGGCAGCGTTTAATTATTATGCTGGGAGGGGTTACCGTAAACCTGGTACTTGGTTTTCTTATCTTTATGATGATCCTTTTTGTTTGGGGCACCAGCTATGTTGGTCCCGAACAAATGCCTGAAGGTTTTGCAGTAGTAGACGAATTTAAGGAGTACGGTTTTGAAGATGGCGACAGGATTTTAGAGGTAAACAAAACCGGTTTTCAGAACAGTCTGGACATAAACCGCCATCTTTTTATGCGGGACGTGACTTCCATAACTGTTTTGCACCAGGATGGAAGTGAAGAAACCATTTCTATTCCCGAGGAGATTGGTGCCAAAATGTGGGAAGAAGGCATTATGCAGCCTTTTGTACCTATCCAATCCCCGGTATTGGACACTGTGGTGGCAGACAGGGCCGCGGCATTGGCGGGACTCCAAAAGGGGGACAGCATTATTTCTTTGAACAGCCGGGAAATTGGTTACTGGCACGAGGTAAGTCCTATTACAAAAGGGAATCCCAACAAGGAAATAGAGGTGGTTTACGAACGGGATGGCGAGATACAGGGATCTATGATTACACCAGATGAGGAGGGATTAATAGGAGTAGCTGCCGTTCGTGGATTTGATTTTGAAAAACGTGAATATGGCTTTGCCGAAAGTATTTCTGAAGGATTTGAATACGGTTACTGGACATTGCACGATTATGTGGCCCAGTTTGAATATGTTTTCACCAAAAAAGGAGCTTCTCAACTTGGAGGTTTTGGCGCAATAGGCGGCTTGTTCCCAGACACCTGGAACTGGGCCGGTTTCTGGCATACCACCGCTTTTATTTCGATAATTCTGGCGTTTATGAATATTCTGCCGATCCCTGCTTTAGATGGCGGACACGTCGTGTTCCTGCTCTATGAAATGGTAACCGGAAGAACACCGAACGATAAATTTATGGAAGTCGCCCAGCTGGTTGGGTTCGTAATTATTTTTGCGCTTGTACTTTATGCCAACGGAAACGACATCTATAAATGGTTATTTGAATAAACTTTGAATTCAAGGAGCGGCCTCTAAAATGGCAATTTTCATGCTACTGAATATTCAGTTTTTAAGATGCGTTCCAAAATATTCAGGTCGATAATTGGCGTTTTCAGGCAGTCGCTTTATTTTTTCAGAATATGTCCTGGTTTAGGTTTTAATAACTTCTGAAGGACGTAAAAATTACCTATTATCATGAAGAATTTCATCCTCTTTATATTTCTTCTCCTTTCCCTACAGGGATTTTCACAAATTTATGATCCTGTGGAATGGTCGGCGAGTGTGGAAAAAGTTTCCGAAGCCGAAAACGAATATCTGCTAATTTTTTCTGCGGAAATTGAAGCGGGATGGCACCTTTATGCCCAGGATGTCCCTGAAAACGGCCCTATTGCGACCACTTTTTCATATGAGAAAAATGACAATTACGAGCTTTCAGGAGAAACTGAAGAAGAGGAGGGAGTAACAGTAGACGATCCTGTCTTTGGAATGCGTATCAAGTACTTTGAAGATGAAGCAAGCTTTCAACAACGGATTATTTTATTGGAAGAATCCGCAACAGTCACTGCTTCGGTAGAATTTATGGTCTGCGACGACGAACGCTGTTTACCGCCGGTGCTTGAAGAATTTACGTTAAATGTACCCGCTACTTCAGCTATAAACGCTTCCGCAGATCCTTCAATTTTTAATGATAATGTAGATTCAGAAGAGCCTGTAGATATTTCAAATGAAGTAGAAACAGGAATAACTTCTGCAAAAGAGGATAAAAAAGGCTTATGGGGTATCTTCTTTATCGCTTTCCTTTCGGGATTTGCGGCACTTCTAACACCCTGTGTTTTCCCAATGATCCCAATGACGGTAAGTTATTTTACCAAGCAAAGTAAAACCCGGGCTAAAGGTATTCGGAATGCTATAATTTATGGGATTTCCATTGTTGTTATTTATGTTTTGCTTGGAACAGCTGTAACTGCCATTTTTGGTGCAGATTCTCTTAATGCACTGGCGACTAACTTCTGGTTTAACCTCATTTTCTTCGCCATATTGGTCATTTTTGCAGTGTCATTCTTTGGGGCCTTCGATATTATGCTGCCCAATTCCTGGGCAAATAAAGTGGATTCCCAGGCAGATCGTGGGGGGATAATTGGCATTTTCTTTATGGCGCTGGCGCTGGCAATTGTTTCTTTTTCATGTACAGGTCCTATTGTGGGAACACTTTTGGTGCAGGCGGCTTCAAAAGGAGGAATTGCTCCAATAGTTGGTATGTTGGGCTTTTCTTTAGCCATTGCTTTGCCTTTTGCGTTTTTTGCTGCTTTCCCTGGCTGGATGAATACACTTCCAAAGAGTGGGGGATGGTTAAATACGGTAAAAGTTTTTCTCGGATTTTTAGAGCTGGCATTAGCTTTCAAATTCCTTTCCCAGGCAGATCTTGTGTTGCAATTGCACCTTTTGGAAAGAGAAGTGTTTATCGCCATCTGGATTGCCATTTTTGGAACGCTTGCCTTCTATTTATTCGGAAAAATAAAACTGCCGCACGATTCTCCCCTGGAATCCATTTCTGTAGGAAGGTTAATGATGGGCTTGCTGGTGCTCACGTTTACAATTTACCTTATTCCGGGACTTTGGGGAGCTCCGCTGAATCTTATCAGCGCATTTCCGCCGCCAATGGAATATAGTGAATCACCGTACGGAGTGGGATACACCAAAAACATAGCCTCAGGATCTGCTGCCAATGCTGAATTACCCGAAGGCGCGCACCTGATGCCTCCGCACGACATCCTGGTCTTCAATGATTATGAAAAAGGACTGGAATATGCTGAAGAAGTTGACAAACCCGTCATGCTTGATTTTACCGGCTGGGCCTGTGTTAATTGCAGGAAAATGGAGCAGAATGTATGGCCAAAACAACATGTTCTGAATATTCTGAAAAATGATGTTGTACTCATTTCACTTTATGTAGATGATAAACGCGATTTACCTGAAGAAGACATTTATACTTCCGAAGTTACGGGAAGAGAAATCACTACTGTGGGCCAGAAATGGAGTGATTTCCAGATTAGCAGGTTTGAAGCAAATGCACAGCCGTTTTACGTGCTTCTGGATCCAAGCGGAGAAAAACTAAACGAGCCCGCAGCTTACACACCAGATCCTGATAAATATTATGAGTGGTTGCAGGAAGGAATTTCAGCTTATAAAAATTAGGATTCTCTTGGAAGGTTTTTTGAGCTTGTGGGTATAAAATAAGCAACAAGATTTAAAAACCTTCGGGAGATACAGTAGAATTATAATCTAACGAATACTTGCCATTTTTAGGTTTAGACCAGACCTGACAGGTTTCCAAAACCTGTCAGGTGTAAAACATTAGATCGATAATTGCCATTTTAAGACCTACATTGTTGTTTGTGCTGAAGAACTCTGGAAAGAGGCGCAACTTCAATTTAAGTAATCGATCGGTCCAAATGAGTATAACCTCCATCTACCACCAAATGCTGTCCGGTAGTATGCGCAGATTTTTCTGAAAGAAGGAAAAGAGCAGTATGTGCAATTTCCTCGCTGGTAGTCATCCTTTTACCTAAAGGAATATTCTGGGTTATGTTTTTCAGTTTTTCTTCAGGATTATCAAAAGTAGCAATCCAGTTGTTATATTGCGGAGTCTGAACTTCCGCAGGAACTATCGCGTTTACCCTCACTCCATAAGGCAATAACTCTACAGCCCATTCCCGGGTCAAGGCAAGTTGTGCACCTTTGGCGGCAGCATATCCCGAAGTGCCTCCCTGGCCGGTAATTGCCGTTTTTGAACTGATATTTATAATACTGCCTTTGGAAGCTTTTATATGTTTAACGCAATAATGCGCCATCTCATAATAATGGTTGACGTTGGAATTAACCGAATTTTTAAATTTTTCAGGAGTACCGTGTTCCAGGCCAATGCCGTCATTCGTGCCGGCATTATTAACCAGTCCGTAAATCTTACCGAATTTTTCAATAGTTTCTGCAACAATATTTTTACAGGATTCGGGATCATTAAGATCGGCCTGAATGAAATGACCATTCTGACCTTTTTGCTGAAGCTCCTTCAGAAGTTTCTTTCCGTCTGCACTGGTGCGGCCAATAAATACAGGAATTCCACCTTCCGCAGCGATTCCTTTAGAAATGGCTTCCCCAATTCCCTTGGTACCTCCCGTAACAATAATTACTTTCTCCTGAAGTCCTAAATCCATATTATCGCTCTATTAATTCTGAATTTATGTCTAAAATAGTCGCTTTTCCTGCCTTCAGTTCAACCTGAATTTTGTTTTCTCCATATTTCACCTGAACGGTTTTATCTTCTTCTGAAGTTAACTTCAATTGTTCCAATTTTCCATCTTCCCATGCAATATCCACTTCGATATTTCCCCGTGCTTTCAGACCTTTTATTTTGCCATTTGGCCATTCATCAGGAAGGGCAGGTAAAATCCTTAGAAATCCTTCGTGCGATTGCAGCAACATTTCGGCAATTCCGGCTGTAAATCCGAAGTTTCCGTCTATCTGAAAAGGAGGATGGATATCCAGTAAATTAGGATAAATAGAGCGCTCCATAAAAAGTTGAATATTTTCGTATGCCGCCTCAGGATTTAATAGCCTGGCGTAGAAATTTATGATCCAGGCACGGCTCCAACCCGGCCCTGCGCCGCCATGCTCCAGGCGATGCTCAATGGTTTTTCGGGCGGCTTCAAATAGCTCGGGGTCTTCAGTTGTGATATCGTCACCGGGATGCAAGGCGTATAGATGGGAGATGTGACGATGGCCTTTTTCAGGTTCTTCATATTCGCGGTCCCATTCCAGAATTCTTCCGTCTTCTCCAATTTGTATTCCGGTGCGCAATTGCCGGCGTTGATCTTTTATCTTCTGAATAAACTCATCAGATTTCCCCAATATTTCAGCAGACGCAATGGTGTTGTCAAAAACTTCAGCAATAATTTGATGGCCCATGGCAGTGCCGCCGGATAGGGCAGCAGGCTTACCATCGGGCGCCAGATAACGATTTTCAGGTGAGGTTTCGGGAGTGGAAATTAAGGTGCCGTCACGCGGATCTTCAGTCAGCCAATCTGAGTAAAATTGAGCATAAGCTTTTAGAGCGGGATAGGCACGTTCTTTTAAAAAAGTAGTATCCTGCGTGAACCGGTAATGCTCCCAATAATGTTGTGCCAGCCAGCCACCACCATGAATCCAGGAGCCCCAATAAGCTGTTTCGGCCTGCATCCAGGGAGATGCCCAAAGATCTGTAGTTTGATGCGCTACGGTGCCGCTCATTCCATATTGTTCTTTGGCTAGTTTCTTCCCTCTTTCTATAAGCCTGTCAGTAAGATCAAAAAGCGGTTCCTGAAGTTCGCTAAGATTTGTTATTCCTGCAGGCCAGTAATTCATTTGCAGGTTGATGTTGAGGTGATAATCGGCATTCCACGGCGCCTGGATATCTTTATTCCAGAGCCCTTGCAAATTCGCAGGATTTGTACCGGGACGGGAGCTCGAAATCAACAAATATCGGCCGTACTGAAAGAGCTTTTCTACCAAATCACGATCAGGTTGTCCGTTTTTCACCCGTTGAAGTCGCTCTGCGGTAGAAAGTGTATCCGGTTCTTTTTCACCTAAATCTATAGATACGCGGTTAAAATACTGCTGATAATCTTTAATATGTCTGGACAACAAGGTATCGAAATCTTTATTCTGAAGACTTTCCAGGGTTTTTTTATTGTTCTCAACATAATCATTGTGATAGAAGGAAGTACTGCTAACAATGTACAAAATGACTTCCTGTACATTTTTAAATGTAAGCTTATCATTCTCAGAAGTTACAGAGCCTTCTTTAATATCAGCTTTAAGGATTGTCTCGAACTCCACTCCGTAATCAATCACTACCGGCTCAGAATTTTTTGCGCCGGCATATTGGGTAACCATTCCGCGCATGTTGAGCACGTTATATTCAGGGGACGTAACTTCTACGGTGGGATGCCCATTATCATCAGGACGGTTCATGCGGAGTCTGAAATTAATTCCGTCAGGATTTTCCGTTATAATCCGAACGATAAGTACATCGTCTGGTGCTGAGGCAAACACCTCCTGAGAAACCTTATAGCCACCAGATTTCCAGGAAGAGCTGGCCACAGCTTTTGCAATATTCAGGCTGCGCTTATAATCATTTACATCCTTATTCTGATATTCTATAAACAGATCGCCCATGGTTTGATGGGAACGGGCTACGCCTTTAAATGAAAACCGTTCTACGATAAGACTATCAGCAAGATGTACTTTACCTTCTTTTACCAGTTTTCTGATTTCAGCGAGATCTTCCGGTGTACCTTTACTATTCCCCCAATCCGGGCCACCAGGCCACATAGAATCTTCATTTAGCTGAATCCTTTCGCTCTTTGGATTGCCGAAAACCATTGCTCCCAAACGGCCATTCCCCACCGGCAGCGCATGGTCCCAGTTTTCTGCCGGACTTTCATACCATAACAGGTTCTTAGAAGTTGAATCCTGGGAATGGCTACCGAATGGAATCAACAGAAAGGCAAGCATTAAAAAAAGTGGAATGAACCGATTTTGCATACTTAGATATTGTAAAATTTTTGAGCGTTTTTGAAGAAAATGGCTTCTTTTTCGGAAGTGCTGAAAATGGAGGTGTAGTCTTTCAGAAGGTTGGTAACGCTTTCGTAGTCCCCGGCCAATGTGCAGACCGGCCAGTCGGAACCAAATAATATCCTTCCTGTTCCGAACAAACTGAACACGGTGTCCAGGTAAGGTTTAAAATTTTCAGGTTTCCAGTTTTTCCAGTCGGCTTCTGTGACCATTCCCGAAATCTTGCAGTGCACATTGGGAAATTCTGCTAAACGTTCTATATTCTGCTTCCAATCCTGATATTTGATGTTTTTGATGTCCGGCTTTCCTAAATGATCCAGCACAAAAGGCTGCTCCGGGAAATCTTCTGCCAGATGAATAATAGAATTGAGCTGACGGTAATCTACCAAAATATCATAGGTGAGGTTGAATTGCTGAAGTTTTGAAATTCCGTTCAGGAAAGTCTGGTTCAGGCAATAATCATTCTCCTTATCCTGAAGAACATATCTGATGCCCTTTAGATACTTGTTTTGGCTGAATTTTTCCAGTTTTTCAACTACATTTCCGGCGGTAAGGTCTACCCATCCCACAACTCCTTTGATAATCTCATTTTCTTCAGCAAGTTTCAGAAGAAATACTGTTTCTTCTTCAGACTGATCTGCCTGTACGGCAATACAGCCCTTAACATCCTTATCCTGAATAGCTACTTTGTAATCTTCAGGCGAAAAATCCTTTTTTATGGCGCCCATAGATTCATTAATCCACAAATCCCGCTGCGGGCTGTATTTCCAGAAATGAACATGGGAGTCAAAGATCATTATCTGTAATTTTTTACGTGTTGCTTGGAGGTTCCAAGGCCATCAATGCCCAGTTCCACCACATCTCCTTCTTTTAAAAAGCGTTGCGGCTTTAAACCCATTCCTACTCCTGCAGGTGTGCCTGTAGAAATAACGTCACCGGGAAGCAGTGTCATAAATTGGCTAACATAGCTCACCACTTCAGAAACGTTAAAAACAAAGTCTGAAGTATTGCTGCTTTGCTTCGTTTCCCCATTCAATTTTAACCAGAGGTTGAGGTTGTTTGGATCTTTAATTTCATCCCTAGTTACCAGCCAGGGGCCAAGAGGAGCAAAGGTGTCACAGCTTTTACCTTTTACCCACTGGCCGCCTCTTTCAATTTGAAATGCACGTTCACTGTAGTCGTTGTGCAAAACATAGCCTGCCACGTGATCCAAAGCATCCTCTTCAGAACAATAAGATGTTTTTTTGCCGATTACCACACCTAATTCCACTTCCCAGTCGGTTTTGGTGCTGTTCTTCGGAATAATTAAATCATCATTAGGCCCTACAATTGCGGAAGTGGCCTTAAAGAAAATTACCGGTTCCTTTGGTGCTTGGGCTCCGGTTTCCTCAGCATGTTTTGCATAATTAAGACCGATGCAAATAATTTTTGAAGGCCGGGAAAACGGACTTCCAAGACGGGTATCTCTGGTAATTTCAGGACAATTTTCAGTATTATCTTTTAGCCAGATTTGCAGTTTTTCTATTCCCCCGGTTTGAAAGAACTTTTCGTCAAACTCTTCAGTGAAGGCAGAAACATCTATCCGCTTGCCGCTTTCCAGTTCCACACCAGGTTTTTCTTCATTTATATTTCCGAATCGTATTAATTTCATGTTTTAATTTTTTGTTTAATTGCCATTCAGTTTTATATATCCTCCATCTATTGGAAAATCTGTTCCGGTAACGAAAGCAGCTTCATCAGAACAAAGGTATACCGCTAAATTAGCAACTTCTTCTGGTTTCCCCATACGACCCAAAGGCTGGGTAGCGGAAAGTTTTTTGAACATTTTTTCTTCTTCTCCGGGATAATTTTGTTTTATAAATCCGTCTACAAAAGGTGTATGTACCCTCGCAGGAGAAATGCAGTTGCATCGTATTCCGTATGAAATATAATCTTTTGCTATGGAATAGGTCATGGTGAGCACCGCACCTTTGGTCATGGAATACGCAAAACGATCTGCCACCGCCACAGAAGAAGCTATTGAGGCGATATTAATAATTGTACCTTTTTGCTGCTCTTTCATTTTGGGAATGCAGGCCTTAATGCAGTTGTAGGTGCCTTTAATATTTACGTTGTAAAGCCGATCCAGGTCGGCTTCTTCAGTTTTTTCAATATTCCCCACATGCGCAATTCCTGCATTATTTACCAGAATATCGATAATTGCCATTTTCTCTACTGCTTTTTTTACTGCAGCCTGACTGGTAATGTCGCAAAAATGCACATATAATACTTTTTCCTTTTTATTTAATTGAGAAGCCAGTTCTTCTCCTGCTTCTGTATTAATTTCAAGAATATGCACTGTAGCTCCCTGGGCGATAAAAGCTTCTGTTATGGCTTTGCCGATCCCGCTGGCTCCTCCGGTAACTACAGCCGTTTTATTTTTTAAGCTGAACTTCTCCATTGCTTTGATAATTTTTTAAAAGAACTGTTTCTTCTAGATCTGAAAGCCATGCGGTTCCATTTGGATAAGCGTATTCCTGAAGGGAAGCGGGTTTCATTGTAATGCTGTAACCGGGCTGTTGGGGCAGAAGGTAAGCACCATTTTTTATAACTACCGGATCCTCAAAATGTTCATGCAAATGATCTACATATTCAATTATTCGATCGTCCAGTTTTCCACTAATAGCAATGTAATCTATCATGGCCAGGTGCTGTACATATTCGCAAAGACCAACTCCGCCTGCGTGCGGACATACCGGAATATTAAATTTACTTGCCATAAGCAGGATAGCCAAAACTTCGTTCACCCCACCAACACGGCAGCTGTCTATCTGGCAAATCCCGATGGCATTGCTCTGCATGAGTTGCTTGAACACAATGCGGTTTTGGCAATGTTCACCTGTAGCTACCTGAATTGGATCTACACTGCGGGCAATTTTGGCGTGGCCCAGGATATCATCTGGGCTTGTTGGTTCTTCAATCCACCATGGCTCAAACCGGGCAAGAACCTTCATATTTTCGATGGCTTCATCTACATCCCATTTTTGGTTGGCATCCATCATCAACTTCAGGTCAGTACCAATTTCTTCTCTGATGATACTCGCCCTTCGCACATCGTCTTCAAGATTGGAGCCCACTTTCATTTTTATGTGTTTCCATCCTTCGGCTTTTGCTTCACGGCAAAGTTGTCTTATTTTTTTATCGGAATATCCCAGCCATCCCGCAGAGGTAGTGTAGGCAGGATAGCCTTCTTCAGCTAAATGGTTAATGCGCTCCTGTTTGGTAGCTTCTTTTTCTTTAAGCAGTGTAAGAGCTTCATCAGGAGTAATAGCATCTGTGATATATTTGAAATCTACACAGGATACCAGTTCTTCCGGAGACATATCTGCTAAAAGTTTCCATAATGGTTTGCCTTCAATTTTTGCGTATAAATCCCAAACAGCATTAACGACGGCGCCAGTTGCAAGATGTATCACACCTTTATCGGGGCCAAGCCAACGTAGCTGACTATCCCCGGTAATCATGGTCCAGAAAGCACCCATATTTTTTGTGAAAGATTCAAGGGTTTTATTTATCAGGAGAGGGGATAAAGATTTGATGGCTTTAGCACAGATTTCATTGCCCCGCCCAATAGTAAAAGTAAGACCGTGGCCTTCAATATTATCCGGATGATCGGTTTTTAGTATAACATATGCCGCTGAATAATCAGGATCGATATTCATGGCATCAGATCCAATGGAGTCTCTGCTTGTAGGGAAGCGCACATCGTGTACTTCTATATCAATTATTGTAATTGGCTTTTTCATCGTATTAATTTCTTGCATAAACCCGTTGATAATCCTGAAGATATTCTGTGGGTGAATAATTTGTTATCGCCTTAAACTGTCTGTTGAAATTGGAAAGGTTATTAAAACCCGATTCGTAGCAAATATCAGTAATGGAATATTTTTGTTCCAGTAACATTTTACACGCGTACCCCACACGTATCTCGTTGAGATAACGCGAAAAAGTTTTTCTGCTAACCCGTTTAAAAAAGCGGCTGAAAGCAGCCGGATTCATATGCGCAATTTCGGAAACATCCTCCAGGGAAACAGACTTTTTAAAGTTATTGAAAATATAAGAGTAAACTTTGTCTAAATTATTGTTATCGCTTTGATGGAAAGAATTTAAAAAACCTGAACTTGATAGTAAAACTGAATTTCTGGATTTCGATAATAAATTTAGTACTTGCAGCATCTTGAGGACACGCTCAAAATCATCAAGCTCCACCATTTTCATGATCTCACTTATGATCTCTTCGTTCTTATCCCTGAATTTAATACCGCGTCTCGCTTTTTCAAATAACTGCCCGATATGTTTCATTTCTGCAATATTGAAAAAGTCATGGCCTAGAAATTCCTGTTTAAAATGAACTGCTACTGCTTCAGCTTTGAGCCCGGAACCTTCAGCAAAATATGCTTTGTCGTTAAGCCACATATGGGGCAGGTTTTTGCCCAGCAGTATGATTTCTCCCTGGCTAAACTTTTCGATACTGTCCCCAACAAATCTCGTCCCAGTACTTTTTAGAACTACCACAAGTTCTAACTGCTCATGATAATGCCACAGCTTTAGAAAATTTGAATAGCTGTTGTAATGTACAGAGAGGGATTTGTTCCGTAGATCTGACCGGTCTAAAAAGTGTAATTTCATAATATGAATCTCAGACTTTATCTTAAATGAGTTCTACTTCAGGAAATTATGATAAATATCCTGAAGTAGAAATACACTTTACACTTTAAGTTATAAAGTTATAATCAGTTTAACTGAATTTACTCTTCCGGGTTTAAGATCGAATCTAAAAGTTCGGGATAAAGAACTTCCCCGTTTTCCCGGTCAAAAAGTGCAAAGCCGTTGGCGTCTTCATCACCATTATCCCAGTAGAAAGGTACCAAACCATGTTCCATTGCAGATTGAGTTACATATTCCATATAATATTGGCGGTATTCTTCATGCCCTTCTACCTCTGGCCGCGCAATTGCACCGTACTCTCCCAGGATAACCCCTAGACCGTTATCAATAAATTCGGTTTTCATTCGGTTAAATTGTTCGTCTACGTAAGATTCGTTTGCCCAGTCTTCAGATTCCGGAGCGTCATTTCCCCATTGATAAACATTACTTTCGGTGTTTAGAGTAAAGTTGTAAGGGTCATAATAGTGTACTTCCATCATTAGTCTGTTATCCACCACATCTTCAGGAATTTCGGCAAAATTGATGGTATGGTCAATATTGGTATTAAATCCCTGTACCACCAAATGACGGTAATGGTTCCTTCCGCCGGTAGCTCTTACGGCATCCACAAAAGTTTGGTTAAAGCCGTTTTGTACGGTATAATATTCTTCTGTAGGCGTTCCATAATCACCTTCTACCATTACTTCATTTGTACCTGCAAAAAGAAGCCTGTCACCATAATCCCGGAAATTAATAGCGATTTGTTGCCACATAATTTCAAGACGGTTATTCACATATTCTTCATCGTCATAGGTAGGCTGCATCCAGCCGTTGTCCCAATGGATGTTTACAATGGCATACATATCATTATCCAAGACCAAATTTACCACTTCTTCCACACGGTTCATCCAATCTTCTGTAATGGTAAAATTTTCTTCATCTGAAAATTTACTCCACGCAACAGGAATACGTACCGCATTAAACCCGGCTTCCTTAACAGATTGAATCAATTGTTCATTTACCATTGGATTTCCCCAGGCTGTTTCCCCGCCAATAGCATCAAGCGAATTTCCCAAATTCCAGCCTATTTGCATTTCATTGGCTAGTTCTACGCTGGTCAGGGCGCGCATATCGGTTTCATCTGGCGGGATAGTAGCTTCCGGAGTTTCTGCAGGAGGTGCTTCGGCGGCGGCCTGAGTCACCATAATTTCCTGAGTATCCTCTTCAGTAGAAACGGTAAGGGTTGCAGTTCTTTCTTCGGTTGCTTCATTGGCGTTGGCTGTCACTACAACATCACTGGTTTCTATTCCGGATTCTGCAGATAAGGATAGCCAGTCTCCACCTCCGGAAATGGTCCATTCAGTACCGCTGGTAATCTCAATGCTGCTTTCACCTCCCGCAGCTTCAAAATCAATGGTCGTTGGGGATACAGTAAATTCGATTGGATCAGGTGGTGCAACGGTTCTTGATCCTTCATCGTCTTCTGTACACGATACAAAGCCAATGCTCATGAAGAGCGTTAACAAAATGCCAAAGGCTCTAATTTGTTGTTTTTTCATCTCAGTTGTTTTATTGTTAATATTTTATTCGATTTCAATGTTCAACTCCTCCAAAATATTCCTTGAAGAATTTCCTATTTTCAAAGTATAAGCTCCAGGCTCAACAGTCCAGGATTTAGAATCTGCATTGTAATATGCAAGCTCCTTTACTGGAATTTCAATGGAAACTGTTTCTGAACTTCCTGCTCCCACATCTACTTTTTTAAATCCTTTTAATTCCTGGTTAGCGCGTTCTATCTGAGAATCAGATTTGGAAACATATACCTGTACTACTTCTTTACCATCTACTTCTCCAGTATTTTGTACCTCCACATTCAGAGTGATCGTATCGCTCTCTGTGTATGCTTCTTCTTTTCCCACTTCCGGATTATTAAACGCAAAGGAAGTATAGGAAAGTCCGTAGCCAAAAGGATATATTGGCTCTATATTCTTAGTGTCAAACCAACGGTAGCCTACAAGAATACCTTCATCATAAGTAGCTGTCTCATTCCCTGGGAAGCTTTTGGTAGCATGTGCAGGAGAATCCTCAAGATTTTTGGGCATAGTCCACGGAAGTTTTCCGGATGGATTCACATTGCCCAGAAGGACATCTGCAAGGGCATTTCCACCTTCAGAACCATTAAACCAGCTCCACACGAGCGTCGAAGTTTTTTGATCAATGTTTTCAATATCAAAAGGAGCACCGGCAATCATTACTACGATGGTATTTGGATTGGCCTCCATTACCTTTTCAATTAATTCTTCCTGTCCAAACGGTAAATCCAGGCTTGCCCTGTCTGAAGCTTCCGTTTCATAGTCACGGTTAGAACCGGCAAAGATTATAGCGACATCTGCATTTTTTGCAGCATTCACGGCCTCTTCTACCAATTTTGGATCAAGTTCATCAATGGTAACAGGTCCGTCCAAAGTTATATCACCAAGCTTAGCTTTTTCTGTTTTGGAATAGCGCTCCAGATAACCTTGCGCATGGTTAATTTGTACCGACTCGGGTAATCTGTTCTTAAGACCTTCCAACGGAGTTACCTCTCGTTTCGTTTTAACGCCTGCTCCAAAACCTCCCAAAGCATTTTTCTTGGTAGCGTTGTCACCTATTACTGCAACACCTTTAATATTATCCAGGTTCAACGGTAGAGCGTTGTTATCATTCTTCAGCAATACGACAGATTCTGAAGCTATATTGTAAGCATCCTCAAAATGCTGCTCTGCATTTCTGCTGCCTTTTGCACGACTGGTAGAATCAATACTTTTAATATTATACATTACTCTGAGCACTCGTCTTACATGCTTGTTCACTTCTTCTTCAGAAAGTTTACCTGCCTGTACAGAATCTATTAGTGGCTGAGCAAAGAAATATTCATCAAAGGGAGCGTTGGTTCCCATTTCCACATCGGCTCCGGCCTTTAAAGCTTTTACGGTGCTATGGATGGCATTCCAATCCGAAATTACAATACCTTTAAAACCCCATTCATCTCTTAGGACGTCCTGAAGCATGTATTCATTTTCGTTGAGATAATCTCCCCGGAGTTTATTATATGCACCCATTACGCTGTATGCATGAGCATCTTTGATGGCTGCTTCAAATGCGGGAAGATAAATTTCCCGTAGTGTCCGGTCGTCCAATTGAACGTCTACAGTACCACGGTTTGTCTCCTGATTATTGACCGCATAGTGTTTGATACAAGCAGCCACATCATTTTCCTGAACCCCTACGATATAAGGAACTGTTATCTGCTTGTTCAAAAACGGATCTTCCGTGAAATATTCATAAGTACGTCCACCTAACGGAGTTCTTATAATATTAAAAGCTGGAGCTAATAAAACATCTTTGTTCCGGTCACGGGCTTCTGCGCCAATAACGTTTCCAAAGGTATGCGCCAGTTCTACATTCCAGGTAGCAGAAAGGCCGCCACCTGCCGGTAGATATGTGGCAAAATCATTTTCCCATCCTGCATTTGCCCAGGAATCCCTGGAAATCTCTTCACGTACTCCAAGCGGTCCGTCTGCCATTGTTAGTTCAGGGATTCCAAGGCGTGGAATACCTGAAGTGGCAAACATGCTGGTGCCGTGCAGCATTCCTGATTTTTCTTCTAATGTCATCTGGGAGATCAGGCTGTCGATCTCATTTTCATATTTCATACTCAGAGGCTCTCCCTGGAATATTTCATTTTGTTCTACGGTTTCAGGATTGCTTTCAGCGGCTTCCGGGCTTTCGCCACATGCTGTAAAAGCCGCAAGGCTAGCAAAGCTCAGAAAGGTGAATATGTTATTTTTCATAATATTGTAAATATTGAATGAGTTTTAATTCCTTTTCAGTTTAAGATTTATGCCTTACGATTCATAGTTTTTTGAACCTTATCGCTGCTCCTCCACTTTCACCAAGTTGGAGCGTAAGATTATCTGCGGCTGTTACTTCTTTGGTGTTAATTTTTACTTCCGAAGGGTTGTTATCTAATCCGGTTCCTTCGGCATCTGCATATATCTGAGCTTCGTAAGTTGCTCCTTCATCGAGAAAGGATAGGGAAATTTCCAGGTCGCGGGCATTTTCATCGGTAATACTTCCCAGGTACCAGTCTTCACTATCTATATCTTTCCTTACTGTTGTGATATAATTCCCAATTTCGCCATTGAGAACTTTTGTGTCTTCCCAGTCCATAGGAACATCTTTCAAAAATTGGAATTCTGGTTTGTTCACGTAGTTTTCCGGTAGATCGGCCAACATTTGGATGGGAGAATACACAGTAACCAGCAGCGCCAGTTGTTTGGCTGAAGTGGAATGAACCCTCCTGCCGGGATATCCCTGGCTGACTTCTACATCAAGGATTCCTGCAGTGAAATCCATAGGTCCTGCCAGGAAGCGGGTGAATGGGAGTATGGTCACGTGTTCCGGGGGATTTCCTTCACTCCAGGCATTATATTCTATTCCGCGGGCACCTTCTCTTGCCAGCATATTGGGGTAGGTGCGTCTTTCTCCGGTGTCTTTTATAGGTTCGTGAAAAAGTACCGTTAGTTTATGTTCGGATGCTTTTTTTAGAACATATCTAAAGTAGTTGACACCAAATTGTCCATGGTGCCATTCTTCCATATTCAGCATAGAACCTACGTGCCCGATTTTTACTTCGTGAACTCCCATTTTGTTGTAAAGGGCGAAAGCACTGTCTATCTGTTTCAGGTAATTATCAATGTTGGAACCGGTTTCGTGGTAACCTATAATCTGCACTCCGTTTTCAGCAGCATAATCTGTCACTTCTTTAAGATCAAAATCATCGGTGGCCTCGGTGAAACTAAATTGGTGCATCGCATTTTCGTACCAGGAAGGTGTCCAGCCTTTATTCCAGCCTTCGATCAATAAGTGATCAATTCCCAGCTGATTTGCATAATCAATATGTTCTTTGGCATTCTCGGTGGAAGCCCCGTGGTTTTCACCTTCCCAGAAGGTGTATTTTCCAATGTGCATGCCCCACCAGATTCCTATATACTTTACAGGTTCTATCCAGCTGGTGTCTTCAATCGTATTTGGTTCATTAAGATTTAAGATCAGATAAGAAGTGATAAGATCTGTTGGCTCTTCCCCAATCTGGATTGTTCTCCACGGAGTAGTGAAGGATTCCGTTGTACGGACTTTCACTCCGTCTGCCCAGGGGACTAAATTTGCCTTTAGCTCAGTTCCTGAAGTGTTTTCAAGAGTCATGCTGGCAAAATCCTCCAAATTTGCTTCGTGGAAACTAATTGCCAGTCCACTTTCACTCTCTATAGTTAACGGGGTATGAACGGTATCCAACTCGCTCACAGGAGAGGCCTCAAAAAGATTTTCATATCGCTGCTCGTGATAAGCAGGGATCCACCAGGCTTTGCCATCTTCTTTTAATTTGAAAGTGGTAAGCTCGTCCATAATAAAAATACTGTCGTTGATGCCCTGCTCCGGAAAAACATAGCGGAAGGCAACTCCATCATCAAAAGCACGAAATTGAACTTCAAGTTTTCTCTGCTTCTCATTTTTCTCCTGAAGGTTTACAACCAGCTGGTTGTAATGGTTCCTGATGTTTTTCTTCTCTCCCCATACCTGTTCCCAGGTTTCATCATAGGAAGATTCTTCTACAGAAGCTATTTCGAAGTTGTTGCTCAGCGAATCATTATTAGTAAGTACGAATCCCATTTCTGAAGGGGAAATAACTTCAGTTTCTTCGTGTGAAACAGAATATCTTGGGCTGCTGCCAGATAATTCAAACCTGATTTTATTCTGGCCATCGGGTGATGTCAGTTCGTGTACATTCTTTTCATCCTGTTGTGCGCAAGAGATTAGCGAGATGAAAAGAGCGGAGAATATGCTTAATTTTTTTATCATTATATTTTTTGTTCTTTGTACAAATTTTATTCTAGCTTTTATCTTTTACTTTTTTGCCGTTTCCAATTAACCAACCACTATTAACTTTTAGACTTTTAACCTTTGACTTTTAACAATAAACCTTTACTTCTGCCACTGCGTTTTAAAAGTTATTTTTCCATTTAAAGGATTCTCTGTGACTTCAAAACTGTTTCCTCTTTTTGATACAGAAATTGTTTGTAAGGCATCACCTTCCGGAAGAAAAACTTGTCCTGTAGCCGAATTTGTTCCTTCCGAAGCATAAACTTTAAGATCCAGTTTTGACCAGTCCATCGCATGGGTAGATTGTGCCAGTTTGATATGTGGAATCACCGTCCCGTTTTTTACCAAAACAATTATTGGGATATCCCCGGCTTTTATGGTGTGCCAACCACTTTCATAAACTTCTTTTGTCTGATAATCAATCCATTTTCCTTCTGGCAAATAAACCTGCCTTTCGGAAACTTCTTCAAAAAGTGGGGCAACCAGCATACTTGATCCAAAAAGATATTGATCATCGATTAGCCAGGAGCCGGCATCATTGGGATATTCCACAAACAATGCGCGCATCATCGGAAGCCCATTTTCTGAACTCTCTTTTGCCTGGGCATAGATGTACGGCATCAATTTGTAACGCATATTATCGGCTTTTCTGAAGGCTTTTAAAAAGCCTTCATTGTAAAGCCAGGGCTCTGTTGGTGGTTCCCCGTGGCTTCTTACGTGCGAAGAAAGCATTCCGAAGGGGGTCCATCTTCTGTAAAGATCTTCCGGTGCTTTGGTAACAAATCCGCCCACATCATGGCTCCAGAAGGTGAAACCGCTCAGCCCGAGGGAAAGTCCGCCACGAAGGGTTGCAGACATAGCTGTATTTGTAGTAGCGGCGTCTCCACCCCAATGCAATGGATAGCGCTGACTTCCAGCCCAGGTGCTACGAGCCCAAATTAGGCTGTAGCCTTTTTCCTGTTTTGTCAATTCTGCCACCGCTTTATTGTAGCGTAACGGATATAGGTTGTGCTCATAAAATCCTGTACGACCGGAATGGTAAATTCCATTAGCCGGTGCTGCTTCTCCAAAATCTACTTTAAAAACGCCAACTCCCTGATCAAACAGGTGCCGGAGCTTGCCCTGGTACCATTCCACTGTCTCTGGATTCGAAAAGTCAAGCACGGCATCTTCATAAGGGATATTCCCTTTTCGATCTTTAACGGCAAGTTCGTTTTCTACGATTTCATCAAAAAGTGTATTTTTTGGAGTGAAGTAGGGGAGTTGCCATAAAGAAACATGGAAACCCTCCTCTTTCATATCTGCCATCATATCTACCGGATCATCAAACCGGTCTGCGGCAAATTCATAATTGTTTCGCCAGTCCACATCAAACCAGCCGGTATCAAAATGGATCACATCGCTGGGAATCTCATATTTCCGAAGGTTGCTGGCGATTTCCCGGCCTTCTTCTTCAGAAAAATAGGTGATACGGCTCATCCAGAATCCGAAAGACCAGAGGGGAGGCATTTCAGCTTTTCCTGTTAAATCTGTGTATTCATCAAGAATGTCTTTAGGTTCCCCAAGGAAGAAGAAAAGATCTGCTTCATCATCGCCCAGCATCATGTTATTGGCTGCATTAAAATATTTTCCGAAGTCAACAGTAATAGGAGAGGAGGTATGCATAAAAACTCCATACCCACGGCTACTCATATAAAACGGAATAGGTTTATACATGGTCTCATTTTGCACCCCGTTGGCATCATCTACCCAAAGCACCACTTTTTGTCCGCGTTTGTTGAATTGCGTAAAAGATTCACCCAATCCGAAGATTTTTTCTCCTGGTTCCAGGGTTAAAACCGCTGCCATGCTTTTTGAATAATCACTATTTCTTCGAACATAGGAAAATGGCAGTACCGGAGTATAAGTATTTTCTGTGTCTGAAAGATGTAAAGTGCTGGTCAATAATTTGCCATTTTCGTCATATAGTTTTACATGCCATGGCTGCACCAGAATTTCCACCCTTCCGTGTTCACTGGAATATTGATGCCCTCCTTCTATTTTTGAGTAGGTCCATGCTTCCGGATTATTAGGAGCTGTACCGTTAACCAACATCAAAGATTCCTGCTGATTGTGAAACTGCGGACCCGAAGCCATTTTTATTCTTATTGTACGATCTGATACAAACTGGACCTGGAAAGGCAGTTCGGGTGATGATTCATATTCAGTAGCAGGGAATTCATTTGCTTCCACAGGAATGGGCCTCATCAGCATATTATTAAATGCCTGCCGCGTTTGAAAATCATGACGGAGGTATTTCACCGTCCCAATTCCCGTTTCAGGATTAAAAGAAGCAAGTGAGTCTGCAAGGTAGAAAGTATTGTTATAATCAACGAAATCCTTGCTAACATCAACCGGAGTGTTAAGGATGTCCACTTCCTGGATCTGGGCAGTGGCACTAGTGGAACCTATAAATCCAAAAGCCAGTGCTAAAACTGTTTTGCTGATTCCATTTTTACTCATCTTCAGATTATTTTTGATATAATTCATCTTTTATTCAAAGTTTATTGTTGTAGTTGCCGCTTCCAAACCTTCTGAAGTTGCTGTTAACTCTACAGAACCTGCATCTTTTCCGGATTGAACGATCACAAGTACCTTTCCGCTAAGGGCAGAATGTTTTGTTCCTTTAAAAGATTCATGGTTTGTAGGATCACCACTTGCTACTCCCACGATTTTTCCGCCTTTGCTTAGCTCAAAATGAACTAAATTATCTGCCCTGGGAGCTAAAGTACCATCTTCATCTGTAATGGTAACGGTAATAAAAGAAAGGTCCTGCCCGTCAGCTTTAATGGTCTTCCTGTCGGCTTCCAGGTTTAATTTAGCTGGTTCTCCAGCGGTTTTGATTTCCTTTTCAAGGACGATATTGCCATCTTTTCGGGAAATTGCTTTTAAAGTTCCTGGTTTATAAGGGAATCGCCACATCACGTGCAGGTCATCTCCTTCTTTTCTTTTAATTCCTTTGGATTCTCCGTTTACAAAGAGTTCTACTTCATCGGCATTATTGTAATAAGCCCAAATATCTACCGTTTGTCCTTCTTCCCAGTTCCAGTGTGGCAAAATGTGCAGCACATATTCATTGGTCCATTCACTTTTGTACATGTAGTAGGAGTCTTTTGGGAATCCCGCGAGGTCAACAATTCCGAAGTAAGAGCTTCTTGAAGGCCATGTATAAGGAGTTGGTTCTCCCAGATAATCAAATCCTGTCCAGATATAAAAGCCTGAAAGGAAATCATGTTTTTTAATGACTTTCCAGGTTTCTTCATGTGTAGAGCCCCACGGGGTCCTTACCTGATCAAAAGCTGAAATGGTATTGTCTGGATTTCCTCCGTCAAATGGAATGTCCCAGCGTACCGGCCAAACCTTAATAGTATCTGACGGAAATTCGTAATACCCCCTGGTCGCTAAAGCCGAAGTAGTTTCGGTGGCGATAAATGGAGTGTTCGGAAAATTTACCTGGTGTTTGGGATATGTTTGATGCGCATAGTTGTAACCAATAATATCCAGAGCTCCCGAACCGGCAAGAGCATTTGGCTGCTGTGGTTCATCAAACTGAAGGGTCACATCCTCATCACCGGTATGGATGGGCGGGTTCATGGCAGCTGTTATAGGTCTTGTGGAATCAATATTACGGGTAATATTTGCCAATTTTCGACCTAGTTCTGCACCACGTTCACTCCATTGCTCCGGAATTTCATTTCCTATGCTCCACATAAAGATGCTTGGATGGTTGCGGTCCCTTAAAAGCATATCTCTATGATCAAGCTCGTACCACTCATCCCAGTGGTTGCTGTAATCGTATTCAGTTTTGCCCTGTTCCCAGATATCAAAAGATTCATCCTGAACGATAAAGCCCATTTTGTCACAAAGGTCCAATAATTCGGGGGCAGGAGGGTTGTGGGCAGTTCTAATTCCGTTTACGCCCATTTCCTTCATGATTTCCAGCTGGCGTTCTATGGCCCGCGTGTTAATTGCCGCGCCCAAAGGCCCAAGATCGTGGTGAAGGCAAACCCCTTTTATTTTCGTTTGCTTTCCGTTTAAAATAAAACCTTCTTCAAGGTCAAATTCAAAGCTTCTTATCCCAAAAGGTGTTTTATATTGATCTACAACTTCTCCGTCTATAGAAATTTCTGTGACTGCTGTATAAAGCTGGGGCTCTTCTACAGACCATAATTTTGGATTTTTAATGCTGGTGCGTTGCGTTATTTTTTCTTCGGAATTTGCTTCAATTTTTATTTTTTCTGAAACAGAAGCAACTTCATTTGCTGCCTGAAAAAATGTAGTACGAATAATGGCAGTTTTCGACTTGGGGTAGGCATTGGCAATTTTCAGTTCAATGTTTACTGAAGCACTATCTTTACTTACTTCCGGGGTAGTAACGAAGGTTCCCCATTTTGTTACATGCAGTTTATCTGTAGTGATAAGCCATACATTTCTGTAAATTCCTGAGCCTGAATACCAGCGGGAATTGGGCTGTTTAGAGTTGTCAACTTTTACAAGAAGTTCATTTTCCGTTTCGCCATAGTTGAGATAGGGGGTAAGCTCGTACTGAAAGCCCATATATCCATTTGGGCGTTTTCCAAGGTAATTTCCATTGATCCAGACTTCGCTGTTATGGTAAACTCCGTCAAACATTACAGATGTCACTTTTGTGCTGTCCTTTTCCTCTAATGTGAAGGATTTTTTGTACCATCCCAATCCTCCAGGCAAGGCTCCGCCACCTGTACCTGCGGGATGCTCAGGACTAAAGTCCCCTTCAATGCTCCAGTCATGAGGAACATTTAAAGTTCGCCAATTTGTATTTTCTGAAATGGTATCGGTATCCTGAACAGAATCGTTCAGGTGGAATTGCCATTCTGAGTTAAACGCGATTTTTCTTTCTTCAAAAGCAGCTTTTTCCTGCTCATCCTGACAAGATACCAGAGAACAAAGAAGTAATAAATATAAAGGGTTCAGGTTTCTGAAATTCATATAAAAATCTTCTAAAATTATCAAAGGTAAAGCTGAACCATTGAAGTGGGAAGTTATAGCTCTGGAACTTCAATTTTCAATGGTTCAGCAATTTATACTAAAAGTTATTAAATACTATTTGAACTTCAATTAGTACATGATAATTTCATCAATGGTTGCCGAAACAGCATTCATATCTGTAATATCAGTGCCTATTCCAACTACATCTATAACAAAAACAAATGTTCCCTGAGCGGCACTTGGCGCCTCATAAGTTACTGTATAAGTTCCGTCGCCATTAACGGTTACTACAGTGCCATCCCCTTGAGGAGCCCAATCTCCATCAGCAAAATAGATCTTTGCATCATAAGTCCCAGCGGCATCTTCATTGAGTGTTATTCCATCTAAAGTAAAAGTGACTTCTATCTTCTCGTTAAAAGCGATATCGGAGCGGGTTAGGCCGGGATCACTCTTTGTAGCTCCATACTCATTAAATAATTCCAGCCGCAGGTTGCCTTTTTCTTCGATGTCGCCAATCACTAATTTAGAATTGTCAAAGTTTAATACGGTAGGTTCAGTAGATCCGTTTCCATTATCTACGCCACTGTTGCCTCCTAAAATATAATGGAAAGCCAGCCACTCATCTTTTGATTCATCGTATAAAGTTCCTAACCAAATTCCGCGGGATACATCATCATAAGCTTTTATGACCTTTAAGGTGTTTGTAGAAGGACTTAAGCCGTGGCCCTCAACCCCCAATAAAGTATTTCCTGCCTCAAGTATAATTTCGTTATTTTCTTCATTAATGGAAAAAGTTCCTGAAGTTTGAACACCATTTTGATTTCGTGTATAATTCATTCCACCCCATTGATCAAATCGTATCCAGGAGTTGGCTGCTAATTCATCCCAATTAGAATTCCATCCCCAGTCTCTGGAGCTGTCCGCATTTTCTGTCCACCCCATTCCTGAAGCGATCCAGTCAATTGGGTTGCCATTAGTGTCAAGTTGCCAATATCTTCCTGAAGATGGCCCACCTGTTAAAATCTGAAGTAATTCGCCAGATTCAAATTCAGGGTCAAAACCTTCATCTATTGTTGGTTCTTCTACTTCAGGTACATAATTTTCCTTATATTCTTCAGTGATGAAGTTATATACCAGCATGGCAGGACCTTCATTGTTGCAGCCGTCTGGTCTCAACACTCCAAGTTGCATAGTATCATCTGTGAGGGAGAATATACGTACATTTCCCCAGTTAATAGCGCAAGCATCAACTCCTTCGTTATGAAGGATACCGGCATCGGTTAGGGTAAGGGTATGATTGTCCTTATCAAGAAAGAAAGTTCCAGATTGTTCGCCTAAGTTTGCTACCATCTGATGGTCAACAGTTACAAAAGGTCCTCCTTCAAGGCTAAAAGTCATAGAGCCATAATCTCCTGCAGGCATTAACCAGGTATTGCCAGCCCATTCGGGGCTCCAGTTCCAACAGTCACCGCCTTCTTCATAGCAGCCTGTAGCGCCGCCATCCCATTCGCTTCCGCCTTCGAGCCATCCATTGTCGGTTCCATAAAAATACAATGGGCCGCCGAAATATGTTGAAGTTCCCTCTTCATCAAGATCCAGCAACCAGGTTTTAGATTGCCCATTACCTCCCGTTAATTTGGTCCAAAGTGGATCCTCGACATAACTAAGATTATCCTCTGTGACAGATATGGTTACAGGATCTACATCTACTACTCCTCCGGCAGTAATTACATCAAGGTTTATTTCATAGTCTCCCTGAAAAGCAAAGCGTACCGTATCGACCGCCCTGGAAGATTTACCGGTTCCATAATTCCAAACCGGGGTGGCCCCGGGTGTATTAAATTTCAGGATCACCGTGTTTCCTCCGGCATCAATATCGTAATCCTGAATGACTTCAAAATCTATTTCTGAAGGGTCTAATTTGTCGCCCATGGAATATTCCTCGGACTGGCAGGAGCTTAGAAGTAAACCTGCCAGAAAAAACCCAAACCATAATTTTAAATTTTTCATAAATCTGATGTTTAAATTGTTCTACTACCAGCCCGGATTTTGAATTAAAGCACCGTTGGATAGCGTAATCTGATTATTAGGAATTTGTTGTAGGCCCTGAGTTTCCTGAATATTGGAAGCAGAAATAACTTTAGGGGTTTCAACACCTCCATTTAATAAAGTAGTATTTTCAGCAATTATCTCCGCTGCTTCGCTAACCCCTCTTCTTAAAAGATCCCAGTATCTGATTCCTTCCAAAGCAAACTCTAGCCATCTTTCATGCTGGATACGTTCCAGTGTAACAGCCTGTGACGTGAAATTATCCTGATAGGCTCTTTGGCGTACCTCATCAAAATAAGCCTGGGCATTGGGACTTCCTAGTTCTGCTGCCATTAGCAGCACATCTGCATAACGCATCACATAGAAATCCTGAAACTGACCAATCTGAAAATCAGCACCACCCAATTCCACTGCAAGACTACCGCCATCTTCTGTTGCCAAAGGAGTGTACTTTTTGGTGTAATAGCCTGTATATTCACGCTGGTTTTCAATCTTATCAAAGGGAATCTCTTCTTCTTCTATTGCAATAATAGATGCCTCTTTTCTGGTATCGTCTTCAGTATATGCATTGTATAACTTTGGATTTACCGTAATACCCCAGCCATTTGCATAAGGATAATGAGTAAATTCCCGCATTCCCAACATTACCATCCAGTGGTTACCATCCGTATTGCCATTATAATCACTCGTGTATGTATGTTTAACCGAAAATACGATTTCCTCATTGTCTTCTCCGGCAAAATCTTCTAGAGATGCTGCAGGCCAAAGATTTTCATATTCAGGAACCAAGCCATGTCCACTGTTATTAATGACATTTTCCAGATGACCTAAAGCGTCAGATTGAGAAACCAATCCTACAAGATCTGCCTGGTCGTAATATCCGGTGTAGTAAAGATAAACTCTTGCCAGCATAGATTTTGCGCCCCATCTTGTTACTCTGCCAGATTCAACTGCGTTGTAGGGTTGTACCGGAAGGTTTTCACTTCCAAACAAAAGATCTTCAGCAATTAAAGTATAAACTTCATCAGGATCTGCTGGTGGTATAATTTCTGAAGAAGGCTCTGTTAATAAAGGAATGTTCCCCCATAGTTTCACCATCTGGAAGTATAAATATCCTCTTATAAACCTGGCTTCAGATTCGTACTGAGTTCGCAATTCTGGATCCTCACTCCAGTCAATCTGGTCCATCTTGCTTATAAGTACGTTACACCTGTAAATTGCCCGGTAATATTGTCTCCACAAGTTTTCATATAAATTTGAATAAGTTGGGGCACGACTAATATCGAATTCATCCACCGCCTGGAAATTAAATGGATCTGCATTTCCCACGCCACCAAACATATTATCAGATAGCACCATACTGGTTACGGGATAGCTTAAACCTCCAACTCCTCCCGAAGCAATTTGTAAGCCGTCATAGCAGCCAACTAAAGCAGAAAAAGCATCTTCAGGATTTCTGTAGAAATTCGAATCTGTTGTTTCTGTAATGGGTTCTGCATCAAGAAAATCTTCTGAACAGGATACTGTGGTGAGCAGCCCCAGGAACAGTAAAAAATAAATATTTGATCTTTTCATACTATTTTTTTTAAAATGTTACGTTTAATCCTACTAGAAATGTTCTGGGTCTTGGATAATAACCTAAATCCACACCAGAGGAAAAGTTATAAGTATCACCTGATACACCATAGCCCACTTCAGGATCCATTCCGTTATAATTGGTAAAGGTGTAAAGGTTAAGAGCAGAGAAATAGAGCCTGAATTTATCTATTCCAAAACTATCTGTTACTTCGGCAAGATCATAACCCACCGTCAGGTTGCTTAACCTAAGGAAGTCACCATCCTGCACATATAGATCTGAGAAATTTGAATAGTTTCTGTTGTCCAAAGTTACACGTGGAACAGTATTCGACGATCCCGGTCCTGTCCATCTTTCAAAAACAGCAGTGGTATAATTTGCAAACTGGTTAGCCTGGTTCCTATAGGATTGTACCAGCTGGTTTCCTGCAACACCATTGGCAAGCAGGGAAAAGTCAAGTCCTTTATAATCAAAGGAAACATTAAAACCGTAAGTAAGGTCAGGGTTAGGATCACCAATCTCTGTTTTATCGAGATCATTAATTACACCATCATTGTTTTGATCAACAAAGATTACATCACCCGGTCTTGCAGCTGGCTGTATAAGTCGGCCGTTCGCAGTGTAACTGTTAATTTCTTCTTCCGTCTGGAAAACTCCACCGGTTTCCAATCCCCAGAAGTAACCCAGAGGATATCCGCTTTGGGCTCGATAAAATTCCGGTGAGTTATCAAAAAGCTGATTCGTCAAGCCATGAATGATTCCATCAACTGAAGGAATATTACCCACTTCATTTTTGTTATAAGCACCATTAACACCAATGTTATAGTGAAAGTCCTCGCCAATACTATTATTAAAACCAAGAGCAAGTTCAATTCCCCTGTTCGTAACATCTCCACCATTAATAAATGGCGCATCGGCTCCTGCTGTATCGGGTATTGGAGAAATAATTAACCAGTCTTTTGTTGTTTTTTCATAAAAATCAAGATTAACACTCAAGGTGTTCATGAAGAACCGTGCATCAAGACCAAAGTTAACCTGTTGTGAAGTTTCCCATATAAGATCAGGATTCGCTAACCTGTTGGGAAATGCACCCGGGGTCTGAATCGCTTCTTCACTTCCAAAATTGTAATTGGTATTCATAAAAGTCACAGGAGCGAGATATTGAAAAGCACTGGAATTCTGATTTCCTACCTGTCCCCAACTCGCTCTCATTTTTAAATAACTAAAGATGTCTGAATTTCTAAGAAAATCTTCTTCCGTAGCAATCCAACCTACAGAAATGGAAGGGAAGTATCCCCAGCGGTTTCCTGGAGCAAAATTCGAGGATCCATCTGCTCTAAAAGTGGTGTTTAAAAGATATTTATCCCTGTAATTGTAGTTTATCCTCCCAAAATAAGACATCCTCTTGTTCTCATTATTAGGTCCGCCACCATTGCCCATTAGAGGAGCACCTTCAGAATTTAGTGCGTTATCCAGCCATGCATGTTCCAGATCATTGAAAATAAGATCTACGTTGTTACCACTTATATAAGTTCCCTGGAAGCTATATGAAGAAGTACCGACAAGAACCTCAAAGAGGTGATCTTCTGCAAGAGCAAAATTGTAAGTCAGTAAATTATCCCATAATAGTGAATATCCTTTACTCTGATTTTGGTAAACCCTGTCCCGGTTTCTAAAAGAATATACAGAAAGTTCGTAAATAGGCTCATAAGAATGCCCTTCGGAAGCAAAATAATCGAGTCCCAGACTTGTTCTGAATTTAAGGTTGTCCACAAGCTCAAATTCTGCATAAACATTTCCCAGTAACTTCTGGGTGTTATTTTCATTCTGGTTATTATAAACCATAGAAGCGTATGGGTTTGCCCAACCACTTAGCCATGGCTCGGTATCACCGGTGGTATTATAGAAATCACCGTCGTTATCATAAAAGTAAACTGTTGGTGGCGTTCCAAAAGCACCACGCAAGCTATTGCTGTATTGATTACCAACACTAATCCCGTTACTGTTAATATAGGAGAACGTAAGATTTTCACCAAATGTGACGAAACCATCATAAAGTTCGTGTTCTGAATTTAATCTGAAATTGATACGCTCATAATTAGAAAGGTCTTCTCCGCCTACGATGCCTTCATCCTGGGTAAAGGATAACGAAGAGGAAAAGGTAGATGTCTCACTACCGCCGGAAAATCCCAAATTATGATTTTGAGTAATGGCATTTTCAACAAACATCTCTTCTATCCAGTCTGATCCTTCACCAAGCTCAGCAATTTGTTCATTAGAAAAAACAGGAGAACTGCCGGAGTTTAATGCGGCCTCATTAGTAATAATAGCATATTCAGTAGAATTTAGCATATCTATTTTATTGGGCACACTTTGAAAGCCGTAATAAGAATCAAAGGTGATTCGCGAGCTATTTTTTCTTCCACCTCTTGTGGTGACCAAAACTACCCCGTTGGAAGCCTGGGAACCATAAATTGCTGCAGAAGCAGCATCTTTTAAAATGGAAATGGATTCAATATCTGCGTTGTTAAGATAAGAGATATCTCCGGTCAATACCCCGTCAACCACATAAAGAGGAGAGTTGTTTCCGGTAGACCCAATCCCCCTTATCCTAACGTTAAGGCCCGATCCCGGCTGTCCTGAAGTGGATGTAATCTGCACTCCCGGAGTTTGTCCCTGCATTGCCTGCAATGCGTTTGTAGTACTTCGGTTCTGTAGATCTTCCCCATCTACCTGAACGCTGGCGCCGGTAACCAGAGCTTTTCTTTGCGTACCATAACCTACCACCACAATTTCATCTAAAGCATTGGTGTCTTCCTGGAGGGCAATATTAATGGTATTCCTGTTGTTTACACCTACTACATGTGTTTCAAAGCCCACGAAGCTAAACTGCAGTTGGGAATCTGCTGCTGCAGTAATGGTGTAATTACCGTCAAAATCAGTTACAGCTCCGGTTTGCTGTCCCACAATAGAAACACTTGCTCCCGGAAGAGGAAGGTTATCATCTGCAGAAGTAACTGTTCCAGAAATCTCAATCGTTTGCGCAAACGAGAAAGAGAAACAGAAGAAACTAATCAGAAGCAACAGGTACTTGCTGCACCTACTTAAAGAAAAGAGGTAAAATTTTAACATGTTGATGAGTTGTTTTAGTTAATTATAAAAGTGATTAAGAGAGTGTACTTCATTATTATGAAATTTGAAGAGGTAATATTTTCCTGAAGATCACTACAGTTTTTTGCGAACTGTCTAATATTTTCATGAAACATTAAGAAAAACATAATTATACTCAAATATAAAGACAGCTTAGTCCCTGTACTAAGTGTTTTTTTGCAGATAACAATACTTTTTTTGCCCATATCTCATAAACGGGGATTTAATAGCACACTTAATATCACAAGAGGTAGTTAAAGCAGTCCATGAGTGCTTGTAGATCTCCTTTTAAGGGGGTGTTTTACTCCGCGGAAAGGTGGTTGTACTTAAGAAATTTGCAAATGAATAGAAAGCTCATCCTTACAGCTACTGGAAGTCGAAAATTGACGTTTTGGAGCCCACTCTTTGAAAGAGCTATACTACAATTGATTTCCTTGAAGTAACGCATTTCCCTTTCCCCTGTAAAAAACTTTTTCTGTAAATTCTGATGTGTCTTCCGGAAGCCAGGAGCACATAAAAATGGCATCAAATAGTGAGCTGAATCATTTAATCTTCCATTTTAAAGGTTATTCAAGAGATGAAATTTTTCCAACTGAAGTTAAGAAGCTTATGTTCGTTTGTTTTAAATTTAAATAAAGCATACATTGAAACATATTCTCTTATTCTTTTAACTTGAAGTTTAGGTATTCCATAGTAACCCGTTTTGCCCTCTTTTTTACTGCACTCATTATTTTTTCGATCCTTTTATCGGGATACCTGGTTTTTAGGAAAGCATCAGGAGTAATTGTAGAATATTCTCAGGATCGTATAAACCACTCGTCTGAAATGGCAGAGCAGGCTTTTTATGCATTGCTAAACGAAGTGTCGAATGATATAGCGGTAATCGCCAACAGTCCAACTCTTCAGGAATATGTAGATAATCCATCCCATGAAAACACTTCCGACATAGATCAGCTATTTCAAATTTTACTTCAGAAAAAACCTTCCTACTTTCAAATAAGGTGGATAGGGGTCCAGGGTAACGGAAAGGAGATCATTCGCTTTGATAAAAGAAATAATGAAGTTTTTAAATCAGATACCTTACAGGAAAAAGGAGATCGGGAATATTATAGGAAAAGCCTTGAAATAGGACAGGGCGAATTCTATTTTTCTGAAATTAACCTCAACGAGGAATATGGGGTTATAAGCGAACCCTTAACACCTACCTTACGAGCGGCTAGCCAAATCTTTAACTCTGCGGGTGAACCTATGGGGATTCTGGTGATCAACGTTAATATGAATAAATTATATGAAACTCTTGACCGTATTGCAGGCAGCGATTACCAAGTGTATTTAATTGATTCAAAAGGAGAGTATCTATATTCTCCGGTCGAAGAAGATCGGTTTGCAAGTCAGAGAGATAAAAATCATAATTTTTATACGGATTTTAATATTGACCCGGTAGAGAAACTCGGTAGCGAAGAGAATTTTGATTTATTGAAGACTGAAAATCAAATCTATCTTTCCTCTATTAAGGAACTGGAATATTTTAAAGGGAGAAGGAAGGTTTATCTAATTTCATCCATAGAACAGCAGATTTTACTCGAGAGTGCCCGTGCAGTACGCCGATACAGCTTAAAAACACTTTTTATTGTATGCCTGTTGTCTATTTTGGTTTCCTTGATTTTTACCAGTTTTCTTTCCAGTAAAATAAAGCAGATTACCCGGGCGATTAGTAATTATGAAGAAGGATTGAGTAATAATATTAGTTTACCGGTTAATAGGAAAGATGAGATAGGAATTCTTGCAAGTTCCTTTACAAAAATGAAAACTCGTATAGATGAAAATGTAGAGGCATTGAATCAATCTCTGGAAAAAGAAAAACATGCAAAAAAACAGCGGGATGAATTTTTGCAAAATATGAGCCATGAGATGAGAACACCCCTCAATTCGATTCTTGGACTTACTCAAATTCTTTATAAGCATTCACCTTCTGAAGCTCAGCTTCCAATCATTAGTTCCCTCGAAAAAAGTGCGAATAACCTGGCCGGGTTGGTCTATGATGTTTTAGATCATCAAAAACTGGTGGAAGGAAAATTACAAATCAGCCATCAATCAACAAATATTGCTAAACTTTTAAAAGATATTCATTCCAGTTATCAATTTGAAGCAGTTCAAAAAGGACTGATCTTTACTTTAAGCGTGGATAAAAAACTTGAGGAAAACAGATTTAAAACAGATCCTCTCCGTTTGTCACAAATAGTGACTAATCTGGTTGTAAATGCACTAAAGTACACACGGGAAGGTAAAGTAGTTCTGACCGCCAAAATTGTAAGCTTTAAGACTGAAACTCCGGTTTTGGAAATTGAGGTGAAGGACACAGGAATAGGGATAGAATCTGAAAATATTGATCGTATTAACGACAGGTTTTTTAGGGAAAAAGAAGATTTATCGGGTAGATATAGCGGCTACGGGCTGGGGCTTTCTATAGTAAAACAATTAACAGAACTCTTTGGTGGCGAATTACTGGCAAAATCTACAAAGGGGAGTGGTTCCGAATTTTGTGTAAAAATTCCTGTAGCCATTTCCGGGCAGGAAAAAAGAAACAAAGATCAAGGTGCGGGACAAACTATTGCTCCCAGATTAGATAATACATATCATGTTTTATTAATTGAAGACGACATTTCCACAGTAGAACTAATGAAACATATACTGGATGACAATAAGATTACTTTACAACAGGTAGACCATCTAAATGCAGCCTTGGAAATCCTGAATACCGGTTTTCCAGATTTGATTATTAGCGATTTAATGCTGGAAGACAGGAATCTACAATCCGTATTAGTAGATTGGGTAAACTTAAAAAAAATTAAGTGTCCTCTTATTGTTGCTTCCGCTCTTGAACCTGGCGATCTGAAGAAAGTGAGTCCATTTTATTTTCAAAAACCGTATAATCCAAAAGATTTGAAGGATCGTATATACCAACTTTTAGGAAAAAATGAATTTCCAACTCCTGATTTTTCTAATATTTACAGTAACTATGATAACGATCCCGGTAAAGTTTCAAGGGTATTAAAGCTGCTTCACGAAGAGTTTCATACTTATTTGGAGCGTATCTATAAGGCTGCAGAAAAAGGAGATCAAAAGGAGTGGGAAGCGATTTTGCATAAGCTTATTACCCACATAAATAACCTGGCACTTTACAAGCTTGAAGAAATATTACCTGAAAAAGTAGCTTCAGTAAATAGAGCTAAGCTGGAGATCATTCATAATCATTTTGCCTACTACCTATGTTGTATTAGAACCGAGAGATATTTCAATTTAAAAGATCGATCTTCTTAAGCAATTCTTTTTCGTAACTGGTGCTGACTGGTATATGTTCTTTTTCAATCTGAATGGCATTATTATCAATACATTCTATCTTGTTAAGATTGACAATATAAGAACGGTGGACTTTTTGAAAGAAATCCGGTAGTTTAAGTTCAAGTTCTTTTAAGGTCATCAAGGTCAGGATTTTTCTTTTTTCCATGAAAATGGAAATATAATTTCCTTCAGATTTAAAAAATTTAATTTCAGATAAATTAATTTTAATGAGTTTACTCCCTTCCTTAACAAAAATCCGTTCTTCTTGTTCCTTGTGTCGGGTAGGGAATGACTGAGCTTTTTGAAAACCCTTATAAAATCGGGAGTAATTAATAGGTTTTAAAAGGAAATCAACTATTTGATCATAATTATAAGATTCTGAAGCAAAGTCTTTATGCGAAGTAACCATTATCACCGGGATAGTGGAATCAAGAATATTGAGGATATCTTTACCAGTAATATCAGGCAGGTCAAAATCTAAAAATATCAGATCAAAACGAGAACTATTAATAAGATTAATAGTTTCAAAACCTGAGGCTGCCATGCTAACACCTTCTATTCCTTTTGTCTTGCTACAAAAGTGCTGCAGTAAATCGCAAATTAAAGGATCATCATCAACAATTAGACACTTCATAGACTTATCAAATAAATGAATGGTTTCATCAACGAATATACCTAATTCATATAATAATAATTATTTGAAGGCTATGATTTCATATTATTGAGTTGCTAAAAACATCATCAAATGAAGTTTAAACTACTTTTTTCTTCCATTGTATTTTTATTACTATTTGTTTCTGAGGGAAATTCTACTGAATTAAATGGTAAGGTCAACGAAACAGAGCCTAAAGGAGCCGATAATGTCGCCTATCAATGGGCATATCTGGCGCTTATGGCAACCGCTCATGATACTGATGTAAATAAACCACGGCCTACTGTTACATCAAGGTATCTCGGACTAATTTTTACTTCTATTTTCGATGCCTGGACTCGCTACGATGAAAAAGCCAGCCCTCTATATTTACAAGATGTGGAAAGGCGTCCTGAAACAGAAAGAAGACTTAGGAACAAGGAAATTGCTATAAGTTACGCTGCATATAGAGCTTTAGATACATATTATCCTTTTGATGGACAGGTGTTTCGGGACAAAATGCTGGAGTTAGGTTTGGATCCTGATAACACTTCCTTAGATCCAAATACTCCCGCGGGCATAGGAAATCTGGCTGCCAGGACTGTTATGGAAAGAAGGATGAGTGACGGATCAAATCAATTTGGCGAAGTGGAGGGATCAGATGGAACTCCCTATTCAGACTATACAGGCTATATGCCGGTGAATGACATTGATAACAACATTGATCTTAAAAGATGGCAGCCCAAATATTTTATAAATGAAGAAGGTGAGAAATATAACCCCGGTTGTTTAACTCCATACTGGCAAAATGTTGAACCCCTTTTAATGAAAAAAGCAGATCAGTTTCGTCCGGGACCTCCTCCGGCTATAGGTTCTAAGGAACTTGAAATGGAAGTGCAGGAAGTAGTTGATTTGCAGGCAAATTTAACTCCTGAAAATAAAGCACTTGTTGAATTTATGCGTGATGGTCCTCTTTCAGCCCAACAAGCCGGACATTGGCTCGTGTTTTCTCAGGATGTTTCGGTAAGGGATCAGCACACGCTTGATGAAGATGTTAAAATGTATTTTTATGTAGAATCTGTGGCATTGGATGGTTTCATTGCCTGTTGGGATGCAAAAATGTTTTATGATTATGCGCGTCCTTATGCTCTTGTACATGCCTATCTTAAAGATAAAACGATACGTGGTTGGGCAGGACCCGATAAAGGTATGGTTACTATGAAAGGACAGGAGTGGAGACCTTATTCTCCCGACTCTTTTTTATGTCCTTCCTTCCCAAGCTATGTTTCAGGTCATAGCACCATAAGTGGTGGCTGTGCCGAAGCGCTAAGGCTCTTTACGGGCAGTGATGAGTTTGGGGTTGAGGTAGAGCTCATTCCGGGAGAACTTACAGAGCCTGATAATTTAGGTGAGCCGGTAGTTCTTCAGTTTCCGACATTCACTAAAGCCGGGGAAATGGCAGGTATATCAAGAGTAATGGGGGGATATCATATTCAGTCTGATAATATTGAAGGTTTAAAGCTGGGCCGGAATATTGCACAATATAACTACCGGAAATATCTTGAACTTATAGGGGAAGATGTTAGTGGTCAAGCCGGTCAATAGGATAGCCTTTTTGACTGTATATTAAATCTGCTGCCTGAGACGATCCGGATATAACAATTCTTATTGTCTCTGTGTTTACAGTGCCACTTGTACTTCTGCTATAAATTGGTTGAGGACAATAATCTTATACTGCTTGCTAAGCTGAGAATCTAAATGCGCTTCTAAATTACAAGAACAGTTTCAGAAGCATTGTTTACAAAAAAAGGGGTCGTAAAATCACGTACAGTTCGGCTGTGGAGAACTTTTTTGGTGTTACAGACCTCATGCTTATCCACCACTTAGCTTTAAAGGTTCTTCAAAGTAAAGTGATAAGATGAAGCAAACTTTGCTCTGCCTGGTAAAGAATCTCTCTCTTCTTCTTCAAAGTTCCCAGATCATGGATCTGCTTAACATCTATTTTAAAGTTGTTTTGGTTTCAAAATACTCTTCATCCTGAATGGTTCCTGTAACTTTAATGGAAAAGTCCACTTTAAAGTCATCTCGAAGCCTGTGCAATTCTTTTCGGAATAAATTTTTCTGAAGTAAGGAGAAATATGCTCTTTATGTCTTCTGAAGTGAAAAAGAGAGGGATTAAAAAAAGTAAAGCCTTTCGATTTCTCAAAAGGCTTCTTTTGCTCCTCCTCTTGGGCTCGAACCAAGGACCCTCTGATTAACAGTCAGATGCTCTAACCAACTGAGCTAAGGAGGACTTTCAATAAGTCAGAATTTTTGAAAAGCTTTCTGTTGCTTTTTGCTCCCCCTCTTGGGCTCGAACCAAGGACCCTCTGATTAACAGTCAGATGCTCTAACCAACTGAGCTAAGGAGGAATTTCGCAATCATTTTTGCGGATGCAAATATAATGTATTTTTTGTTTCTCGCTAAATATTATTAAAAAAATATCAGTAAAGTTTAAGTTGGAAGGTATGTCTAAAAAGCAATCCTCTCTTCGGTTAAAACAAAAGGAAAGTAAACAAAATCATAATTTGAGATATAGAAAAATTAGAATATGATTTTTTATACCGCGGTAATATGCTAAATTCATAAAAAATATTTTATAGAGCTTATGCATAAAAAAGTTAAATTATTGGCTGTCAAGGGTGGAATTACGCAACAACCAGACGTAATGGCCATAGTAAATGCGGCCAATGCCCACCTGACAACAGGGGGTGGCGTGGCAGGTGCAATTCATCATGCAGCAGGTAATGACCTTTATAGAGAATGCCAGGAATTGGCGCCTATAAGGCCGGGTAATGCTGTGATCACTAAAGCTTACAATTTACCTAATGATTATATTATCCATTGTCTTGGACCCGTTTACGGCAAAAACAAACCGGAAGACGTTATATTAGCCAAATGCTATAAAAATGCGCTGCGGCTTGCAGAAGAATATAAGATCACCTCTATAGCTTTTCCTGCAATTGCCACCGGCGTTTTCGGATATCCAATAGAAGAAGCAACCGAAGTCGCAATAAAGACAATTTTAGCAGAACTTCCCTCTCTTAAGCATTTGGAAAAGATTAAATTTGTCCTATTCTCAGAGGCAGATCTGGTGATTTACCAGAAAAAGCTTGCAGAAGTTCAATAGGTTAATAACGAAGGCAAATTTTGTATGTTCGATTTTACTGCTACTTATACAGATCAGTACCAGCTTGCTATGGCCCAGGTTTATTTTGAAAATGGCCATAAGGATCACCGCTCTGTTTTTGATTATTTCTTTCGAAAATTGCCATTTGAAGGAGGTTATGCAGTTTTTTCGGGACTGGAGGATTTATTGGAGATTATTGAAAACCTAAGCTTTGATAAAAAGGATATCGCTTATCTGGAACAAACGGGATTTAGTGAGAAATTCCTGAATTACCTTAGGGATTTCAAATTTCAGGGCTCTGTATATTCAGTAAAGGAAGGTGATGTGGTATTTCCAACAAGGCCTGTGCTGCAAATAGAAGCAAACATTATAGAAGCCCAGATCGTTGAAACCCTGCTCCTTAATTTGTTAAATTTTCAAACGCTTATTGCTACTAAGGCCAGCAGGATGAGGCTGGTGTCGGGAGACCGTCACTTATTGGATTTCGGACTTAGAAGAGCACAGGGTCCCGGAGGTTATTATGCCACCAGGGCAGCCATTACAGGTGGATTCGACGGTACAAGTAACGTTGTAGCTGCCAGAAATTTTGATATTCCGGTTTCCGGTACTATGGCGCATTCTTTTGTGCAGAGTTATGATAACGAAATTGATGCTTTCCGCAGTTTCGCCAAAGGTCGTCCCGAAAATTGCGTTTTACTGGTCGATACTTATAACACTTTAAACAGCGGAGTTCCGAATGCAATCAAGATTGCTAAAGAAATGGAAGAGCGGGGGCAGAAGCTTCTGGCTATTCGGTTGGATAGCGGCGATTTGGCATACTTTGCTAAAGAAAGCAGAAAACTTCTTGACAAAGCTGGACTGGAATATGTGAAAATTGCCGCTTCTAATCAGCTGGACGAGTATGTGATCAAAAGTCTGCTGGAGCAGCAGGCTCCAATAGACATATTTGGTGTAGGTACAAACCTTGTTACGGGAAATCCCGATTCTGCTTTGGACGGAGTTTATAAACTGGCCGAGTCTAATGGGAAGCCACGAATAAAGCTTTCAGAGAGTCTGGCGAAAGTGACGCTTCCGCATAAAAAGCAGGTTTTCAGAATTAAAAATAGTAGTGGGCAATGTGTTGGAGCAGACGCGATAGGTTTAAGATCTGAATCCAGAATCGAGGAAATGTTTCATCCTTTTGAACCTTATAAATCGATGAAACTCCAGAATTTTGAACAGGAACCACTGCTTCATGAGGTGATGAAGAATGGGAAATCCCTTGTAGAGAAGCAATCACTTAAAGATATAGCAGATTACAGCCTTTCCAGGTTGGCCGAACTGCCTATAGAATATAAGCGTTTTAATAATCCACATATTTATAAGGTTGGGATTAGCAGCGCATTAAGAGAGGATCGTGATAAATTAATTAAAGAATATAAACAACTGTCATGAAAGCGCTTTTAATTATTGATGTTCAGAATGATTTTATGCCGGGAGGTGCTTTAGCGGTTCCTGAAGGGGATAAGATCGTTTCGATTGTGAACAGGCTTCAGGATAAGTTTGAGCTTGTAATTGCCACCCAGGACTGGCATCCTCAAAATCATGCGAGTTTTGCTGAAAACCATTCCGAAAAAACTGAATTTGAAACGATTGATCTGAATGGAATTCAGCAAATTCTATGGCCCGTGCATTGTGTACAAAATTCTGGAGGAGCTGAATTTCATCCTGAGCTGAAAATTGCCAAAATTGAAGCCATCTTCAGAAAAGGAACAAACTCTGAAATTGACAGTTACAGCGGTTTTTATGATAATGCTCATCTAAAATCTACGGGACTTGCAGGTTACCTTCGGGAAAAGGGTGTAAAGGAGATCTATTTCTGTGGTCTTGCTGCAGAATTTTGTGTTTCTTTTTCAGTTAAAGATGCATTACAGGAAGGTTTTTCAGCAACATTAATAGAAGATGCTACGAGGGCTTTGGATAATGCGGAATTTAAAAGGACAAAGGAAGAAATCTTAAAAAAAGGGGGAAAAATTATAACTTCTGAAGAGCTCTTCGACTAAAAATTGATTTGATAAACATATCCAAAACCTACCCAGAAAACCCAATCATCAGCTTTGTTTTGGGGGGCGTCAATATTTAGTCCGTCAATCCAGTCGCTGCCATAATAATGCCATTTTCCCTCTATCATGATATCCCCGCTGCGGTGCACTTTATAACGGACTCCCATACTACCGATTGCGGCAAAGGTATTATTCGCATCGAGATCAATACCGTCCTTAAAAGTCGGAAAGACATTATTGCGATCCTCCAAAGGTCCAAGGTCTGAATATGCATCTGGTCTAAAGTGCACATAATGCACTCCCAGGCTTACGTAAGGAGAAAAGAGGTATCCAAAATTGGCAAAATCTTTAATGTTTAGAGGGTGGTATTCCAAATGCATTCCCACTTCATAAGTTTCTGAGAAACCATGCATCGCTCTTAAAAGCTTACCGCCAGTGGTATTTTCAGAAGCTACGGGCCCATGGTGTTCCAGGTTAGAACGTAAATAATCAAACTCACTTCGTATTCTGAAATGGTTATTGAAAAACCGATTTCTGGTGTAACAATTACATTCTGCATCAAAAGCAAAGTTAATGTAGTGAACAATCCCTATCCCTATTCCTGAATTACTTATGTTGTTTTCAACATTCCATCGCTCTCCATAATCAGTAAAGAAAGAAGATGGACCAACTAAGACTCCAATTTCATGCGAGAATCCAAATTGAGAATAGCTTTTGCCATAGAAAGAAAGGAAAAAGAATAGTAATAAGAATGCAGTGCGGAGCATTATGACTGGTATAGTTAGAAACAAATATATGAAAAGAACCTTAACAAGGTTAGAAAAGGTATATTTCCCCCCGGATTCACATTTTTTCTCATGTTAATATTATATCAAAACATAAAATTGAACAGCTATGGCTTGCAGAAATCTTATATTTGCAGGGCATAAAAGCAATATTTTTTAATAATCCTCATTATATATCTTTAGTATGGAACAAAACGTGAAAGATTTTCTGGATAAAATATCAAAAAGAAACCAAAATGAACCTGAATTTATGCAAGCGGTTCATGAAGTTGCAGAAACAATAATTCCTTTTATAGAAAAAAATAAAAAATATCAGAACGCTAAACTTCTAGAGCGCATGGTTGAACCGGAAAGGGTAATCATGTTTAGAGTGCCATGGCTGGATGACGAAGGTGAAATTCAGGTAAATCGTGGATTTAGAATTCAGATGAATTCTGCCATTGGGCCTTACAAAGGAGGGCTGAGGTTTCACCCATCAGTTAACCTGAGTATTCTAAAGTTTCTTGCTTTTGAGCAGGTATTCAAAAATAGTTTAACCACTCTGCCCATGGGCGGTGGGAAAGGAGGTTCAGATTTTGATCCAAAAGGAAAGTCTGATAATGAAGTAATGCGATTTTGCCAGAGCTTTATGACCGAGCTTTCTAAACATATTGGAGCAAATACAGATGTGCCGGCAGGTGATATTGGAGTTGGCGGCCGTGAAATAGGCTATCTTTTTGGACAATATAAAAGGTTGCAAAATGAATTTACCGGAATCTTAACCGGGAAGGCTATTTCTTACGGTGGTTCGTTAATACGTCCGGAAGCTACAGGTTATGGTAATGTTTACTTTACAGCAAATATGCTCTCCAGAAAAGGAGATAAAATAGAGGGCAAAACCTTAATTATTTCCGGGTCTGGAAATGTGGCGCAATTCGCTGCAGAAAAGGCCCTGCAATTAGGAGGTAAAGTGGTTACCATGTCAGATTCCGGAGGATACATCTACGATGAAGAAGGAATAGACCAGGACAAACTTAAATTTATAATGAACCTCAAAAATGTGGAGCGCGGCAGGATAAGTGAATATGTCGAGGAATATCCAAAAGCAAAATATTACGAAGGACAAACTCCATGGACAGTTAATTGTGATATTGCGATGCCTTGTGCCACTCAAAATGAGTTGCAGAAGGAAGATGCCGAAGCTTTAGTAAATAACAATTGTATTTGCGTGGGAGAAGGTGCGAATATGCCTTGTACCCCGGAAGCCGTGGAAGTTTTTCAGAAAGCTAAAATTTTATTCTCTCCGGGGAAAGCATCAAACGCAGGTGGCGTGGCCACTTCAGGACTCGAGATGTCACAGAATTCTATGCGCTATTCATGGACTTCAGAAGAAGTAGATAAAAAACTTCACGAAATAATGAACGATATACATGCAAAATGTGTTGAATTTGGAACAGATGAAGATGGATATGTAGATTATGTGAAAGGAGCCAATATTGCCGGCTTTGTAAAAGTAGCCGACGCAATGCTTGCCCAGGGAGTCGTTTAAATTCTATTTTCATACAATTTTAAGAGGTCGTCTGAAATTGCCAATTTTCGTCCTTCTGATTATTTTCAGTTGAAGAAAAAAGCATTTTGGACGACCTCTTTTTAATATCTTTGGTTTCAAACTTACCCAATGCACGTAAACACCGAAGCTATAGTTATTAGTGCGCTAAAATATGGAGAGGCAGATCTTATTGTGAAAGCCTACACCCTGGAAAGCGGACTAAAAACATACATGCTACGGGGAATATTGAAGTCGAAAAAGGGCAAATTAAAGGCATCGCTGTTTCAGCTGCTCACCCAGCTTGATCTTGTCGCCAGTCACAAAAATAAAGGTACGTTAGAGTACCTTAAGGAGGCAAAAGTGCTGCATACTTACCAGACTTTGCATACAAACGTGGTAAAAGCATCTATAGTGATGTTTTTGGCTGAAGTTTTAAAGAATGCGATCAGGGAGGAAGAGGCAAATAAGCCGCTTTATGAATACTTAACAGCTGGTTTAAACTGGCTGGACCTTCACGACTCCATAGCAAACTTCCATTTGTTATTTTTGCTGAAATTAACCCGATATTTGGGGTTTCAGCCTGATCACTCTAATAGAGATTTTCCGTATTTCAATATGCTCGACGGTGTTTTTCAGGAATATAAAAGTAATGAGTACTGTATTGAAGGTGAAAATGTGCAAATTTTGCGGCAACTCTTGGGCATAAATTTTGATAGTCTCACAAGTGTGAAACTAACCCAGGTAAGCCGGACGAATTTCTTAAATATGCTCATTTTGTATTATGAATTGCATATCGAAGGATTTAGAAAGCCAAAGTCTCTTGCCGTGCTGAACGAAATTTTTAGCTAATGCGATTTTTGCCAGGCATCATTGCCTTTTTTTTATGTCTTTCAGTTTATGCACAGGAAATCCAGGTTTTCGATAAAGAAACTAATGAGCCTCTTCCCAATGTAGCAATTTACAATCCCGAGAAAACCAAAAGTACCCTTACCAATTTTGATGGTTTTGCAGATATTTCCAAATTTAGTACAAATGAAATTCTCATTTTCAAACATGTTTCCCACGATGAGGTGAGACTTCGGAAATTTGATGTAACCAGGGAGAATCATTCTGTTTATTTAACAGGAAATGAAAATGAACTCGAGCAGGTTATTCTGTCTATTTCAAAATTTGAAATGAGCAAGGAAGATATTCCACAAAAGATTGTGAGCATTACTCCTGAAGATATTAAGTTTTATTCACCGCAAACTGCAGCAGATCTTCTGGAAAACACAGGACAGGTTTATGTGCAAAAGAGTCAGTTGGGAGGAGGAAGCCCCATGATTCGGGGTTTTGCGACAAATCGGCTGTTGATCACGGTGGATGGCGTAAGGATGAATACGGCAATTTTTAGGAGTGGAAACCTTCAGAATATTATTTCCATTGATCCGCTTGCCGTGGAGAGCAGCGAAGTGATTATTGGTCCCGGCTCCGTGGTTTATGGTAGCGACGCTATTGGTGGCGTTATGAATTTTTATACGCTGAGCCCCAATTTTTCTTTCAATGGAAAAACTTCGATTTCCGGAAATGCTTACTCCCGCTATGCTACGGCAAATAATGAAAAAACTGTACATGCAGATGTGAATATTGGGCAGCAAAAATGGGCCTCCCAAACTTCTGTCACCTATTCCGACTTTGGAGATCTAATAATGGGAAAATACGGTCCCGAAGAATATTTAAGAACCGACTATGCTATTCGTCGTGATGGTGAGGATATCCAGGTAGAAAATCCAGATCCGCGGGTACAGAAACCTACAGGATATAATCAGATCAACCTCCTGGAAAAGATAAAATTTATGCCCGACGGAAACTGGGATTTTAACCTGGGGCTTATCTATTCCACAACTTCAGGTTATCCGCGGTATGACAGGTTGTATCGGAAAAGGGAAGGGGTTTTGCGATCTGCAGAATGGTATTACGGTCCGCAAACCTGGTTTCTGGGGAATTTAAAGATAAACAAGACCGGAGTTGGAAAGTTCTACGATAAAGCCCAGTTTACAGCGGCTTATCAATATTTTGCTGAGAGCCGAAACGACCGGAATTTTGGAGAGGAAATACTTTTTACCACGGAAGAAAATGTAGGTGCTTACTCTTTTAACCTGGATTTTGAAAAGCGGTTTCAGGAAAGCAGGATTTTCTACGGACTCGAATATGTGCTTAATAATGTCAATTCTGAAGGTGAAAGTATAAACATAAGTTCTGAAGAAACTAATCCAACTGCTTCCCGTTATCCCGATAATTCTTCCTGGCAATCTCTTGCCGCCTACGGAAGTTATCAATGGAAAATCCGGGAAAACCTGGCTTTTCAATCTGGGTTAAGGTATAACCGGGTAATTTTAAATGCAGATTTTGATGCCGGTTTTTATGATTTTCCTTTTGAAAAAGCAGATATTGAGACCGGTGCGTTAACCGGAAGTGCCGGGGTAAACTGGCAGCAAAACAGCAGTCTTGGCTGGAGGCTGAATTTTTCCACGGCCTTTCGCGCTCCGAATATTGACGATATTGGAAAAATTTTCGACTCCGAGCCCGGTGCAGTCGTAGTTCCCAATCCCGATCTTGAACCCGAATATGCTTATAACGGCGAACTTGGACTGGACTGGACTCCTGCAGAAAATATCCGTTTTGAATTTGCAGGATTTTATACTTATCTGGATAACGCAATGGTAAGGCGGGATTTTGACCTAAACGGGGAAACGATCATAGATTACCAGGGAGAGCCAAGTCGTGTACAGGCGATCCAGAATTCGGCAAGTGCTTATGTCTACGGGTTTGAAGGAGGAATGAAAATTGACTTTTCTGTGGCTTTCCGACTAACCTCACAGCTTACCATTACTGAAGGGAAGGAAAAAGAAGGCAACGAGTATGTGCCTTTACGACATGCCGCGCCCGTTTTTGGAAATACACACCTTCTATGGCATAAAAAAAGACTGAAACTTGATCTTTACGGAGAATACAACGGTGAATTTGAGTTTGAAGACCTGGCACCTTCAGAACAGGGCAAGGAATATTTATACGCTATGGATGAAAACGGAAATCCATATTCCCCCGCCTGGTACACGATCAATTTGGCTGCCCAATACACGTTAAGTGAGCATTGGAAAGCTACAGCTTCACTGGAAAATATCACCAATCAGCTTTACAGAACATATTCTTCAGGAATTTCAGCAGCCGGAAGAAATTTTATTTTGGCGTTGAATTATAGTTTCTAGCTGTCACTGCTAGGTAGCAAAGCAGTCTGCATCTTACAGCTACAAGTATTCTTCTTGTTCCTGAAAATGTCAATTTTCGGCATGTAGGGATTTCTGTGGCTGAAGGTAAAAATGATATCAGATCGATAATTGCCATTTTTGAAGGTCGGTCTTGTAGGACATTACTTTTTCAGTAAATCTTATTCAGCATTAATGTGAGGATCAACTTTCCGGATGTTTTGAAGTCAGATTTTACTCATTTTAGCTTCAGTAATACTATTATTTTTCAGTTTTAATATTTAAATCCGACTTTCTCCGCTTAAAAACCCTTGTGGTCTTTCAGGTATCGATTCACGGGATAGGATTTTCTTTTTATGCCTCGCTCTTTTGTCAAAATTGATTAATTTCGCACATCATTAGAAATTTCGACAAAATGAGCAATAAGTTCCCTGAATATAAAGGACTTGACTTACCAAAAGTTGCAGAAGAAACCTTATCCTGGTGGAAAGAGAACAAGATATTTGAAAAAAGTATTACCTCGCGGGAAGGTGAAGAGCAATTCATTTTCTTTGAAGGCCCGCCGTCTGCCAACGGACTGCCGGGGATCCACCACGTTATGGCCCGGGCTATAAAAGATATTTTTTGTCGGTACAAAACCCAGAAAGGTTATCAGGTTAAACGTAAAGCCGGTTGGGATACCCACGGTCTGCCGGTAGAACTTGGTGTTGAAAAAGAACTTGGGATTACCAAAGAAGACATTGGTACAAAAATAAGTGTTGAAAAATACAATGACGCCTGTAAAAATGCAGTAATGCGTTACACCGATGTGTGGAATGACCTTACTGAAAAAATGGGCTATTGGGTAGATATGGACGAACCGTATATTACCTATAAATCCAAATACATGGAAACAGTGTGGTGGCTGCTTTCCGAAATTTATAAGAAGGGATTAATATATAAAGGTTATACCATTCAGCCCTACTCACCAAAAGCGGGTACCGGTTTGAGTTCCCACGAGCTTAACCAGCCGGGAACTTATCAGGATGTTACCGACACCACGGTGACAGCTCAATTTAAGGTGATTCAAAATGAAATTTTTAAAGCCTCACCTCTTGGGACGGATTTGGAAGGGGCCTGGGGGGATCTTTTCTTCATCGCCTGGACCACAACTCCGTGGACTTTGCCGTCTAACACCGCGCTCACTGTTGGGCCAAAGATCCAGTATGTAACAGTAAAAACTTATAATCAATACACTTTTAAGCCAACCACTATTGTGGTGGCAAAAGATCTTGCTGAAAAGCAATTCGATAAAAAATTTAAAAAGGTTGAAACCGAAGAAGCCCTTCAGGATTATAAAGAAGGAGATAAGATCCCTTATTTTATAGGGAAGAGTTATTCGGGGAAAGATCTTGTAGGGATAAAATATGAGCAGTTATTACCTTATGCCCAGCCATATAACAATCCTGAAAATGCTTTTAGAGTAATTTCAGGAGACTTTGTAACTACCGAAGATGGTACGGGGATCGTACATACCTCGCCAACATTTGGTGCAGATGATGCGCTGGTAGCGAAGCAGGCAACTCCGGAAGTTCCGCCGTTACTGGTTAAGGATGAAAACGATAATCTTGTTCCGCTGGTGGATTTGCAGGGAAAATTCAGAAAAGAACTTGGAGAGTTTGCCGGAAAATATGTAAAGAATGAATATTATGACGACGGAGAAGCTCCGGAGAAATCTGTAGATGTTGAAATCGCGATAAAATTAAAAGAAGAAAACCGCGCTTTTAAAGTTGAAAAATATGTGCATAGTTATCCGAATTGCTGGAGAACAGATCGCCCTATTCTTTATTACCCATTAGATTCCTGGTTTATAAAAGTAACAGATGTTAAGGACCGGATGCATGAATTGAATCTCGGAATTAACTGGAAACCAAAAGCTACGGGAGAAGGACGTTTTGGGAACTGGCTGGCAAATGCGAACGACTGGAATCTGTCCAGGAGCAGGTATTGGGGAATTCCGTTGCCAATCTGGAGGACAGAAGATGGCCGGGAAGAAAAAATTATTGGCTCTATTGCAGAGCTAAAGGAAGAAATGGCTAAGGCTGTAGCGGCCGGAGTGATGGACAACGATATTTTTGCTGGTTTTGAACCCGGCAATATGAGTGATGAGAACTATGAGCAGGTAGACCTTCATAAGAACGTGGTAGATGGGATTACGCTTATTTCTGAAAGTGGTAAGCCTATGAAAAGGGAAGCAGATCTTATAGATGTGTGGTTTGATTCCGGTTCTATGCCATATGCGCAGTGGCATTATCCGTTCGAAATGCCCCCTGTATCCCCCAAAGGGGGACAAAGCACCCCTAAATATCAAACCGCCAGGAAATCTTCTTATCGTCTTTTAAAGGATAAAGCTGAAGAAAGGAAAAACAACCCCACCGATGCTGAGAAAATCTTATGGGAAGGTTTAAAAGGGAAAAAACTGAATGGCTATAAATTTAGAAGGGAACATATAATTGATGAATATATTGCTGATTTTGTTTGTTTAGCTAAAGGTTTAATTATAGAAGTTGATGGCGGGTATCACAATGATCCTGAGATTAGAGAAAATGATGATTTCCGGAGTAAATATTTAAAGGACAATTTTAATTATTCCGTAATTCGTTTTACTAACGAGGAAGTAATCGGAAATCTTGAAGGAGTTCTCGATCAAATTGAAGAAGCACTGGTCAAAACTCCCCTTAGGGGCCAGGGGGCTTTTAAGGCAGATTTTATTGCTGAAGGTGTAGATCAAACAAGGGGCTGGTTCTATACTTTGCATGCCATTGCAACAATGATTTTTGATGATGTTGCTTATAAAAACGTAGTTTCTAACGGACTTGTTTTAGACAAAAACGGACAAAAAATGTCCAAACGTTTAGGCAATGCGGTAGATCCTTTCGAAACTTTGGCGGCTTTTGGTCCCGATGCGACCAGGTGGTACATGATCTCCAATGCCAATCCATGGGATAATTTAAAGTTTGATATTGAAGGAATTGGTGAAGTGCAACGTAAATTCTTCGGAACGCTTTATAACACCTATTCTTTCTTTACGCTATATGCCAACATCGATAATTTCACTTATGCTGAAGATGAACTTGCGCTGGAAGAAAAGCCGGAAATAGATCGCTGGATACTTTCAGAATTGCATACGCTTATTCAAAATGTTGATAAATTCTATGCTGATTATGAGCCGACAAGGGCTACCCGTGCAATTTCAGAATTTGTTCAGGAAAACCTGAGTAACTGGTTTGTACGCCTAAGCAGGAGAAGGTTCTGGAAAGGAGATTATGAGCAGGATAAGATTTCAGCTTATCAAACTCTTTATACCTGTCTTGAAACAGTGGCAAAATTAGGTGCTCCGGTTGCTCCATTCTATATGGATAAACTTTACAAAGATTTAAACCAAGCGACCAATAAGGAAACATTCGAATCTGTACATTTGGCGAAGTTTCCCGAGTTTGAGGAAAAGTTTGTTGATAAGTCTTTAGAACGAAAAATGGAGAAGGCGCAAACTATTTCTTCTCTGGTACTTTCGCTGCGAAAAAAAGAAATGATAAAAGTTAGACAGCCTTTGCAAAGAGTAATGATTCCGGTACTGGACGAGCGACAGAAGGAAGAAATTCTGGCCGTTCAGGATTTGATTAAATCTGAAGTTAATGTAAAGGAACTGGAGCTAATAGATGATGCTTCAGGCATACTGGTGAAGCAGGTAAAACCAAATTTCCGTGTACTTGGGCCCAGATTTGGTAAAGATATTAAACTGATTGTTAGTAAAATAAATCAGTTTACTCCTGAAGATATAGCACAAGTTGAGCGTGAGGGAAGTATTGATATTGAAGTTAATAAAAAAATGATTAATTTGGCAGCAGATGAACTGGAAGTTACTTCCCAGGATATAGAGGGATGGACAGTAGCCAGTAGCGGAAATATTACAGTAGCCCTGGATGTAAGTATCTCTCCCGAGTTGAAAAAGGAAGGAGTTGCCCGGGAGTTAATTAATCGTATTCAGAATATGCGAAAAGATTCTGGTTTTGAAGTAACAGATATTATTAACGTGACCCTACAAAAGGACGGCATGATCGAGGATGCCGTCAATGAAAACCTAACTTATATTAAAAATGAAACATTAACTGCAAATCTCGAATTTGCAGATGTGGTGGAAGAAGGTTCTCTGGTAGAATTTGATGAAATTACCACAAAAATGTTTATTAAAAAACATTAACCTATGTCTACAACAGATGTTAAAGAAAGATACAGCGATGCTGATTTGGCAGAGTTTAAGGCCTTAATCCAGAAAAAGATTGCCAAAGCCCAGGAGCAACTTGAAATCTATCAGAATGCTTATAAGAATGATGGGAACAACGGTACTGATGATACCTCTCCTACATTTAAAGCTTTTGAGGAAGGAAGTGAAACCATGAGTAAAGAAGCTAATTCCCAGCTTGCCATTCGTCAGGAGAAATTTATAAGGGATCTAAAAAATGCTTTAACGCGTATCGAGAACAAAACTTATGGGATATGCCGTGTCACTGGAAAACTTATTGCCAAGGAACGACTTCTGCTTGTACCACATGCAACGCTGAGCATAGAGGCTAAAAATCTTCAGCGGTAAAACACATTTTTAAATAAAGTAAAAAACGCTCCTGTTGAATTCAGCAAGGAGCGTTTTTGATTATTGTAATGAGGACATTTAGTTTCGGAATTTTTCTGCTTTTCGGAATTCTTTTGAGTAATGCTCAGAAAGATACCCGGGAAATTTTTGATGCCAGCGACATTAGTGAAATAGAAATTAATGCTGATGAGGTCTATAAGATCAACCTCTGTACTTCCAAAACAGGGAAAATTAAAATTTCAGCACATTCTGAAGGCGAGTACTTTAATAATATTTCCCTTATTTCAGGAGTAGAAAAAGACAAGATGAAAGTCCATACGAGGTATCCTGAGGTCCTGACGGGAGGCTATGATAAACTCAGTGCACACAAAAATTTTTCTATGGTAATACATATGGAGGTTCCGGAAAATATGAACATTTTCATTCGCTCCAATCTGGCTTCTGTAGTGGCAAAAGGAAATTATAATGGTTTTTATGCTGATCTTCGGGAAGGCTACTGTAATCTTCTGGATTTTAGCGGGAATGCAACTGTAAATACATATAAGGGGAATATTTACGTGGAGGCGATGTCTGGAAACGTAAAAGCAGAATCCCGAAACGGAGTCGTGCATATTCCAAAAGAGATATATGGATCCAATCTTCTTAAACTCACCTCTATTAATGGTGATATTAGTGTCCTCAAAACTAAATAATATTAGTATTTTTGGTTCGTTTTTAACTTAAAGTATTCATGTCTCTAAAGAAAGCCGGCTTTATCATTTTCCTGGTCCTGTTAATAGATCAGATTTCCAAAATATACATTAAAACTAATTTCACTTTAGGAGAAGAGGTTCCTGTCTTTGACTGGTTTCGTATTCTTTTTGTTGAAAATGAAGGTATGGCCTGGGGAACCAAAATTCCTGGCACATACGGGAAGCTTATTTTGACTTTATTCCGGCTTGTGGCTATTGTAGGAATTGGGTATTGGTTGTGGGATTCTGTGCGTAAAAATGCATCTAAAATTCTTATCACCTCCATTGCACTTATTTTCGCAGGCGCAATGGGAAACATAATAGATTCTGTTTTCTACGGAATTATTTTCAGTGATAGTTATGGACAGGTGGCAGAATTTATGCCGGAAGCAGGAGGCTACAGTACACTCTTTCATGGTAAAGTTGTGGACATGCTATACTTTCCCTTATACGAAGGGTATTTACCGGCATGGATCCCTATTTGGGGAGGAGAATATTTCACCTTTTTTGAGCCTGTTTTTAATATCGCCGATAGCGCAATAAGTGTAGGTGTGATTCTTCTGCTTATTTTTAATAAAAGAGCCTTTCCAAAACACGAGGAAGAGAACTAGGCAGCGGGTATTGCTCTTTCAAAGATTTTTTCGAATTTCTTAAGCTCTATGGGCTTAATAAGATAATCTGTTACCATATTTATGGATTTAGCCCTCTCCAAATCTCTTGGATCTATTGAAGAGCTCACTACGTAGAGTGTAATTTTCTTATTGAAGTTGTTTTTTATTTTAACAAATTCGTTTAAAAATTCCCAGCCGTCCATTACCGGCATGTTTAAATCAAGAAATATAATTTCCGGAAGCCTTTCTTCAGACATGTTGCCCAGGATATACTTAAAGTGGTCCATGGCTTCCTTTCCGTTCTTATATATTAAAAGATTTTCCGAAAGTTGCTTAATTTCGATTATTTTCTTTACCAGGTTCACGTATATCTTGTCATCATCGATGATACACGCCAGTTCTATTTTTTGCCCCATAACAGATCTAAAAAGTTATTTTAAAAGTGGTCCCGATTTTAACTGTGCTGGTAATAGAAATTGAACCTCCAAGTGCTTCCACCTGATTTTTGGTGATAAACAGCCCAATTCCTTTTGCATCAGGATTATGATGAAAGGTCTTGTACATTCCAAACATCTTATCTCCATGTTGATCGAGATCTATTCCTAATCCATTGTCGCTAATCTCCAGAAACCTCTTTCCGTTGGAAATATAGGACTGTATATAAATAACCGGTTTTCTGCCAGGTTGCTTATATTTTATTGCATTAGTAATTAAATTTAGTAAAATACTTTCAAGATACTCAGGGATATACGATATTTCTTTCAGAGAGTGAAATTCAGCGACGATTTTTGCATTTTCCCGATTAATGAGAGGAGCAATAGAGGCGAGAACGGTATTAAGAGCATCGTTAAACTTGATTTTCACACTCTTTTTAGCTAGTGTTGTTTCCACGTTAACCAAGTCATTAAGTTGTGCAATAGCGGTATCGAGGTTTTCAGAAATATAACTTATATTGTCAAATAAGTCCAATTTATCCCTATCTGTTTTAGCTTCCTTTAGTAATTCAACCACCAGGCTAAGGTTACTGCTATGGGATCTTAAGTTATGGGATACAATGTGAGCAAAACTAAAAAGGCGGGAGTTTTGGGTGGCAATAATGTCCAATGAGTTCTGGAGATTAATTTCGTTGGTTTTGTTCTCATTTATATCCTGAAAGACTCCTCTTATCCCTATTATTTGTTCCTCCTGATTGTATACAGGCTTTCCAGTCGCCCGTACCCAGAATTCACTGTTATAGAGCGTCAGCATTTTAAGCTCAATTTTAAATGGAATACCGTAAAGCTCACATTTTTTAAATGCGGCATTCATTATATGATGATGTTCCGGGGCATAGAACCTCAATTTTTCTTCGTAATCCAGGTGAAAGTCCTGGGGGCAATCCATTATTTTTTTAGTAACGTTATCCCAGTAGATATTTTTGTCTATAATGTCTACGTACCAACCGCCAGTACAAGTCATTTCTGCTGTTTCCCTGTAGTAGAAAAAATTTTCTTCAATAGTATATTGATCGCGTTTGCTCTGGTGGATATTCACAAATAGGAGCACAGCCGTTTCTCTTAAGCTCTTGTCTTTATTTCTAAGATTTTTGCACTCAAACCATCGATATTTGCCGTTTTCAAGGCGCATCCTTATTTCGAAGCTGAAGGTTTCGTTTTCTGTTAATAGTTTTTCGAAATTCACCCTGAAGTCGTAACGATAATCTGGGTGGAGGATTTCCTGAAGAAAGTATTCGTAAGGATTACTTGCTGTATCAGGATTAAAGACCAAAGTAGTAAAATGATCAGACCAATCAATTTCCTTGCTGAAGAGATTGATTTTCCAATAAGCTATATCAAAATCCTCAAGGATACTATTTAGCTGAAGGTCATTAAGCATTAACCGGGGATATTTAGCTAAAAATAGGTTAATGTAAATAGTCCTACAAATAAATTTAACTTTTTTTAAAGCTGTAGGTATTTTCAGGTGTTACGCAGTAGTCCAGAGGGATATCTGATTGATAAATATCCTCAATTTCTTTTTCAGCTTCAAAAAACGAGAGGCCGACTTTTATAACGTCTTCTTTGCACGCTGCCAGAAATTTATCATAGAAGCCTTTGCCATAGCCAACGCGGTGTCCGGACTTGTCAAAGGCGAGAAGAGGAATAAAAACAGCATCGATTTTATTTGCATTTAATTCTATTCCATCCTGTGGTTCGGGTATATTCCAACGGTTTGTTTTAATTACCGTGGTATCCGTTAAAAGGTAATTTATGAGTTCATTTGTAGGAGCATCAGTTTTAGGAAGTACCACATTTTTATCTTTTCCCTGTAAAATATGGAGTATAGGTTCTGTATCTACTTCTTTCTGTTCTGCGATACTTAAAAATAGATGATAAAACTGGTAATCCCAGATGGGCAGTGTTAATAACTGGTTAGCGATTTGGAGACTGAGATCCTCTATTGTTTCTTTAGACAAGCCCAGTCTTAGCTCCTTATATTTCGCTCTCAGAAATTTCTTCTTCATTGCTCCTTTTTGGTAGTGAAATATGAAAAACAGCATCCCCCTGATAAACTATGGGAGATTCATTTACGTTAATTATATAACCTTCATTGGCAGCTTTGATCTTATGTCGAAATTTGCCGTAAGGGTCAGTAATCGTGGCAATAAATTCTCCTTTTTCCACGTGCTTCCCGCAAGGAATCTTTACGTGTAAAAGTCCACTGTACTTTGCCCGCATCCAAAACGTATTTTCAATTATAACCGTTTCTGTAATAGCATCTGGATAATCAAATCTGGGTTTTAGCATGTCCAGATGGCTTAGGATACGTGTTGCTCCATCTACGCCATGTCTTGCAATTTCTTTGTTGCTGTTGGCAGATTTACCGCCTTCAAAAAGAAGAACCGGAATTCCCAGTTTTGCACAAGTCTCTCTATAAGATTTTGTTATTGTTTTAGAATTGATGGTAAATGGTGCGTTGAAGATATGGGCGTATTTAAGGCTTTCTTCATTACCTTTTTTTATCCTGATCTGCGGTGCGTTAAATCTACTTGCTCCTCCAGTATGAAAGTCCATACAGAAATCGGCTATCGGAAGTATCTTTTTCACAAATTGGAAAGCGAATCTACTGGCAAGAGAACCGTGCTTGGTTCCCGGGAAAACCCGGTTTAGATCCCGGCCATCCGGAAATTCCCGCGTCAACGTGAGAAAACCGAAGATATTCACCACCGGAATGCAGATTATGGTACCTTTTTGAGGTTTGTTAATTCCCTTAGAGATAATCTGTCGTACAATTTCTACACCATTTATTTCGTCCCCGTGTATTCCTGCCGTTAACAATACAACCGGTCCTGGCTTTTTTGCACGTTCAATAATTACCGGCACCTCTACAGATGTGGTGGTGTAGAGTTTGGCCATATTAAAATTAATTGTAGCACTCTTTCCGGCTGGTATTCTTTTTCCTAATATTTCCAGGACATTGTCCTTATCTATTTGTGGCATAAATTAAACATTTCGCTCAATGTACCTAATAATTGTTTTTGCTATGTCTTTTCCGGTGGCAGCTTCTATTCCTTCAAGACCGGGAGAAGAATTCACTTCCAGGATAAGAGGTCCTCTGGCACTTTGCAACATATCTACACCGGCCACCCCAAGGCTCATGGCTTTTGCGGCTTTTATGGCTGCATTTTCTTCTTCGTCTGAAAGTTCAATGATTTCAGCAGATCCACCACGGTGGAGGTTAGAACGGAATTCCCCTTCTTTTCCCTGCCGCTTCATGGCGCCTACCACATGTCCATCTACAACAAAAGCTCTAATGTCGGCACCGCCGGCTTCTTTAATAAATTCCTGTACAATAACCCTTGCCTGCAAGCCGTTAAAGGCTTCAATAACAGATTCGGCTGCATTGTTTGTCTCTGCAAGTACAACCCCAAGGCCCTGTGTACCTTCTAGTAATTTAATAATGAGAGGCGCTCCCCCAACATGATCTATCACTTCCTTAACATCTTTGGAGTAATTAGTGAAAACTGTTTTTGGCAATCCAAGTCTGGCACGGGAAAGGATTTGCAAACTCCTTAGTTTATCCCGGCTTCTCACAAGTGCCTGTGATTCTGTAGTAGTAAAAACACCCATCATTTCAAATTGTCTTACAACGGCGGTTCCAAAGAAAGTAACCGATGCTCCAATTCTGGGAATTACAGCGTCTGCTCCTTCAATAGCTTTTCCTTTGTAAAAAATCGATGGTTTCTTCTTTTCTATAACGAGATCACATTTAACAGGATCTATTACTTCGACTTCATGGTCACGTTTTTTAGCGGCTTCCACGAGTCGTTTGGTTGAATAGAGATTGCTATTTCTGGATAGAATTTTTAGCTTCATTTTCTTGCTGATTATTAGAGACGTTTGTAAGTTCTGTATCGACTATAAATTTTTTGGTGAGAAATTTTCTCCCGATAAGAACCGGAAATCGCATTTCCTGACGCGAAGACAAAGAAAGGGAAATTTTGAAAATCTTATCAAAAAGTTTGATGTTGGATTGTACCTGATATCTCTTTTGAATCATACCGTTACTACTGCGTACAAATACAACATCAAAATCTTCGAAAACAATTTCTCTGCCGTTGTATAAAGGATGTTCTTCATCCAGAAAAGTACAATAAAGCTTGTCCTCTTTCTCTTCGATATTTTCGCAATGTATGGAAGAGGTATATGCTCCAGTATCTATTTTTATTGCGATGTCGTATAATTTAAGGGCCGGAAAATCTGCTTTGTCAAATCTGCCTATCACTCTTTTCTCCATATTGCAAGATAATAAAATAGACATCCTTTCTTCTTAATGTCTTCTGAAAATAGTTTTTTGTAAAAGTTTATAAGGAATCAGCGTCATAACTCCCGGTTATTTTTTTGAAGTTCAAATATTAGTTCGAAATTTTTTATGCAGCTATTTTTACTTCGGAAAAAGTTCTGTTAGAAGAATATCAGTATAGGCTGAAGTTTAATTTCCGGCTGGTACGGTTTGTGTATAAAGTAAATTGAAAATTGCAGAACACTACTTCAGAAATTATAATTGTTAATGTCGTGGCAATTAACTGAAGAAGCCTTTAAAGTTTTATTTTTGCACTTACGGTTTGAACTTTAACTTTATCTTCACAACCTGTTGAAGGCTTAAAGGAGACAGCGTTTAAGCATCAATGAATTATCATACGCTTAATTTTCTAACACCAGAAATTTTACTAAAAAAGTACGACTTATACCTTATAAATAACAAAAATGAAGAGAAGAGATCTCATTAAAACCCTTGGAATATCTGCAGTAGGACTGGCAACAGTGCCTTTTTGGATTGATTCCTGGACAGCGGAGGAACTACCCGAAGCAAACGGCGATGTAAACGACGATCAAAAGCTGATGTTGGCAGGAATGGTAGATACCATTATCCCTGCTACAGATACACCCGGAGCCAAAGAACTTGAAGTAGATCGCTTTGTGCTTGTGATGGTTAATGACTGTTTTGAGAAAGAAGTTCAAAAGGAATTTGCGGCGGGTTTTAATAGTGTAGACGAGGCTAGTAAAGACCAATATGGAAAATCTTTTGTAGAACTTTCGGGTGCAGAAAGACACGAAATTTTAAACAAGATGCTGGCAACAGAGAAATCATCAGATAAAAAAATCAATTTTGTTCCTTTTGTAAAAGATCTAACCATAGCAGGTTATACTACCTCTAAATATGTTTTGGAAAATATCCTGGATTATGAGCAGGTACCTTCAAGGTGGGATGGAAGTTTTCCGGTTAATCAAGAAAAATATCACAACGCATAATTATGGCATACTTTAATATAGACGGAGTAGAAGAAAGAACTTATGATGCAATTGTTATTGGCTCTGGCATTAGTGGGGGATGGGCAGCTAAGGAATTAACTGAAAAAGGGCTGCGCACCTTGGTCCTGGACCGCGGGAAAGACGTAAAACATGTGGTAGATTATCCTACTACCAGCCTGCACCCGTGGCAAATGGATCACAGGGGAACGCTGCCACTCGAAGTAAAAAAAGAAAACCCTATTGTAAGCAAATGCTACGCCTTTAAAGAAGATGCATCCCATTTTTTCTCTAAGGACGATGAACATCCTTATGTACAGGAAAAACCTTTCGACTGGATAAAAGGATACCAGGTTGGTGGAAAATCATTACTGTGGGCAAGACAGGTACAGCGCTGGAGCGATTTCGATTTTGAAGGACCTGCAAGGGACGGCTTTGCTGTAGACTGGCCAATACGTTATAAAGATTTGGCTCCCTGGTACAGCTACGTTGAAAAATTTGCCGGAATATCCGGGAATAAAGATGGCCTAGCCGAATTACCTGATGGTGAATTTTTACCACCGTACGAACTGACCAAAGTAGAAAAGTACTTTAAGGAAAAGGTAGCGGAAAAATATGGTGATCGTCACGTGATTGTTGCACGCTGCGCACATCTTTCAGAACAAAAAGATATACATAAACAACAGGGACGGGTACAATGCCAGAACAGGGTATTGTGCCAGAGGGGTTGTCCTTACGGAGGCTACTTCAGTAGTAATTCATCAACTTTACCATGGGCCGAGAAAACAGGAAACCTCACCTTAAAACCTGATTCTGTTGTAGAATCGCTTATCTACGATGAAGAAAAAGAAAAGGTTACAGGTGTACGCGTAATTGATGCTCACACCAAGGAAGTTACAGAGTATTTTTCAAAAATTGTTTTTGTAAATGCTGCGGCTGCAAACACGAACCTGATTTTGCTAAATTCTAAATCAAAACGTTTTCCCAATGGTCTTGGTAATGACAACGGACTTCTTGGTAAGTATTTTGCTTTTCATAATTACAGGGCCCGGGCAACTGCAGAATACGATGGTTTTACAGATTTTACTACAGATGGAAAAAGGCCTACCAGTGGATACATTCCAAGGTTCAGAAATATTCATAAGCAGGAAACCAACTTCTTAAGGGGGTATGCTGCGGGTGTTAGTACCTACCGTAGTGAATATACCAGCGAGGATGGACTAGGAGTAGCTTTAAAAGAAAAACTTGCTAAACCAAAGCTGGGGCCATGGAGGATTGGAAGCCATATGATGGGCGAGACGATTCCCAAAGAGAGCAACCTTATTAGCCTTAACAATAGTAAGAAGGATGAATGGGGAATCCCGCTGCTCAATTTTGATGTAGCTTATGATGATAATGATGAAAAGATGATCGAGGATTATTTTGAACAGATCACCGAAATGTTTGAAAGCGCCGGATTTACAAATATCAGGACCAGCGATTCTAAACAGGCTCCCGGACTGGACATACATGAAATGGGAGGCGTTCGTATGGGTAAAGACCCAAAAACCTCTTTGTTAAATGAGTGGAACCAGTTGCACACCTCTAAAAATGTTTTTGTGACAGATGGTGCCTGTATGACTTCAACAGGTACTCAAAACCCATCTTTAACTTATATGGCGCTTACCGCCAGGGCAGTGGATTATGCTGTTAAAGAATTGAAGAACGGAAATATTTCGTAGGCTGAAAGGACGATTTATTAAGAGAAAAACCATCGGTAGTAGCTGCAAACCGGTGGTTTTTCTGTTTTAAATTTTAAAATTCACGGCGGCATTAAGCGCAATAAATTTTATCTTTGAAGTAATGGAAAAGCCTGCATTGGAAGTACAACTGCAAACTCTGCCCGACAGTCCCGGGGTGTACCAGTATTACGATAAGAACGGGAAAATCCTGTATGTAGGGAAGGCGAAAAACCTTAAGAAAAGGGTCACTTCCTACTTTACCAAACGTCACGACTCTCACAGGATAGGCGTAATGGTGAAGAAGATTAAGGAAATTAAGCATATTGTGGTTGCTTCGGAAACCGATGCGCTGCTGCTTGAAAATAACCTTATTAAAAAGCATCAGCCGCGGTTTAATGTGATGCTAAAGGATGATAAAACCTATCCCTGGATCTGCATTAAAAACGAACGATTTCCCAGGGTTTTCCCAACCCGCAGGCTAATTAAGGATGGCAGCGAATACTACGGCCCCTTCACCAGTTTTAAAACTGTAAATACACTTTTGGACCTTATTAAAGGCTTGTACAAACTCAGGACTTGTAATTATGATTTAGCTGAAGATAAGATCGAAAATGGCAAATACAAGGTGTGCCTTGAGTATCATTTGGGAAATTGTGAAGGTCCTTGTGAAGCTAAGCAGGCAGAAGAAGATTACAACCGGAATATTGAAGCCATAAGGCAGATCGTAAAAGGAAATTTTAAGGATTCCCTGCAGCAGTTTAGAAATCAGATGAAAGTGCATGCTGAAAATATGGAATTTGAAGATGCGCAGCGAATCAAGGAAAAAATTAATGTACTTGAGAATTATCAGTCAAAATCTACAATCGTAAATCCCAAAATTACTAATGTAGATGTTTTTTCCATTACCAGTGACGAGGGTTATGGCTATGTAAATTTCCTTCAGATTTCTCACGGCGCCATTATCAGGTCGCATACTATTGAAATGAAGAAAAAGCTGGACGAAAGTGATCAGGAACTGCTGGAATTGGCAATTACCGAGATAAGGCAGCGCTTCAATTCAAATTCAAAAGAAATTTATCTTCCGTTTAATATTGAATTTGCTGAAGATGTAAAGGTTACCGTTCCGCAGTTGGGCGATAAGAAGAAAATTGTAGAGCTATCCCTCAGAAATGCCAAATATTACCGCCAGGAGCGGTTTAAACAGATGAAAATTATAGATCCGGACCGCCATGTGAACCGTATTATGGCCCAGATGAAGGAGGATTTACGTTTAAACGAAGAACCGCGGCATATAGAATGCTTTGACAATTCAAATATACAGGGAACCAACCCGGTAGCTGCCTGTGTGGTCTTTAAAAACGGAAAACCGAGTAAAAAAGACTATAGAAAGTTCAATATAAAGACAGTAGAAGGCCCAAATGACTTCGCTTCTATGGAAGAAGTGGTTTTTAGAAGGTATAGGAGATTGCTAAATGAAGGTGAAGACCTGCCGCAGTTAATTATAGTGGATGGTGGAAAAGGGCAATTATCGTCCGGTGTTAAAGCTTTGGAGACTTTGGGTCTACGTGGAAAAATTGCAATTATCGGCATTGCGAAACGGCTGGAAGAAATTTTCTATCCAGATGACAATATTCCGCTTTATCTGGACAAGAAAACAGAGAGTTTAAAAATCATTCAGCAGTTAAGAAACGAGGCGCATAGATTCGGAATTACTTTTCATCGTAACAAAAGGAGTAAAGTTGCGTTAAATACAGAGTTGGAATCTATTGCGGGAATTGGAGAAAAGACAGTTATTGAATTATTAAAACAATTTAGATCTGTTAAAAGAATAAAAGAGGCTTCTCTGGAAAATCTGAGTGAAGTAGTAGGAGCTTCAAAAGCACGTATTCTATATGAGCACTATCATAAGAAATAAATGAAAAACATACTGGTCATTTTTTTGTGTTTAATAAGTGTCAGGGGATTTTCCCAGCAAAAAGATGATCCTAAGGTTGGTCTTGTTTTAAGTGGTGGTGGTGCAAAAGGCCTGGCACATATTGGTGCTTTGAAAATTATTGAAGAAGCCGGGGTACGTATAGATTACATTGGAGGAAGTAGTATGGGCGCTATAATTGGCGGTTTATATGCTTCGGGTTATACTGCCAATGATCTTGATTCTATATTTCATGAAACTAATTTTAATATCCTTATCCAGGACGATCTTCCGCGAAGCGCAAAAACTTTTTACGAAAAAGAGGACACCGAGAAGTACGCCATAAGTCTTCCTTTTGATAATTTTAGATTAGGCCTGCCATCGGGACTTTCCAAAGGCCAGAATATTTATAACCTCATGTCGCGTTTGACGATGCATGTGAGCGAAATTGATGACTTTAATGAGCTTCCCATTCCGTTTTTTTGTACTGCTGCAGATATTGAAACCGGGGAAGAGGTGATTTTGGATAGCGGTTCTCTTGCCAAAGCAGTATCGGCCAGTGGTGCAATCCCTTCAATATTTAGTCCGGTGAAAATCGATGGTCGTTTACTTACAGATGGCGGGGTGGCAAATAATTATCCTATAGAGGAATTAAAAAGGAGAGGTGCAGAAATTATTATTGGGGTAGATGTTCAGGATACGCTTATCGATAAGGATAATCTCCGGAGTGTGCTTGATATTTTAACACAAATTGGCAATTTCAGGACGATTAGCGAGATGAAGGATAAGATCCCGCAGACCGATATTTACATTAATCCTGATATTTCGAAATTTTCTGTGATTTCGTTTAGCGAAGGGGAGGCTATAATTGATTCCGGAAGGGTCGCGGCAAAGGAAAAATACCAGCAGTTGGAACAACTTGCGGCAAGGCAGAAAGATTTTAAGAGAGAGCTAAAGAAGCAAGGACAGGACAGCATTTATGTGACTAATCTTGAAATAAATGGTAATAACACTTATCCGCAGTCCTACATTTTAGGAAAACTGAAACTGGATCCTGAAAAAAAATTGACGTTTAATGATCTTAATGTAGGGGTGAATAACCTTTCGGCTACCGGAAATTTTGATAAAATTAGTTACAACCTGATTCCCGGTAAAGACGGCGAGGAGTACACCCTGAATATGGATATTGAGGAAAGTGAGAATAAATCCTATCTCCGGTTAGCATTGCATTATGATGACCTTTATGAAAGCGGCGTTTTGCTGAACCTTACCCGCAAAAGTTTGCTTTTAACCAATGATGTTGCTTCCGTGGATGTGGTTGTTGGGGATCATTTCAGGTATTACTTCGATTATTATATAGATAAGGGTTATTACTGGAGTATAGGGCTTAAATCAAGATTTAATAATTTTAATAAAGACATTTCTTTTGATTTTGCCAATCAGAATGGGGATTTGCAAAATATTGGCGTGGAGAATATAGGTATAGATTACAAAGACATTACCAACCAGTTTTACGTGGAAACACTTTTCCAGCAAGTATTCTCTTTTGGGATGGGTGCCGAACATAAATATTTGGATATCACTTCTGAAGCTTTTCAGGATGAAAATGGCGAAAGCGGAAATACTGTATTTGAGGATAACAATTATTACAGCGCGTTTGGTTACTTAAAATTTGATTCGTACGACAATAAATATTTTCCTAGCCAGGGAGTTTATTTTGATGGCGACTTCCATGTTTATCTGTTTTCTTCAAATAATGATTTTGCTGAATTTTCTATTGCAAAGGGAAAAGTAGGTTACGCTGCCACACCTTTTGAAAAATTCACCACCCGTATTTCTGCAGAAACGGGATTTAAAATTGGAAACGACAATATAAACACGCTCGATTTCTTCTTGGGCGGTTATGGTAATTACCCAATCAATAACTTTATTTCTTTCTATGGTTATGATTTTATAAGTCTGTCGGGGGACAGCTATATAAAAGCTTTACTTGACCTCGATTATGAATTATTTCGAAAACATCACCTGATCGCCAGTGTAAACATCGCCAACGTGGAGAATAAATTATACTCTAGCGGAAACTGGCTTTCCATGCCAGATTATACCGGCTACGCACTTGGTTATGGACTGGAAACTTTCCTTGGCCCCCTGGAAGTGAAGTATAGTTATTCCCCCGAAATCAAGGAGAGTCATTGGTTTTTTAGTTTAGGCTTTTGGTTCTAAGTTTAGTTCTTTCACCCAAAATATTTTTATTCGCTTCGGAAATTTCTACGGAAGCATTGAGAAGATAGAAGGTCGAAAATTGCAGTTTTCGGGCAATGGCTTTGCCGGTCACAGGTTCTTCCGAAGATCTTGTAAAACAACTTTTTAAAGCAGGATCAGGGCAAAGAAAAATTCCGAAGGAGCTATTATATTTAGCCTTGTTTTAAGAATATTTTAGCATATAATAGCGATATTTGGTTTCATCGGAATTTCAGCTTTAAAAAATGCGTTATTTTACATTTATTTCTGCGGAATCTCCTTTAAATCTTCAGAATTATGCCTTTTTATCATCAACTTGGGAAAATACCTCATAAAAGACATACGGTTTTTAAGAAGCCGGATGGTAGCCTGTATTATGAACAATTATTTGGCACCATAGGTTTTGATGGAATGTATTCTAATTCTTACCATGAGCACAGGCCCACACAGGTAAAGGAAATGAGTGCAGGCAATAGTGTAAAACCTAAAATAGCGGTAGCAAATAATTTAAAGTCCTATAAATTTAAAGGTTTTAAGGTGGTGCCTGCGCCAGATTATCTGGAAAGCAGGAGAATTGTGTTGACCAATAGCGATGTGAACATTGCACTTGCTTCCCCGCAGGCTTCCACAAAAGATTATTTCTATAAAAATTCTGATGCAGATGAGCTGCTCTTCATCCATAAAGGTAGTGGGAAGCTTAGAACGCATTTGGGAAATCTGGATTTTAAGTATGGAGATTATTTGTTAATTCCCAGGGGAACCATCTATAAGCTGGATTTTGATGATGAGAATAACCGCTTATTTATTGTAGAATCCCGCCGTCCTGTTTACACTCCAAAAAAATACAGAAACTGGTTTGGGCAATTACTGGAGCAATCTCCTTTTTGTGAGAGGGATTTGCGCAGACCTTACGAGCTGGAAACCAATGATGAAGAAGGAGAATTTTTGATTAAAATAAAAAAACAAGGGGAGATCTTTGATGCTGTTTACGCGACACACCCTTTTGATGTGGTAGGTTACGACGGCTATAATTATCCATATGCATTTTCAATACACGATTTTGAGCCGATAACCGGAAGAATTCACCAGCCACCCCCGGTACACCAGACTTTTGAAACGGACGCTTTTGTGGTTTGTAGTTTTTGTCCGCGCAAATACGATTATCACCCGGAGAGTATTCCGGCTCCTTACAGCCACAGTAATATAGATAGTGATGAGGTACTCTACTATGTTGATGGTGATTTTATGAGCCGGAATGATATTGAAGCAGGACATATTTCACTTCATCCTGCCGGAATTCCGCACGGGCCACACCCGGGAGCGGTAGAAAGGAGTATAGGGCAAATAGAAACTGAAGAATTAGCGGTTATGGTGGACACTTTTAAACCTCTTATGATTACTGAAGAGGCTCTGGAAATTGCAGATGAAACTTATTACAAATCGTGGTTGGAAGGAAATCATTAAGCTGAAGAATTTCTTCAAATATTATAGTTTTAAAAAGGTAAAGGATCTATAAAAATAAACGGAATGGCTACAGATAAAACATCTTTAAATTTGAAAAAGGAAGTACCGGAAGCAGAAGATTTCCTGCCGATCCTGGGAACAGACTTCGTGGAGTTGTATGTGGGGAATGCAAAGCAGTCCGCTTATTATTATCAGCATGCCTGGGGATTCCAGCCTTTGGCATATTCAGGATTGGAAACCGGAAAAAAGGATAGTGTTTCGTATGTTCTTCAGCAAGGAAAAATAAGGCTCGTATTAACTTCTCCCTTACAACCAAAAGGTGAAATTAATGCGCATATAGATAAACATGGAGACGGTGTAAAGATGGTAGCACTATGGGTGGACGATGCCAGGAAGAGCTATGAAGAAACTACAAAAAGAGGGGCTAAATCCTACAGGGAACCTTACGTGATGCAGGATGAGCATGGATCTGTTGTTATTTCAGGAATTCATACCTATGGAGAAACCATTCATCTTTTTATAGAAAGGAAAAACTATTCCGGCTCTTTCCTGCCGGGATACAAAGCATATTCTCCTCTGGCAAAATCTAAAGAAGTCGGTCTCAAATATATAGATCACATGGTCGGAAATGTTGGCTGGAATGAAATGAACAAATGGTGTGAATTTTATGCTAAAGTCATGGGTTTTGCTCAGATGGTTTCTTTTGATGATAAAGATATTTCTACAGAATATACTGCTTTAATGAGCAAAGTTATGAGTAATGGTAACGGCAGGATCAAGTTTCCCATTAACGAACCGGCTAAAGGAAAGAAGAAATCTCAAATTGAAGAATATATTGACTTTTACAATGGTGCAGGAGTACAGCATATTGCTCTTGCGACAGATAATATTATAGAAACTGTTACGCTTTTACGGGACAACGGAGTGGAATTTCTTCATGTTCCCGCAACTTATTACGAAACGGTTTTGGAAAGGGTGGGAAAAATAGATGAAGATTTAGAGCCTCTTAAAGAATTAGGAGTGCTTATAGATAGAGATGACGAAGGTTATCTGCTTCAGATTTTTACAAAACCTGTTTTGGACCGTCCAACAATGTTTTTTGAAATTATCCAGAGGAAAGGAGCACAATCTTTTGGAAAGGGAAACTTTAAGGCACTATTTGAGGCCATAGAAAGGGAACAGGATTTACGTGGAACGCTAAATTAGATATAAAAAATTGCTTACCCGTAACTGTTTGGCTTTGTTTTTTAAAGAGATATAATCCTTTTGGTTAAAGTCTATTTTATTGTTGTTCTGAAATTTGAATATATAGACTTTTGCGCCCGCATTTTTTTGGATTCATTACAAAAGTGTTTTCATAATTTAAGTTAGTTGGTTTGTTAAGACAAAAAGCCCTGTCATTTAATTTGACGGGGCTTTTGGTTTTAATACATTTGGAATAGTAATTGTAAATATTTTCTTAAACTTACAAATCAGCCCCGTTTTTCGGAAAATAAAAAAATATTATGAAAAGATTTATTGCGGTTGCACTTCTTATCTTTTTTGGCTTTTCTCCCTTCCGGGGAAATTCTCAAGAGGCATTTCAGAAAGGGGAATGGCTCAAATTCCGCATTCATTATGGCATGTTCACTGCAAGTTTTGCTACACTCGAGGTAGATGAAACGGTGGTAAATGGCAAGCCAGTATATCATGTCGAAGGTATTGGAAAATCCACAGCACCTTTAAGTTGGTTTTTCAAGGTAGATGATAATTATCAAACCTTTATAGATAAAAAAGATGGGAAGCCATACAGGTTTATTAGGAAAATCAACGAGGGAGGACATACTAAAGATCTTGAGGTTCATTTTAATCATAAGGATAATCAGGCGCTGGTCTACAATAAAAAATATAATACCAACAAGACTTACACTACAAAAGAAAATGTGCATGATATGTTATCTGCATTTTATTATATTCGCAACGAAATCAGCAGCGACGGTTTAAGACCGGGAGAGGAAATGAATTTGAACCTTTTTATCGATGATGAAAATATGGATTTCAAATTGCAATTTATTGGTCGTGAGGTTATTAAAACGAAATTTGGAAAAGTAGCCACTCTTAAATTTCGTCCCTTTGTAATGGCGGGTAGGGTATTTAAAGAGAAGGAAAGTCTCACTTTTTGGGTAACCGATGATGAAAATAAAATACCGGTGAAGATAGAGGCAGATCTCGCTGTTGGTTCACTGGATGCCGATTTGGATGCTTACAAAGGACTAAGGAATCCGTTTAGGATAATTATGGATTAAGGATGGAAATAAAACCGGAAATAGCTGATCGTATTTCTAAACTTGAAGAAAAGTTTAAAAATTCCGGTCAGGATATGGGCTCCTATTTGGATGGATTGCTCTATGACCGATACCTGTCTTATTGGGATTATGTGAGTCTGGATACCTTGTTAAGCCTGCAAAAGACAAATACTCATTTTCCGGACGAAACAATTTTTATTACCTACCATCAAATTACTGAATTATACTTTAAGCTCATTATCCATGAGCAAAAGCAGATTATTGAAAACGAAAGCCTTACGGCTTCTTTTTTTACTGAAAAACTATTACGACTAAATCGGTACTTCCGGATTCTTATAAATTCTTTTGATGTGATGATCAAGGGAATGGAGAGAGAGCAGTTTTTGAAATTCCGGATGGCCCTATTACCGGCAAGCGGATTCCAATCTGCTCAATTTAGGATGATCGAAATCTATGCTACTCCCCTTGAACATATTGTTCTTCATGATAACAGAAAAAACTTCTCTCAGGAAAATTCTATTGAGGAATTATATGAACAAGTGTACTGGAAAAGAGGAGGAATAGATTTAAAGACGGGAGAAAAGACTTTAACCCTTAAACAGTTCGAAAAGAGATACACGCCCCGTTTCTTGAGAATTGCAAAAGAAGTTAAAGGCTCTACGATGTTCCATAAGTACAAACAACTTCGGCCAGAAGAAAAGCAGGATACTAAACTTATCCTGGCTATGAAGGAATTTGACATAAATGTGAATATCAACTGGCTGCTTATGCATATGGGCGCCGCGCATCGTTACCTTAGTAGAGATAAGGAAACGATTGCTGCTACGGGAGGAACAAACTGGAAAAAGTTTTTGCCGCCGGGATTTCAAAAAATATCCTTTTTCCCCAATCTGTGGAATGAAGAAGAGTTTAACGACTGGGGCAAACAATGGGTTAACCACATGTTTAACAGCGAAAACCGAAATAATTAAATTGAAAAAATTAAGCACCCTCATTCTTATCATTTTTGCATTTATAGCTTGTAATGATGATAATGTTGTAGAAGAAAAGCAGGAAGAGGTAGCAGTTTTAAAAACTCCTCCTCAGGTTAAGAAGTATGGATTTGTTATAAATGATTATGAGGTAGTAGAAGATACCATCCGGCCCGGTGATAGTTTTGGGAATATAATGGGTGAGCAGGGCGTGAGCCTTGCAAAAGTTTATGAAATTTCAGAAAAAGTAAACGATACTTTTAATCCCGCACGAATAGTTGCCGGAAAAAAGTATATGATCCTAAAGGCTAAAGACTCTGCACAAACACCACAATTTTTTATTTACGAAGAAAATAAAATTGATTTTACGGTGGTGGGGCTTGGAGATGAAATTAAGGCTTATAAAAAGCAACGACCTGTTTCTGTAAAGAAAAGGGAAGTTTCCGGCGTAATCACCTCTTCACTTTCTGAAGCAATGCAGGACCAGGGATTAAGTAATCTCCTGGTGTATGAGCTTTCTAACATCTACCAGTGGAGTATCGACTTCTTTAGACTTCAGAAGGGCGACCAGTTTAAAATGGTATATCATGAAAAATACATAGATGATACTATTTTTGCCGGAATAGATAGAGTGGAAGCAGCGGTTTTCAGGCATTCAGATAAGCCATTCTATGCTTTTGAATATGAAACCGACAGCATTACTAACAAATCCAGTTACTATGATGATGAGGCCAAGGCTTTACAAAGCTTTTTCTTGAAGGCGCCCCTTGACTATAGCAGAATTTCTTCCCGTTACAGCAAAAGAAGATATCATCCGGTGCAGAAGCGCTGGAAAGCACATTTAGGAACAGATTATGCTGCAGCTCATGGTACGCCCATTGTTAGTACAGCAGATGGTACCGTTATTGCGGCAAGTTATACCTCAGGGAATGGGAACTATGTAAAAATAAGGCATAACAATAAATATACTACCCAGTACTTGCACATGACCAAAAGAAATGTGAGAAATGGACAGGCTGTTAAGCAGGGTGATGTGATTGGATTTGTAGGCAGCACCGGTCTCGCAACAGGGCCTCATGTGTGTTATCGATTTTGGGTGAATGGAAAGCAGGTGGATCCTTACCGTCAAAACCTCCCAACAGCTAAACATATAGAAGATGCTCATAAAGATGAGTATTATGCTTATATTGAACCTCTTAAGGAACAGTTGGATAAAATTCCTTATAAGAACATTTGAGAATAATTAAATTAAAAACATTGAGATGAAAAATATAAATCCTACACAGACTGATAGCTGGAGAAAACTCGGAGAGCACTTTAAAGAAATTGGAAAACTTCAGATGAAGGATCTTTTCAAAAAAGATGGAAATCGCGGAGCGGACTTCAGCATTCACTGGGAGGATTTCTATTTGGATTATAGTAAAAACAGAATTACCGATGAGACGAGAAGCCTTCTTCTTGAGTTAGCCAGAGAATGTAAATTAGAAGAAGCGATCAGTTCTTATTTTGGAGGTGAAGTGATTAACAAGACAGAAGGTCGGCCTGTACTGCATACAGCTTTAAGGGCTGAGGAAGATCAAAATGTCACTGTAGAGGGAGACAACGTTCTGCCTGAAGTTCAGGAAGTAAAAGCAAAAATTAAAGCTTTTTCAAATGAGGTTATTGAAGGTAGCCGAAAAGGATATACCGGTAAAAAATTCACAGATATTGTGAATATCGGGATTGGAGGATCAGATCTGGGGCCCGTGATGGTAACAGAATCACTTCAATATTATCAGAATCATTTAAAGGTGCATTATGTTTCTAACGTAGATGGAGACCATGTGCATCAGGCAATTCAGGATTTAAACCCTGAGACGACCTTGTTTATAATTGTTTCCAAATCTTTTACCACCCAGGAAACGTTATCCAATTCAATTACTATTAGAAGTTGGTTTAAGAAAACAGCTCCAGAAGAGGCTGTCTCAAAACATTTTGTTGCCGTTTCCAGTAATGTGGAGAAGGTAAAGGAGTTTGGTATTGCTTCAGAAAACATTTTCCCGATGTGGGACTGGGTTGGTGGCAGGTTCTCTCTATGGAGTGCTGTTGGGCTTTCTATCAGCCTTGCTGTGGGTTATTCTAATTTTAACGCAATGCTGCAGGGCGCTCAGAAGATGGACGCGCATTTTAAGGATACAGATTTTAGTGAAAATATTCCCGTGCAGCTTGCGTTAATAAGCATTTGGTATAATAACTTTTTTAAAGCCGAAAGTGAGGCTGTAATTCCATATTCTCAGTACCTCCACAGGCTGCCAGCTTACCTGCAACAAGCAATCATGGAAAGCAATGGTAAGAGTGTAGATAGAAACGGAGATAAAGTAGATTACCAGACTGGAACAATAATCTGGGGGGAACCTGGAACAAACTCCCAGCACGCCTTTTTTCAGCTAATCCACCAGGGCACAAAACTTATTCCTGCAGATTTCATAGGTTTTAAAAATTCTCTTTTCCAGGATAAGGGCCATCACGACAAATTAATGGCCAATTATTTTGCGCAGACAGAAGCCTTGCTTCAGGGAAAACCTGAAGAGGAAGTACGCTCAGAACTGGAAAAGAAATCGATGAGTGCAGACGCTATAGAGACACTGTTGCCTTTTAAAGTTTTTGATGGTAATAAGCCCACGAATTCAATTTTAATTGAAAAACTTACACCAGAAAGCCTTGGGAAATTAGTGGCTATGTATGAGCATAAAATATTTGTTCAGGGTGTAATCTGGAATATTTTTAGTTATGATCAATGGGGTGTGGAATTAGGTAAGCAATTAGCTTCAAAAATTCTTGCGGAAATAGAAAATAATTCTGTTGAAAATCATGATTCTTCTACTAAAAACCTGTTAAAATTCTTTTTAAAATAATTCTTTCGCTTTGTTGAAATCCTGTAAGTAACAATACTTCAGAGAATTAAAAAATAGCAGTAGTTTTGCACCGCGGTTGATGTTAAAGTTAAGAACCTTAACATTTGGATAAAGTATAGTCTTTAGGTTTTAGCTTCTTTTGCCGTGAATTTTTTAACTCAAAACAAACAAAGCGAAAAAATGAGGAAATTACTAGCATTAGCGTTGTTTCTAACATCTGCTACAATTTTTGCTCAAGGAACTATTACTGGTACCGTAATAGATTCTGAAATGGATGGTCCCCTGCCGGGTGCAACTGTGATGGTTGAGGGAACAAACAATGGAACTACAACAGATTTCGACGGTAACTTCTCTCTGAGAGTAAATTCAGATTCGGGACAAATAAAAATTAGTTTCGTAGGCTATACCACAAAAACTTTAGATTATAACCTTGCCAACGGGTCTCAGAATTTTGGTGGGATAGTACTAAATGCTGATGCCGGGGCTTTGGAAGAAATTGTTATTACAAGTTTCTCTTTGGCAATAGACCGTAAAACTCCCGTGGCTGTTTCCACAATTAGATCTGAAGAAATTGAATTAAGATTAAGTAATAAAGAATTTCCGGAAATTCTTCAATCTACTCCCAGTATCTACGTGCATAAACAAGGAGGAGGATATGGAGATGCCGAAGTTCGAATAAGAGGTTTTGATGATGAAAACGTTGCGGTAATGATCAACGGGGTTCCTGTAAACGATATGGAGAATGGAAACGTTTACTGGAGTAACTGGGCGGGACTTTCAGATGTTACCCAAACAATGCAGGTGCAAAGGGGTCTTGGAGCTTCTAAAGTAGCTGTGCCTTCTATAGGAGGAACTATTAACATTGTTACAAAATCTACAGATGCCGAAGAAGGTGGTAGTGTTTTTGCAACCACAGGTAATGACGGATATCAAAAGTATGGCGGGACAGTTTCTACAGGATTGTTAGATAATGGTTTTGCTGCTACAGTTTCTGTATCTAAAACAACAGGTAACGGATTTGTAGACGGAACTGAATTTGAAGGTTATTCTTACTTTGTAAACCTTGCAAAGAAATTTAATGAAGACCATGAGCTTTCTTTTACAGCTTTTGGGGCGCCGCAAAGACACGGTCAAAGAGAAACTTCACATTTAATACAAACTTTTCGTGCAAGCGAAAGGGGTATTAAATTCAATGGGGACTGGGGTTTTTTAAATGGTGAAGTAAAACATGTACAGGATAACTTCTACCACAAACCTCAAATGTCTTTAAACCATTATTGGAATATTTCTGATAAAATGGAATTATCTACAGCACTTTACGCTTCCTTTGGTACAGGTGGAGGTGGTGGTTACGAAGGTGAAGCCAATTTAAGAAGTATAGATTCTCCTTATAGAAACGGGTATTTACAGCCACTAAATTTAGACCTTGTAGTAGCAGATAATATTGAAAACGGAGCACTTGGTTCTGAAACCATTTTATATAATTCAAGAAACGACCATAGTTGGTATGGTGCACTTTCGACTTTAACCACAGAGATTACTGAAGATATTGATTTACTTGCCGGGATTGATCTCAGGTATTACGAAGGAAGACATTTTCAGGAAGTAAGAGATCTTTTAGGTGGTACTTACTGGTTAGACGAGGGTAGTAATGAGAATAACTTGATAAATGTAGCAAGAGTTGGTGATAAGATTAATTATCACAATGATGGTTTGGTACATTGGGAAGGTGGATTCCTTCAGGCAGAATATTCTAGAAATGATCTTTCTGCATTTATATCTCTTGCGGCTTCTAACACTTCTTATAAAAGGATAGATTATTTTAACTATCTTGATTCTGATCCCGAGCAGAAAACAGATTGGATTAGCTTCTTTGCTTCCAGTGTAAAAGGGGGGGCAAACTATAACCTTAATGATAACCATAATATTTTTGCCAATATTGGTTATTTTGAAAGGGCACCTTTCTTTGACCAGGTTTTTCAAAATTTCGAAAATGATATTAATGAAGATGCTGAAAATCAAAAGATTTTTAGTGCAGAAGTTGGCTACGGTATTAGAAGTTCAAAGTTAAGAGCAAATTTGAACGTCTATAGAACGCATTGGCAGGACAAACCTTTTACGCAATCTTTCTTTGATGATGAAACTGGGGAGTCTTACTTCGCCAATATACTTGGGGTGAATGCGCTGCACCAGGGTATTGAATTTGATTTTAGTTACAAGCCTTTAGATAATCTTACTATTAATGGTATGGCTTCTATTGGAGATTGGAAATGGGATAGTAATGTTGAGGATGTAATGATCTTTGATGAAGAACAAAATCCTGTTTTAGACGAGGGTATTGATCTTTTTCTTGAAGACATTCCGGTAGGGGGTAGTGCCCAGAACACCTTCGCACTTGGTGGTGATTATGAACCACTTCCTGGAACAACAATTCGTGCAAACTGGACCTATGTAGACGAGTTGTACAGTCAATTTGATATACTTGGGGTTAGTTCCGGAGCAGATTACAGCCCATGGGAAATTCCATCTTATGGTTTGCTAGATGTTGGTCTTACCCACAAATTTGAGTTTGGAGGATTTGAAGCTATTCTAAACAGTAACGTGAATAATATTCTGGATACAGAATATGTGAGTTTTGGTTTTGACGGTTCAGCTTCTAATGCAGAAACTGCATCTGTATGGTACGGGTTTGGACGTACATATACTGTAGGAATGAAAATAAACTTTTAAAAAAAAATAGAGATGAAAAATACATTTTTTATTTTAATGCTTTTCATAGGTGTCGCCATAACAGGTTGTGAGCCAATGGATGACATTAATGAGGAAATCGATGAGAATATCAGCAATGTTGAGGGATCATTAGATTACACATTAGAAGAGGAAGATTATGGATTTTTAGATCTGCCTGAGGAGCAGTATGAGTTTGATACAGAAGAGGATGCAAGGGCATTAATTCCTGTTTTGTTGTCAAATCGTCTTCCCGCTTTAGGTGGAAACTCTTCGGTAAATGTTAGTTATAACGTCTTTGCTCCTATTGATCCGCAGGTTTATACTGTAAGCGCGGAAGATTATGAGGCTGCTGGATTGTCAGACGGTTACCTTGGGAATATTTCTCAAATTCAGAGCTTTTTACAGTATCAATTTCCGCGAGCAGAGGCAGGTGATCATGTCGAGTTGACTTACGATGCCGTTGCAAATGAAATTTCGTATACCCTAAATGCAGACGATTTTGATTTTATTGAAGATGAATTGGGTGCCGATTATCCTGAACCAACTTCAAGTGCTGCGCAATTTGGCAATTTTGACCGAAGAGAAGGGAATGAAGCCTATTGGAGTAATGAAATGATCCTTGAAGCTATTGATGCCGTATTGCTTGAAAATCTCGAAGGTATTGAGGGGCAGACTTACAATGTTAGCTATGACATATATGATGGATCAGCAGGTACTGAGAGTATGAGCGTAAGGTTTGATGGGAATTCTTATGTGCAGTCTGGAGCTTCTGCTTATGAACTGGTAAATGCAGATTATGCACTGGTTGCTGAAGAATTAGCGGAAGAATATCCCGGTCCTGCCGAAAATACCGGGAACTTTAACAGTTTTACTGTAGATTCTGGTAGTAGTAATTTCTGGACTGAGGAAATGCTACTTGAAGCAATAAATATAGTCTTAATGGATGAATTTCCTTCTGCAGAAGAAGGAGCTCAATTCGCAGTGACTTATGCAGCTTATGACGGTTCTGGTGTTTCTTCGCAAGGGATGGCTGTTGTCCTTCAGGATGGACAATATGTAATTGACCTGGAAGGTTCTGTTTCCACAGTAGAAACCACAGATGTTTTTGCTTATACTAATGGAACCTGGAGTATGCCGTTAACATTAGATAGTGAAGATTACACTACGATGGGGCAAACCTATCCTAATTTTGATGATGAAGGGGAAGCTTATCAAATGATCTCTGTATTTCTTGGCCTTGAATATCCTTATGCAAGAGAAGGGGAGATGAGATCTGTTGCTTATGACTTTTATTCTGGTAGTACTTCAACAAGATATACGTTGTTTGTATTTGAAGATGGTGAGTGGAATGCAATACCTAGAACTTTGGAACAAACCCTTCAGTTTAGTCACAATGGATCTGAGTGGGAACCAGATAACACCATAAGATATACCTTAGTCGCATCAGATTATGAATACATCGCAGCGGAATTTGCAGCTGTTAGTGGTTACGAGGCTGCGGCCAGCAATCTAGCACAGTACGGGAATTTCAACCTAAATAACTGGGATGACGAAATGATCCTGGAAGCATTAAAGGTCTTTTTAAATGACTTCGACCCTTCTGCTGAAGTAGGTCAAAAATATATCCTTTCTTATGAAGTTTATCCTGGTTATATTATGACACAAATGAGACTGATTAAAGATGAGTCTGGCGCCTGGGTTATTAATGAATAAATTTCAAACTAAATAAAAGTACAAGCCTCTTATCGGTCTTTCCCGGTAAGGGGCTTTTGTTTAGTAGACAAAGACGAGTTCCAAATGTTAATTTCTAAAATTTATAAATGAAAAAGTTTTTCTTTCTTGCTTGTATTATTCTAATTTTTGCAGGATGTAGCAGCGATGACGATAATGTAAATTCGGGCGAAAGACCTGAAGCAGGTGATCCTGTTGCCGTAGATGATGCGGTAACAGCCTCAGAAAATGAAGAGTTAAATATTGAAAAAGATTTTCTGCTGGAAAATGATGAGCTGGTGGATAGTTCCAGGATAAGTTCTTTTGATACAGAAACTACCGAAGGTGGGGAAGTAGTCGACAACCGCGATGGAACCTTATCCTATTTTCCTCCTGAAGATTTTCAGGGTGAAGACAATTTTTCTTACCAACTATGTGTGCCGGGTAGTGAAGGTAGCCGTTGCGCTACCGCAACTGTAATCATCACGGTAGGAGATGCCGGTGCCCCTGTAGCTCAGGATGATACCTATGAAACAGAGGAGGGAGACGAACTTAGCATTATAAATCATCTTTCTAACGATACCCTGCTGGACAATGCAGATATAACAGCGATAAACACTGAAGATACAAATGGTACAGCTGTGCTGGAAGAGGATGGTAGCATTATATACACTCCGGCAGAAGGTTTTTCTGGAGAAGATAGTTTTACCTATACTGTTTGTGATAACGATCAAGAACCCGAATGCGCTACTGCAACTATTACGGTAAATGTTATAGACGAAGGGTCTCCTGTTGCAAACGATGATACGGTTGTGGTCGATGCGGGAAATTCCGGTTTTGCCATAAACAACCTTTTAAACAACGATGATCCTATTGATGGAGCTGTACTTTCTTCAATAGATGCTTCCTCTAGCCAGGGAAATGTTACTTTAAATGATGATGGTATCATAACCTACGAGCCGGTGGCAGGTTTTACGGGAGAAGATAGCTTTACTTATACTATCTGTGATGATGATCAGGAACCTACATGTGCAACTGCTACAGTTAATATTACGGTAATAGAGCCAGTAGGTTTTGATATTCCTTCAGAACTTGAAGACTATTATGAGCAAGTTGTTTTTTCTCAGAATGAGGACTTAAACTATCATGTAGCTTCTGAAATAACAGTAGGGCAGCACACAACTATTTTAAGTTATGGAGAGCGTCATAATTATTTATATGATGCAGATGAAGATCCAGACAACCCAGAAAATGTGATTTTAATGTACTCTGGGGAAAGCAGGTACTGGGAAGAATATACTTCAGGAAATAATTCTTATACCCCGCAAACCTTCAATACAGAACATATTTATCCTCAATCCAGGCTAGATGCAGCAAACGCGGTTACAGACCTGCACCACCTTCGTTCTGCAGATGCGAGTATAAATTCACTTAGACTAAATTACCCTTATAGCGAAGGAAGCGGAGAATATGGGCTGGTTGGTGAAAGTGCGTGGTACCCCGGGGATGAATGGATTGGTGACGTAGCAAGAATGGTTATGTACCTTAATATTCGTTACGGAGAAGAATTTGATGAGGTAGGTGGTTTGGACCTTCTACTGAAATGGAACAGGATGGATCCGGTATCAGAACTGGAAATTCAACGTAACAATGTAATAGCTTCGGCACAGGGAAACAGGAATCCGTTTATAGATAACCCATACCTCGCTACTTTAATTTGGGGCGGAGACGCTGCTGAAAACCGATGGGAATAAACGTTGGAAATAACAAGTTTATGAAATGATTAGAATTTGAAATGCAAGTATAGCTTTCAGATTTTAAGTAAATACCTTCAGACATCTAAAAAACGTCCCATATTATGGGGCGTTTTTTTGTGTTTGAGTATCTTTATCAAAATTTTAAACCTCATGTACACTACTGTTCAGTTTATCCATTCTTATTGGGCCTATTTGGTACTTATTGTTTTGCTTATAGCATCTTTTAACGCTATAATAGGCTTTGCCAGTAACAAGGAATACAGTGCAACCAATTTCAGGATTGCCTTATTTACCTTAATTGTTTCCCATATTCAGCTTTTAATTGGAATTGTTCTTTATCTAACTCCTGGAAACCTTGCCAGATTCGATGGCGGTATGGGTGAAGTTATGAGTAACGATAGCCTTAGACTGTATTTGGTGGAGCATCCTTTGATGATGATTATTGCGCTGGCTTTAATTACCATTGGTTATTCCAGGCACAAAAAGAAACTGACTTCCAGGCCAAAGTTCAAGGTTCTGGCTATATTTTATACACTTGGTCTACTGGTGATCCTTACCAGGATTCCCTGGAATGCCTGGTTTTAATGTCTAATCCGGCATTTGCCGAAGAGAAAGGAGTTTTGACACACAACATTTTTATGTGTAGGTTTTAATCGAAAGAATTAAATTATCCTCCCCCTCCGGGGGAGCTAGAGGGGGATTGAGATTTTATGAGGTATATATACACCGGAAAGTGATCACTATAACCACCCGTATATCCACCATAACCATAACTTCTATAGGGATATCCTTTATATTGTCCGCCAGGCGTGACCAGGTAAGCCTTATTAAAAATACCCGCCCGGTAAAATTGATAACCACTAAAATCAGTTCCTGTTAATGCCTGAGTCATATATATTTGATCAAATAAATTCCAGCTATCACGATAGGCCAGTGTTCCGTGTCCTTCTTTCAGCATTTTCTCCATAGGATTATAGAGCTCCTGAAACTTTAGGTTTTCTTTTGAAGCTCTTGTGTTGAGGATTTTTTTAAAAGATTTGTTTGTAGGATCATCATTAAAATCCCCCATACTAATTATTTTGGAGTACGGATTTATCTGGTACAGGGAATCAATAATCTGTTTATTCAGAAATGCAGCTTTTTCTCTCCGATAGCTGCTTTTCGCTTCCCCGCCGCTTCGGGATGGCCAGTGATTAACAATAAAATGCATCTCATCACCATCTAGAACTCCGCTCACCACCAATTGATCCCGGGTGTAAACCCGCTTTGAGGGATCTTCTGTTTCGTAGAAAAGCAGACGACGGGACACCGAATTCACGGGAGTAAAAATCCCTTTTTTGTACAAAAGTCCAACGTCGACGCCTCTGCTGTCCGGTGAGTCAAAATGAATTATTCCGTAGTTATAAGCAGCCAGATTGGGATGGCTTATTAAATCCTCCAGTACTTCCCGGTTTTCCAATTCGCATAAACCAATAACGGTAGGTGCAGTTCCGGCAACTTCAGTTCCAATTTCCGAAAGTACCCTGCTTATTTTGGCAATTTTGTCCCTGTACTTTTCTTGGGTCCAAACATCTTTGCCGGTAGGCGTCCGGTCATCATCAAATGTCAACGGATTGTCTTCAGTATCGAACAAATTTTCGACATTATAGAAGACGACACTTAAAATATTATAGGAATTTTGCTCCTGGCTCCTCAAATTATGTGAACAGAAAAGTGTGAGCCAGATTGCAAGCGCACGTAAATAGTAAAGTTTCGGATTGTTCATGAGATGCTTCAAATATAATTTTCAAGTTATTGAAAGTATGAAAGTTATATGAAATAAATCATTATCTTTTCCGACTTTTTGAGGCAAAAATGGGGAACAAATTTCTTCTGATTTTGCTGTGGATATGGTTTCCCTACACCTCATTTTCACAAGCAACCTCCATAAGGGGAAGTGTCGTAGACGGTTATTCTCTGGAGGAAATCAGTTCAGTTAAAATGATAATAGAAGGCACCTTCATCGAAACAGAGACGGATGCCAACGGTGTCTTTTTATTTTCTTCTGAAGATCTTCCGGAAGGGAATCAGGTTTTAGTATTTACAAAGTCCGGTTACGCACGGCAACGGATTCCGGTAGTTATTATTAGAGGCCAACAAAAGGACCTGGGCCAGATCCTTCTTACTCCGGATATTTCCGAAGAACAAAGGCAAATTGGCACTATAAGTCTTTCCGATAACGAGCTAAATGAAGAAGAAGGTAGTTTCGATAATCTATCCGGACTTTTACAAGCTTCCAGAGATGTTTTCTTAAATGCCGCGGCCTTTGACTTCAGTGCCACGTTTTTCCGTCCCAGGGGTTTTGACAGCGATCAGGGAAAATTGCTCATTAACGGCATAGAGATGAACAAAATTTTCAACGGGAGACCACAGTGGAGTAATTGGGGTGGACTTAATGATGTGCAGCGAACACAAATCTTTTCCATGGGTATTTCTCCTTCCGAAGTAAGTTTTGGCGGTCTGGCAGGGACTACAAATATCATCATGCGTGCGTCAGAATATGGGGAAGGAGGCAGGATTTCCTACGCCGCTTCCAATCGCAGTTATACGGGACGGGTAATGGCTACTTACAATTCGGGGGAGTTGCCCGCCGGTTGGGCTTATTCCCTTTCTATTTCCAGAAGGTTTGCTAAAGAAGGCTATGTAGACGGGACATTATATGACGCAAATTCCGTTTTTCTGGCGGTAGAGAAAGATCTTTCGGAAGATCATTCCCTCAATTTCACCGTATTTTATACGCCAAACATCCGCGGAAAATCCTCAGCAAATACCCAGGAAGTTTTCGAGCTTAAAGGGCGCAGGTATAATTCCTTTTGGGGTTATCAGGATAATCAAATCCGAAATTCCCGACTCAGGGAGATTAAAGAACCCGTCTTTATGCTAAACCATTTTTGGCAAATTTCAGAAAAAATTCAGCTTAATAACAATATATCTTACCAGTTTGGGAGTGTTGGGAACTCAAGAATTGATTTTGGCGGGACAAACCGGGTGACGTTTAATGGTCAGGAAAGTTTTGTTGGTGGCGGTGCAAATCCAGATCCGGCTTATTATCAGAAGTTGCCGGGCTATTTTTTAAGGTTTGAAGATAATGCCAATTATGAAGCTGCTTATCGTGCGCAACAACAGTTTGCCGATAATGGCCAAATTGACTGGTCCTCTTTGTACAGTGCAAATTTAAATGAAGCTGCCACAGGTGGCAATTCCATATATGTTATTGCTGAAGATCGGAATGATGATCAAAATTTTACTACAAATTCCATTCTCACTGCACGACTGAAGGAAAACATTGAGTTGAACGCGAAAATCAGTTATACAAGCTTAAAAAGTGAAAATTTTGCCTCGGTAAAAGATCTTTTAGGGGGAACGGGTTATCTGGATATCGATTTTTTCGCTGAAGGAACCGCTGAAATGACCGAAGCTGATGCCGCGCAGAGTGATCTTCGAAACAGAAACAGAATTGTGACTGAAGGTGACAGATTCAAGTACAATTATGAACTTTTTGCAGATGTAGCTGAAGCATTTGCCCAAATTCAGTACAAATTTAGCGGAATCGATTTCTTTGTTGCCGGAAATATTTCCCAAACTTCCTATCAGCGCAACGGACTCTTTCAAAATGGCACTTATGCTGAAAATTCCTTCGGAAAAAGTGAGGAACTGTATTTTACAAATTTCGGCATAAAGTCCGGTGCTACATATAAACTTTCCGGCAGGCATCTTATTACCACGAATCTTGCCTTTTATACTAAAGCGCCTAATCTGCGGAATTCCTTCTCCAATTCGCGGCAAAACAATGAAACAGTGGCTGGCCTGGAGAGTGAAACATTACGGTTTGGAGATTTGTCTTACCGCTTCCGTTCTCCAAAACTGAATCTTCGCTTAACCGGTTATTATGCTGAAATACTGGATGCAACTGAAATCTCCTTTTATTATGCCGACGGACTTTCGGGATTGGGAAGAACAGGAACAACAGCGTTTGTTCAGGAGGTTCTAACGGGAATAAGCAAGGAGCATCTTGGAATAGAGTTAGGAGCCGAAAGTCAGATAACTTCAACTATAAAACTAAAAGCAGCCGCAGCTTTGGGACAATATATTTATGCGAACAATCCCAATCTATATCTCACTTCCAGTAGTTTTGATGACGCTGTGAATTACGGAACTTCCTACTTGAAGAATTACCATATCCCCGGCGGTCCGCAACGGGCGGCGCAGCTCGGCTTCGAATATCGCGATCCTGATTATTGGTGGTTTGGAACTACAGTAAACTTTTTTTCTCACGGTTTTGCAGATGTGAGCCCGCTTACCAGAACAGCAAATTTCAGAACAGATGCCGATGGTTTGCCAATTTTAAGCTATGATGAAGATATTGCGAGAAGATTGCTGAAACAGGAACAGTTTGACGATTATGTTCTCGTAAATGCCATTGGAGGCAAATCCTGGCGGATTAAAGACTATTATCTGGGATTTTTCTGTAGTCTCAACAATATTTTTGATGTTTTATACAAGACAGGCGGCTATGAACAGTCCAGAAACGCCAATTTTTTAAGTTTAAAGGAAGACCGGGAGCGCGATCAGCCCCTTTTTGCTTCACGGTATTGGTATGGGAATGGTACAACATATTATATTAATTTTTATCTGAGGTTTTAAGGTCGAAAATTGCCATTTTTAAAGATGAACATTATGAAGAGGAATATTTATTTACTGCTGAAAATTGCAATTTTCAGCCTTCTGCTTAATTCCTGTGTAAAGACAGATGATTATGATCTTCCGGAAATTGAAGATATTCTTGTGGATTTCGACGGAAGTCTTACCAGTATTTCTGCAGTGAAAGGGAGTTACGATCCTATTGCAGATGAAATTTATACATTTCAAAATACAAATACTTATTTTGAAGGTTATGTAGTTTCCAGCGATGAAGGCGGCAATTTTTATAAGGAACTTGTGCTTCAGGATAAACCGGAAAATCCCTTAGATGGAATTGTTATTCTGGTGGACGAAAATTCCCTGCACGAAACTTTTAACTTCGGAAGAAAAGTTTATGTAAAACTGGATGGTCTTAGCCTGGGCTACAATAACGGATTGCTTCAGGTGGGCATTCAAAACAGGGGAGACGTGGTGGCAATTCCAAACGCCATGATCGATGAACATTTGATAAGGTCTGAACAAACAGCAGAAATTGTTCCGCTTAAACTGAAGATTACCGACTTTAGGGATGAATATAAAAGTCTCTTTGTACAGGTGGAAAATGTGCAGTTTAACCGGAATTTAGTCAGGGACGAGCATATATATTCCTTCGCTTCAGAAACTATAGATCAATATGACGGGGAGCGGCAATTGGAAAGCTGCGAATCTGGCGCTACGGCCGTTTTAAGTACCAGCTCATTTTCTGATTTTAAGTCACTGTTACTTCCGCAGCAATCAGGAAGTATTAAAGCGGTTTTAAGCCGAAACTTTTATGATGATTTTTACGTATTGGTGCTGAATAATCCGCAAGATCTGAATTTTTCAGGGGAAAGATGTGATCCGGTTTTTATGAATTGTGGAGAAAATCCTACTCCGGGATCCGAAGTGCTTTTTAATGAAGATTTTACTGATGTTAATACACTTACTGCTTTAAATAGCCGTGGATGGAAAAACCTGAATGTTAGTGGCGGTAGCGAAAAATTTAAACCCGGCACAAGAAACGGAAACAGATATTTCAGGATTTCAGCTTACAATACTACCGAGAATCCGTTGGAAGCATGGCTGGTCACTCCCGGCATAAACCTGGACCAAACTTCTCAAGAAGTTTTTTCCGCAGATATCCTTGCTTCTTTCGATAACGCCACAATCCTTGAAATTTATGTTACTACAAGTTTTACCGGAAATCCCAAAACAACAGAATGGCAGTTGCTAGATGGCAAAATTCCGGTAGGGCCATCGAGCCAGAATGGAACCGTTTTTAGGAATACAAAAATTGATATTTCCTGTCTGGATGGAACTGTAAATTTTGGTTTCCGTTATCTTGGAGCAGCTCCCGACAAAACCACTACTTATGATGTGGACAATGTGAGAGTGACAGGGTATTAAAATCGAATTTGTTATTAATAAATTTTAAAATAGTAACTTTTAAGTTACATTTGTAGATGAAGATCAGGAGGGTAATAGCATATAAACATTATTTCAGAGCTTTTTGATTCTTCAGCCGCAAAAAGTTCAGGATAAGATTTTTAGAGTAATAGAGGCAATTGAAACCTTAGAAAGAATCCCCTCCAATTATTTAAAGGCTATAAAAGGAGCAAAAGGATTGTATGAAGCCAGAATAAAACTGGGTTCAAATATATGGCGTGTATTTTGTTTTTTTGACGAGGGAAAACTCGTAATTCTACTAAATGGTTTTACGAAAAAAACACAGAAAACTCCGAAAACAGAAATTGACAAGGCTTTGAAACTAAAGGAAACTTATTACATTGAAAAAACCAAGGAATAATGGATACAAAAGACTGGAAAGACATAAAGGATGAAGTTTATGGCAAAAAAGGGACGGAGCGTAGAGATGGACTTGAAAGAGATTTTGAATCTTTTAAAATAGGACTACTTTTGAAAAAAGCCAGAGAAGAAAAAAATCTGACTCAGGAGGAATTAGCTATTTTGGTGGATAAAAAGAGGACATATATTTCCAGAATTGAAAGTAATGGAAGCAATCTCACCTTAAAAACTCTTTATGATATTGTAGAAAAAGGTTTAGGTGGAAAGGTGAAGATCTCAATTGATATTTAGGAAATCATTCTAATCAGTCACCACATGTATCTGGTAAACCTCGTAAATGTCATCGTAGGAATATTTCATATTTTTCTTTAAATGCTGAATAATTCCATCTTTTAATTCCTCAGAGGAAATAATTGTATCGGTTTTTAGAATTGTCGCTTCAAAATTAGCAATAGATTTATTGTTCCTTTTGACATTGGTGAAGGTTACATCTTTGTTCAGGACCTTAATATTGGGAATTTTATTTAGTTCGCTGCCCAAAACTTCCGCAAGTTCTGTGTTCATACTGGCTTTTCTAAGGAATGGAGGTTGGCGAAACTGCCAGTACATCATTGCACCAATACCTAAAACCACAACCATAGTAGTTATTAAGCCTGTTTTCTTGCCTCCTCTTAAAAATCTGACCCCGTTGGGAGTTACTTTTCCGTAGAAATAGAAAACCAGCGTAGCGGCAAGGTGAATGCCCAGCAATTGAAGTAAAATTCGATACAGGCTGCTAAAAACTACCTGCCAGTCCATCATATAAAGTCCGGCGCCAATTAAACCTACCGGAGGTGCCAAAGAAGCTGCTACTAAAATACCCACAGCTGCGCCCGAAACGAGGCTATCTCGCTCTGACTGGCAAATATTAATTGCACCCGCAAATCCTGAAACCAGTGGCAGAAAAAGGGCAAATTTCGATACCTGGCTTACCTCTTCCATAAGCGGAGTAAGTGTTTTTAAAGGGAAAAGAAGGGTTAGGAGAAAACTTGCTATTATACCGGTCACAATAGCTACCGCATATCGCATCAGGCTACTTTTTAGGAGTGAACCTTTTCCCGCAGCAGTGGCCAAAGCGGCGTTCATGGCCGGGCCCGCAAAAGGAGCTACTAACATGGCTGCCACAAGTAAATAAGATGTAGTCGTGAAAAGCCCGATCCAAACGATTATTCCTGCCACAAAAGAATAGCCAATAAGTCCAAACATTGAACCTACACTCTGGATGCCACCAAGATAAATTTCCAACGAACTTTTAGGTTTTACATCTGCAACCTGATCTGGAGATTCTGAAGCCGGAGGGTACAGGGTAATCACTCCTCTGGGAATAAGAGTGATCTCGGGTTCTTCAAATTCGTCAATCTCTTTAAGAAAATTATTTACTTCCTGATTAGGAAGATAAACCATGAAAACATCTTCGCTTTCAGAAGAAATATCTATTGTGTTTTTTCCTTTAAATTTTTCAATGGCATCCTGAACCTTCTTTTTATTTCCTTTGGGAATCTTTATGGTAAGTTGGCGCATGGTGTAATGTTCTTCCGATAAAAGACTTATGATCTTCTAAAAGATAGACATTCGCCCTGAAAGAAATAAAGACCTTAAGGGAATTTTAGCGTTTTAATGGAGAAGGATGTCTGGAAATACGCTTTGTCAGTTCGAGCACAGTCAGTTGTTTCCTCGAATTAGTTTTTTAAGTCTTTTACCGGCTCTGCCTGGGTGGAGCATGCTCTTTTTACCCTGCTTAGTTAGCTCTTATAAAAGATGTTTTAAGCTTCTATATCTTCCTCTTTTTTCACCCTTGAATCCAAAGGCTCCATCACTTTTAAAGCTTTTTCTACGGAAGTAATTTTTTCGAAAGTGAGTAACAACCGCAGGCCTGCCCGGGTTTTCTTCTCTTTCATCTTACATTTTTGAGGATGCGATTGTACATATTGAAGAACCTTGGTAAATGAGCTGGTTTGATAAAATCTCGATTGTTGGTCTGCAATAAAATAGCCGATCAGCTTATTTTGTTTCAGTATCACTTTCTCCAGGCCAATATTAGCTGCAATCCATTTAAGGCGAACGCTGTTTAATAAATCCAGAGCCTGTACCGGTAGTTCACCAAAACGGTCTACCAGTTCTGCTTCAAATTTCTGCAGTTCTTCTTCTGTGGCAATATCATTTAGCTTTGTGTATAGGCTTAGTCTCTCTGTAATACTATTAACATAATCGTCTGGGAAAAGAATTTCAAAGTCGGTATCAATTTGTACCTCTTTTACAAAGGTCTTTTCTTCAATATCCTCATTTTCATTGTAAAGATCCTTGAATTCGTTTTCCTTCAGTTCCTGTATGGCTTCATTCAGGATTTTCTGATAAGTATCAAAACCGATTTCATTTATAAATCCGCTTTGTTCACCACCAAGTAAATCTCCTGCTCCACGTATTTCTAAATCCTTCATTGCAATATTAAAGCCGCTGCCCAGTTCTGAAAATTGTTCCAGGGCAGTCATCCGCTTTCTTGCTTCATCTGTCATTGCAGAGTACGGCGGAGTAATAAAATAACAGAAAGCTTTTTTGTTACTTCGGCCTACCCTTCCACGCATCTGGTGAAGATCAGAAAGTCCAAAGTTATTCGCATTATTAATAAAAATAGTATTGGCATTTGGAACATCAAGTCCGCTTTCCACAATGGTGGTGGAGACAAGTACATCAAAATCACCATGTATAAAGCTATACATTAACTTCTCCAGTTTCTTTCCTTCCATTTTTCCGTGGCCAATTCCTATACGGGCATCAGGCACGAGGCGCTGGATCATTCCGGCGACTTCTTTAATGTTTTCAACGCGATTATGAATAAAGAAAATCTGTCCGCCTCGTTGGATTTCATAAGAAACTGCATCGCGAATGGTCTCTTCAGAAAAACGTATTACATGGCTCTCTATAGGATAACGGTTTGGCGGAGGTGTAGTTATAGTAGACAGATCCCTTGCAGCCATTAAGCTAAACTGAAGGGTACGCGGTATTGGCGTGGCCGTTAAAGTAAGGGTATCGACATTTTCCTTAATAGTTTTGAGCTTGTCTTTAACTGAAACTCCGAATTTCTGCTCTTCGTCTACAATTAGCAATCCCAAATCTTTAAATTTTACAGCTTTGTTTACGAGCTGATGTGTTCCGATAACAATGTCAATTTTACCATTTTCGAGATCCTGTAGTGTCTCACGTCGTTCCTTTGCTGTTCTGAAACGGTTTAGGTAATCTACAGTTACAGGAAAGTCTTTTAAACGATCTGTAAATGTCTGATGATGCTGAAAGGCAAGAATGGTGGTTGGAACGAGTACTGCTACCTGCTTACCATTGTCTACAGCTTTAAAGGCCGCACGAATGGCGACTTCGGTTTTTCCGAAGCCAACGTCGCCGCAAACCAGGCGATCCATAGGACGCTCATTTTCCATGTCTTCTTTTACTGCCTGGGTGGCTGTGCTTTGATCTGGAGTATCTTCGTAGATAAACGAAGCTTCCAGTTCGTGTTGCATAAAAGAATCTGGTCCATAGGCAAAACCTTTCTGCAGCCTGCGTTTTGCGTACAATTCGATCAAGTTATAAGCAATATGCTTTACGCGGGATTTAGTTTTGCTTTTTAGGTTTTTCCAGGCATTGCTTCCCAGTTTGTAAATTTTAGGAGCTTTGCCGTCTTTCCCGTTATATTTTGAAATTTTGTGCAGCGAGTGGATGCTGAGGTATAAAATATCCCTTTCCCCGTAGAAAAGTTTTATCGCTTCCTGCTTATTACCTTCAACATCTATTTTTTGAAGTCCGCCAAATTTTCCAATTCCGTGGTCGATATGCGTTACATAATCACCAATTTCAAGACCGGTAAGTTCTTTTAGGGTTATCGCCTGCTTTTTAGCGTAGCCGTTCTTCAGGTGAAATTTATGATAACGCTCAAAAATCTGATGATCGGTATAACAAATATTTTTAGCTTCCTCATCTATAAAACCCTGAAACATCGAAAGGACGAGCGTCTGGTATTTCACTTCCCGCTCCTGATCGTCAAAAATGTCATGAAAACGCTTTGCCTGTTGCTGGCTAACACAAAAAATATAGTTTGTATAACCCGCCTCCTGGTTCTGAACTAAATTATCGATTAACAAATCGAATTGTTTATTGAACGAAGGTTGCGGCTTGGTTTGAAACTCAATGATTTGTTGAGGGTTCAAATACGCCTGATTGCTTAATTCTACAACCCGATAATCCAGAATCTGCTTTTTTAGAAGTGCAGCGTCACAAAACAGTTCCTTTGGCTCGCTGTGTTTAATATCTTCGGAAAGGTTTTTAAAAGCTTCTTCGGCTTTGCTGAAAAGTTTGTCCACCTGGGCAGAAAAAACTTCCATGTCTTTTGTGAAAATCACAGTTTTTTCTGCTATGTATTTCAGAAAACTTTCCCGCACTTCATCCAGCTTTTTCTTCTCCACATTGGGCATAACGGAGATTTTCTTGACTTTATCTGTAGAAAGCTGAGTTTCTACATCAAAACTTCTGATGCTGTCCACTTCATCTCCAAAAAATTCGAGTCGATAAGGTTCATCATTGCTGAAGGAAAACACGTCTATAATCCCACCTCTAACCGAAAATTCACCCGGTTCTGTAACAAAATCCACTCTTTTAAACTTATACTCAAAAAGTACTTCATTTACAAAGTCTATTGAAAGGCTATCGCCAAGAGAGATTTTTAATGTGCTTTTGTCAAGCTCTTTCCGGGTAACTACTTTTTCGAAAAGTGCATCGGGATAAGTGACGATAATTGCCGGTTTCTTGCGGGAGTTAATCCGGTTTAAAACTTCGGCACGTAGTAAAACATTGGCATTATCGGTTTCTTCAATCTGGTAAGGCCTTCTGTAACTACCGGGGTAAAAAAGGACATTTTTCTCGCCAACGAGTTGTTCCAGGTCATTAAGGTAGTATGCAGCTTCTTCTTTGTCGTTAAAAATCAGTAAAAAAGGATTTTCAGCTTCTTTAAAAGTGTTGGCAAGCACAAAAGAAAGTGATGAACCAACGAGTCCTTTTAAATGGATTTTTGCAACTTCTTTTTCAGAAATGGCAATAGCTTGCTGCAATTCCTGTTGGTGCAGGGATTGTGCAAAGCTTTGGGCAATAGCAGATTTACTCATTGCGGCAAAGATAATTTCTGAAGTCGTCCCTTCCAACAACTCAACAATTATTTAACGCTTTGCTTCACAGCATTATTCAATTTTTAAAACGCTACGACTCCTTCATTTTTGCCATAGGGCTTGTTTCTTTGTTTTTGTAGCCATGATAACTCGCATTAAGGAAAATTAATATAGCGCCTCCCATGGCGATCCAGGCCAGGATCTCATTTTCTCCGGAATGTTTTACGAAGATTGCCACCAGTGCCCAGACGCCAACGAGTGCAAATTCCCGCATATTGCGGGTGTAAATAATAATGATATTGATAATTGTAGCAACTACGATCATTATTACAGTCCATTGTACTTCTGATAAGAACCAACCGTCCCAGCCAATTTTTGCTAGGTAAGCAGAAATGTTAGCTAAAGTGGCCACTGCAATCCACCCGGAATAAAAACATATGGGCCACCAGCTAAAAGCAATAACTTTTAGCGGTGCATCCCAGCGTTCCATATTTGTATTCAGGATAATTTTGATTAGCGAAAACAAAATAACCAGCATTATGAGAACAGAGAGGCCGGTAAATTCATAAAGCCAGGCCAAGACCCATGCTGTATTGCCGATATTTGCCAAAATAAACCATGCACCTGTTTTCTTGATAAGGTCCAGGTGTTTTTCGGTTTTAAAGGCGCAATACATTTGGTAGCCACCATAAGCCAATAGCGCCAGATAGATGACCGCCCAAATGGAAAAAGCATAGCCGGCAGGGGTAAAGAGGTTTTCATATTGGGCACTAAGGCTGCCAATCGTGTTTCCGTTTAATTTTACGGCCTGGGAGTAATAGTTCACGGCAATAGCTAAAAGAACCGAAAGAAAATTAAGAACAGAGAGGTTTTTAGCCATGGCACGAATATTTTAGTTAACTAAAATTACTTCATTTTTTGTTATTACGAAGATTTGGTCTTCTTCTTTGGGTTTTAAGTAATAATTCCCGGTGAATTCCCCAAAAGCAGGAAGGATTAACTGACTATTGGATTTATAGAAGCAGCGCAACTTTAGCTGCTGCCGGCCTTTTCCATTTAATTTGTAGCCGGGATGAATATGTCCGCAAATATTAAAATCATCTTCGGTTTCTTCCGGATGATGTGTAAGCCGAAAATTGCCAATTTTCAGCATAGGCTGAATCTGGATATTTAGTTCTTCATATTTTATAGGAGAAATAATATCGTGGTTTCCGGCGATTAAAATTATTTCTGAAGTGACTGAAGTTACCCATTCTTCAAATAAATTCCATTCAGCATTAAGGGAACTATGGAAAAGGTCGCCTAAAAAGGCAATTTTCGCCGGATTGAAGTGTTCCACAAGCTTCGAAAGCTCCATAAAATTCTTAATAATAGCTTTTTGCGGCACTGCGCTTCCAAATTTCCTGAAATGACTGATTTTTCCCAGGTGCACATCACTTATCAGCAGCATATTTTGCTCTTTCCAAAAGGCTGCCCCACTGGTATGAAGCTGAAATTGGCAATTTTCGATCTTAATGGTCATATGTAAGGTGCAATTGGGGAAATTCCTGAATGTTTAAATGAAGCGGAGAAAAAATCAGATTCGGTTTAAAATTTCTGCTGCCTTTTCCAGCGTTTCATCTGTCTTGGCGAAACAAAACCGGAGTTGTTGATTGTCTTTTTTATCAATATTAAATTCTGAGACCGGAATAGAAGCAACTTTATGTTCCCGTGTTAAGCGATTGGCAAAATCTGTATCTTTTTCATCTGTAATTTCAGAAAAATCGAAAAGCTGGTAGTACGTTCCAGACGAAGGGATAGCAGTAAATTTCGATCCTTTCATGAGTTTGAGGAATTTGTCCCTTTTCTCCTGATAAAAACTACTTAAACTCAGATAATTTTCCGGATTTTTCAGATGTTCTGCGAACGCGCGTTGCATTGGATGGTTCACGCAGAAAGTAACAAGTTCGTGGACCTTCCAGATTTCTTTCATCAATTCTTCCGGTGCAACACAGTAGCCCATTTTCCATCCCGTATTATGAAATGTCTTTCCAAACGAGGAACAAACGATAGCTCTTTCAGCTAAATGCGGAAAACGGGAAGCGCTCTGGTGCTCGATATTATCAAAAATAATATGCTCATAAACTTCATCACTCAGCAGGATGATATTCGTGTTTTTTAGCAGGCCTTCCAGTTGCTGCATATCTTCTTTGGACATTACCGTGCCGGTGGGATTATGCGGTGTATTAATAATGACCATTTTCGTCCTGTCATTTATTTTCTCCTTTACTTCCTGCCAATCGATACCAAAATTATTTTCCTTTAGCTGAACAAGTATAGGTTTTCCACCATTTAATTTAATGGCGGGTTCGTAACTATCGTAAGCCGGTTTAAAAACAATCACTTCATCTCCCGGATGCACAAAAGCGGTAATTGCAGAGTACAAAGCCTGAGTGGCGCCTGAGGTCATGGTAATTTCAGAATCAACTTTATATTTTACTCCGTAAAGGTTTTCAATTTTAGCTGAAATTTGCTCGCGTAGCTCCGGAATCCCGTTAATGGGAGGATATTGATTGTATCCGTCTTTCATGGCTTTATAAACCAGCTCTTTTAGCCGTGCATCGGTTTCAAAATTTGGAAATCCCTGCGATAAATCAATGGCATTGTTCTCTCGAGCCATACTGCTCATTACAGAAAATATGCTGGTTTTGTTATTTGGCAATTTCGAAGGATGATTACTGAAATTGGACATAGCTTTATTTTTTAAATAAGATGCATAAAAAATCCCGGATTCAGAAAGAATCCGGGATTGAATTATTCAAGTAAATAAGCTACTATCCTTTAGTGGTAGCTCTCATATATTCTCTGTTCATCCTGGCGATGTTTTCTAAAGAAATTCCTTTAGGGCATTCAATTTCACATGCGCCGGTATTGGTACAGTTTCCAAATCCTTCAGCATCCATCTGTCTTACCATCGCTTTTACACGCTCGGTAGCTTCAACTTCTCCCTGCGGAAGCAGAGCATATTTTGAAACCACAGCCGATGTAAAAAGCATTGCACTGGCGTTTTTACAGGCTGCCACACAAGCGCCACATCCAATACACGTCGCCGCGTCAAAAGAAGCATCTGCATTTGTTTTTTCTATTGGAGTAGCATTGGCATCTACGGTATTCCCAGATGTATTCACCGAAATGAATCCCCATGCCTGCTGAATCCTGTCAAAAGCACTACGGTCTACAATTAAATCCTTAATTACAGGAAATGCTTTTGCACGAAATGGTTCAATTACAATAGTATCTCCATCTTTAAAGGAACGCATATGTAACTGGCAGGTGGCAATAAGTTTATCTGGCCCGTGAGGTTCCCCGTTAATCTGGAGTGAACAAGATCCACAAATACCTTCGCGGCAATCATGGTCAAACTCCACCGGTTCTTCTCCTTTGGCTACCAGGCTTTCATTCAGCACATCCAACATCTCGAGAAAAGACATATCTCCTTCAATCCCTTCCATAGGATAATCTACCATTTTCCCTTTTACAGTGGCATTTTCCTGGCGCCATATTTTTAAGTTAAGCTTCATAGTCTTGATTTGAAGATTTGAAGATTAGGAATTTTAGATTTGAATTTAATTTCAAATTTAACAATTCCCAGATTTTCAAATTATTTATAACTTCTTGTTTTTAATTCGATATTATGGAATTCCAGCTCTTCTTTGTGAAGTTTGGCTTCACCAATATTTCCGGTGTATTCCCATGCTGCAACATACCTGAAGTTTTCATCGTCCCTTAAGGCCTCTCCTTCTTCAGTCTGATATTCTTCGCGGAAGTGTCCTCCGGCAGATTCATTTCTGTTTAGGGCATCTTTTGCAAATAATTCTCCTAATTCAAGAAAATCTGCTACTCTGCCTGCTTTTTCCAGTTCAGAATTCTTTCCAGTGGATGTTCCCGGTACTTTTACGTTTTTCCAGAAATCTTCCCGTAGGGCAGCGATCTCTTTAAGAGCTTCTTTTAATCCCTGTTCGTTACGGGCCATACCACATTTATCCCACATGATTCGTCCCAGCTTTTTGTGATAAGAATCTACTGAATTTTTACCTCCGGCATTCATTAACTTTTCAATACGGGCCTTTACATCATTTTCAACAGCATCAAATTCAGAAGAATCGGTAGGAATTTTTCCTGTTCCGATATCTTTTGAGAGATAATCTCCAATGGTATAAGGCAGTACAAAATAACCATCGGCAAGTCCCTGCATAAGGGCAGAGGCTCCAAGCCTGTTTGCACCGTGATCTGAGAAGTTAGCTTCTCCCGCCGCATAACAGCCTGGGATAGTCGTTTGCAGATTATAATCTACCCATAAACCACCCATGGTGTAGTGAACCGCAGGATAAATCATCATTGGGGTTTCATACGGATTTTGATCTACGATCTTTTGATACATGTCAAAAAGGTTTCCGTATTTAGACGCCACAGTATCTTTTCCTAATTTGGTGATTTCTTCTTTTGAAGGATTTTTATGTCCCATAGTGAAGGCTTTTTCCTTTCCGTAGCGCTCAATAGCACTTGCGAAATCAAGATATACAGCTTCACCGGTTTTATTTACACCATATCCTGCATCACAACGTTCTTTAGCTGCTCTTGAAGCCACATCACGGGGCACAAGGTTACCAAAAGCAGGATAACGACGTTCCAGGTAATAATCTCTTTCTTCTTCGGAAAGGTCTGTAGGTCTCTTTTTCCCTTCCCTTATTGCTTTTGCATCTTCTTTTTTCTTCGGAACCCATATTCTTCCGTCATTCCGAAGTGATTCAGACATCAATGTAAGTTTTGACTGATGTTCTCCCGTTACCGGAATACAGGTCGGGTGAATTTGCGTATAACATGGATTGGCAAAAAACGCACCTCTCCTGTGTGCTCTCCACGCAGCCATCACGTTGCTTCCCATCGCATTCGTGGAAAGGAAGAACACGTTTCCATATCCTCCTGAAGCCAGCACTACAGCGTGAGCGGAATGTCTTCCGATCTCACCGGTAAGCATGTTACGTGCAATAATTCCTCTCGCTTTCCCGTCAACAAGCACAAGATCCATCATTTCATGTCTGTTGAAAGACTGGATTTTCCCCCGGTTTATCTGTCGGTTCATAGCAGAATATGCTCCCAGCAATAATTGCTGTCCTGTTTGTCCTTTTGCGTAAAAAGTACGGGAAACCAATACCCCTCCAAAAGAACGGTTATCAAGCAATCCACCATATTCGCGGGCAAAAGGTACTCCCTGTGCCACACATTGGTCTATAATACTTCCTGAAACCTGGGCAAGGCGATAAACGTTCGCTTCGCGGGAACGATAATCCCCTCCTTTTACGGTATCGTAGAAAAGGCGGTAATCTGAATCGCCGTCTCCCTGGTAATTTTTGGATGCGTTAATTCCTCCCTGTGCCGCAATTGAGTGCGCCCGTCTGGGAGAATCCTGATAGCAAAAAGTTTTAACGTTATAACCCAATTCTGCTAAAGTTGCTGCGGCACTACCGCCGGCCAATCCTGTTCCTACTACAATAATATCGATGTTACGCTTGTTCGCAGGGTTAACAAGATTAATGTTATTTTTATGTTTGTCCCACTTTTCCTCTAGAGGTCCTTCCGGGATTTTTGAATCTAAAATTGCCATAAATCTACGTATTAAACGTTATTAAAATAGTGAAAAAGGGCTATGAAAATGAATCCTAGCGGAACGATAATCGAAAAAGCCACCGTAAAACCTCTTAATCCTTTAGAGTACTTGTTATGCCATCCTACAGATTGGAATGAGGATGAAAAACCGTGCAAAAGGTGAAGAGCCAGAAATATGAATGAAATAACATATAAAAGGGTTCTTATCGGACTATGAAATTTTGCAACTAGTTCCAGATAATACCTTCCCGGGTCTTCAGGATGGTTTTCAAAATATTTATGAGCGATTTCCGGAAACCAAAAATCATAAAGGTGCAGCCCTAAAAAAGCCAAAACTACCAGTCCGGATAACAACATATTCCTGGACATCCAGCTGGTGTTGGTGCTTGGTTTAAAACTTACGTACTTGATGTTTCTTGCCTTTCTGTTGTTATATTCAAGAACAAAACCCATAATAAAATGGAAAAGGACTCCTGCAATTAAGACAGGTTGTAGAAGAAATTGTACATAGAAATTAGTTCCCATAAAATGGGAAAACTCATTAAATGCTTCTGCGCTAAATACCGATATGGAATTAATTACTAAATGTTGAGCTAAGAAGAAGACGAGGAACAGTCCGGATAAGGCCATAGCAAATTTTCTTGCTATTGTAGAATTTAGAAAACCACCCATTTTAATTTTTTAAGAAATTTTACGAGCAAAAGTAAGTCTCATTCTTATTTTGGGCAAGTATTAATCATTATATTAATCCTTATTTAGAACCAGTTTAAAAAGCCTGAAGGGTTTTTAAAGTTTATCAAAACAACGCTTTTTAGGGTTATTCTTCTTTTGCGACCAATTAGGTTAAGTTTGCTTGATTTTGCAAAAGCTTAACGCCTAATTATTCCAAAATTCGTAATTTCAGGTGGGGGAAAAGTTTCCGGAAATTTAAATTCGATGTTAAATGGAATTTATAGATTATTACAAGCTATTGGGGTTGGATAAATCTGCCAGTCAGGCAGATATAAAAAAGACTTACCGGAAGCTTGCCAGAAAATATCATCCAGACCTTAATCCAAATGATAAAGAAGCACAGGCGAAATTTCAGCAGATAAACGAGGCGCATGAAGTTTTAAGTGATCCTGAGAAGCGAAAGAAGTACGACGAATATGGAAAGGACTGGCAACATGCAGATCAATTTGAACAGGCGAGGTCGCAACAGCAATCTGGAAGCACAGCCTATGGCGGTTTTGGCGGAGGAAAGGGATATTCTTATTCAGGGGATTTTGAAGATGATACTTTTTCAGATTTTTTCGAGCAGATGTTCGGCGGTGGCGCCAGAACGCGTGGATCGGGAAGAGGAACACAGTTTAAAGGTCAGGACTTTAATGCGGAACTTCAGTTAAATTTATCTGATGTTTACACGAGTCAGAAGCAAACCCTCACCGTAAACGGAAAGAAAATTAGACTCACCATTCCCGCAGGAGTGGAGAACGGACAAACGATCAAAATCAGGAATCATGGAGCACCGGGGATGCAGGGTGGTCCAAAGGGAGATCTTTTTATCACATTTAATATAATTAACAACACGAAATTTAAAAGAGAGAAGGAGCATCTTTATAGCACAGAGGAAATTGATTTATATACGGCGCTTTTGGGAGGAGAGGTTACTGTAGAGACTTTTGATGGTAAAGTAAAGCTAAAAGTGAAACCGGAAACTCTGGCAGATACACGGGTCAAATTAAAAGGAAAGGGCTTTCCAAAATACAAAAAGGAGGAGCAGTTTGGAGATCTTTTTATCACCTATAAGATAAAAATGCCATCGAATTTGAGTGAGCGGGAAAAAGAACTTTTCAGGGAATTGCAAAAACTAAGGTCATGACTTCAGAAGATTTAATACCGGCAGAGGAAATTTGTACACTTTACAAAGTGGAACGTACTTTTATTAGTTCACTTTATGAAAGCGGACTTATTGAGATAGTCACCGTAGAACGGAAGGAATACGTTCCTTGCGATCACCTTCGGAATTTTGAGAAAATGATGAGGTTGCATAAGGATCTAAATATCAATATAGAAGGCCTGCAAGCCATACATCATTTGTTGGATCAGGTTCAGAAGTTGCAGAAACAGAATGTGAGGCTTAAAAACCGTCTTTCCCTATACGAAAGCTAACCCGGCTTAAGAATCTGCAGATATTTAGTTGCAATTTAACAGCATTTAGAAGAGAGCTTTTTACTTTTGGGATCAGAACAGTAAAGAACTGCTTTGTGGCTTCTTTGAGCCGGAACGTTACCGGCAAATTTCTTACCTCAAAGAGAATACACTTTTTAAAACTGAATTTGAATAATTAAATTTAATAAATGAAGTATCACCAAATTGATTCTGAACTTTTTATAAAAAACCGAAAGAACTTTATGGCTAAAATGAAGCCCCAGAGTCTTGCAGTTTTTAATTCCAATGATGTTTATCCCATAGGGGCAGACAGCACAATTCCCTTTGAGCAAAACAGGGATTTATTTTACTTAAGCGGAGTGGATCAGGAAGAAAGCATTCTTGTTTTATTCCCTGATGCACCTAAGAAAGAGCACAGAGAAATTCTCTTTTTAACTGAAACAAACGAGCACATTGCCGTTTGGGAGGGAGAGAAATTAACTAAGGACAGAGCTCTTGAGGTAAGTGGTGTAAAAACAGTGTACTGGATGAAAGACTTTGAAAAGATCTTTTTTGAAGTTATGACACAATGTGAAACTGTATATTTTAATACCAACGAACATTATCGTTCTTCCCATAAAACAGAAACCCGGGATATGCGCTTTATCAAATGGTGCAAAGAAAAATACCCTGCACACCAGGTGGCAAAGAGTAATCCAATACTTCAGCGGTTGCGATCTGTTAAAGATCCAATCGAACTTGCACTTATGCAAAATGCATGTGATATTACCGAAAAGGCTTTCCGTAGAACGCTTGCATTTGTGAAACCGGGAGTTTGGGAATATGAAATCGAAGCTGAATATTATCACGAGATGATCAGGAACCGCTCACGTGGCTTTGCATATACGCCAATTATCGCCAGTGGGAACAATGCCAACGTCCTTCATTATATAGAGAATAATCAGCAATGCCAGGCCGGGGATTTAATCCTGCTCGATACTGGTGCTGAATATGCCAATTATGCCAGTGATCTTACCAGAACAATACCGGTTTCCGGAAAATATTCAGAAAGGCAGAAGCAGGTGTATAATGCGGTGAACCGCGTAAAGAAAGAGGCAACGAAAATGTTGGTTCCAGGGACTATGTGGGCAGAATATCATAAGGAAGTAGGGAAACTAATGACTTCAGAATTGTTAGGTCTGGGTTTACTGGACAAAGCCGATGTGCAAAAAGAAAATCCTGACTGGCCAGCATACAAGAAGTACTTTATGCACGGTACTTCCCATAACATTGGTTTGGATACGCATGACTACGGAATTCTTACCGAACCAATGGAGGCAAATCAGGTTTACACCGTAGAGCCCGGGATCTATCTTCCCGATGAAGGCTTTGGTATTCGGCTTGAAGATGATGTTGTGATTCAGGAAAAAGGGGAGCCTTACAATTTGATGAGAAATATTCCGATTGAACCAGACGAGATAGAAGAAATAATGAATACTTAGTGATTTAAAAAACAGAGTTTACAGCCACGACAACATTAAATTAAAATTAGTGTCTTCGTGGCTTTTTAATTTTATTTTATGAAGATAAGCTATAGGGATACCGAAATATATTTTTCTTCAGAAGGAACGGGGAATCCGCTCATTCTTTTGCACGGATTTATGGAGAGCTCGAAAATATGGAATGATTTTGTTCCTTCTCTGGCTGTAAATCGCCAGGTGGTTTGTATCGACCTTCCCGGCCATGGGGAATCTGGCTGTTTCAATGAAATCCATAGTATGGAAGACATGGCCAAGGCTGTAAAAGAAGTGCTGTGGAACTTAAATATTGAAAAAGCAGCGGTTGCGGGGCATTCTATGGGGGGTTATGTTAGTTTGGAATTGTCGAAAATTTTCCCTACTCTGTTAAGAAGTTTAACATTAATCAATTCTACTCCTGAAGCAGATAGCGAGGAGAGAAAAATAAATCGGGACCGCGCAGTAAGTTTGGTGAATAAAAATAAAAGCGCATTCGTAAAAATGGCAATTTCTAATTTAATGTTACTGTCAAATTCAGTAAAGCACAAGGCAGAGGTTCAAAATTTAATATCTGAAGCTCTGGAAATGAGTACAAAGGGCATGACAGCGGCAACAAAAGGTATGAAAATTCGTACAGACAATATGAGTTTGTTTTCAAACCTGGAAATTGAAAAAAACATAATTGCAGGAAAAGAGGATCCTATTTTAAATTATAAATACCTGAAAAAGGTAGCTATTACAGGGAATGCGAATTTTTTTCTGTTAGATGGAGGGCATTTATCCTTTATTGAAGACAAACCGGCATTAAGAAAACTTTTGCATTTGATCGATTAATTTTAACTTTTTATCTGGTTTATTAACTTTTTTTTCTAATTTTAAATTATAGAAACAAGAAAATCAAATCTTTATGAAGGATAGAAACCCTAAGCTATTTTCATTTTCAAAGGTTTATTGCAACATTTTTGGTCATAGCTTAAAAGTGTCTAAAAATGTTACAGAGCATGTTCATGAGTACAAATGTGCCAAATGTGCAGTGGAAATGACGGACACGGCTAACGGATTTTTAGCTCGTCTTACCCCAAAATTTAAGGAGACAAATAATTATCTGGCAAAGATTCACCAAAGAAGGAGGAACCGCCGGAATGTATTAGCAAAAGTTTCTTGATTTTTAGCGGGTCTCCGCCTTTGAAATTGCGGAGGCAGACTTCTTGTATTTAGAGCATCTTGATTATTTCCTCTTCGGTTTCAAAATTGTAAAATATAGAAATTGCCTCCGGTGACGAGGAGGTGTATTTTACAATAGGATAATAATCTAAAAGATCATAGATCAGAATCTTTACGCTTTCTATGTTTTCTTCCGGAAAAAAATCAATTCCTGCTTTTTTATATTCTTTTACTGCTGCCCGGTGGTAATAAGCGGTAGAGGATGCCGAGCCGCTAAAGGACCAGCTCTCATCCAGGAGTTTATTATAGCCGTTTGTTTCATAAGTTACTGTTGTAAAAGAAAAATCAGCATCGGGATCTTTAAACCTCACCATAATCTCAATAATGTAGTCCCTATGCTGCGAAAGATCCTGAAATTCATATAAATTATCCCCGCTACAGGAGCTTAAAACAAAGCTGGACAGGCAGATAAGGAAGCAGGTAATTTTCTTTTTCATATCGACAGGGAAATCTTGGCAAGATAGTGTTATTTAGATATTTTTGGAAAAATTTGGTACTCTTGTGGGCATTCCTGTGAAATTATCGATAAATGACAAATTTAAACCGATACTTTTTTGTTGTACTTTTTCTTCTGAAAATGTTGCAGCCCACGCCTTGTAAAGCTCAGGAAAATGACTTTCAGGCGGGGTTGTATAATGTGGGGATTGGAAGTATTCTTGGTGGCTTAGGGGCGGTGATTAATAAAAAGCCTGAAGATAAATTTGGAAAGACTTTTTTAAAGGGTCTTGGCCAGGGTGCACTTGGGGGCTACCTTATTTTTGAAGGTAAGCGGCTGGTAAGGGAATTTGCTGAAACCGGCAGCTTTGGATATGTATGGCCATCCAAAATCGTTAATTCTGCCGGCAGTTCTATTATAGAAAATGCTGCAGCGAACAGGGATTTCTGGGAGAGATGGCATTTAAATTTTGGGTTTAACAGGTTTGAAATTGACACGAAGAATAATTTTAAATTCAGCTACAGGATAATGCCTTTTAGTCTTTTTGCTGCTGCCACGGCTGCGCTGGACTCCAGGCTGGATGTAAAGTATAGTTTAAGAACAGGAACTTTTGTTTTCAGGTCTTCAGAAATAGACAGAGATCGCAATATTTATGGACAGGCACGGCTAAATACAATCATTTTATTAAGTGATTACAGAGGTTTGGCAGCTTTGCCTCATGAGGTGGTGCATACTTATCAATATGAAGAATTATCAGGTTTTAATTCTTTCCTGAATAAACCAATGAAGCGGCTTTCGGAAAAAAATAAGATCGTCAGGTTGTACAACCGATTATTTTATACCGATTTTCATGCTGTTCTTACGGGAGGATTGCATGAGGCTGCGGAATCCTTCTATGAAAGGGAAGCGGAATATTACACAAATACTCTTCCAAGGCAAAAAATTATACGTTAAGAGCTAATCTTCCTCCTCTTCTTTTTCCATCGAATTCCAGCCCCGGGCGATCAAAGGAATTTTTGTGTTTGCGCGGGTAATTAAATGCATGCCCTCATTCTCTTCGGTCATATGGCCGATAATTGTCAAATTTGGATTGGCTTTAATTTTATCAAAATTATCCTGTGAAATGGTGAAAAGCAATTCATAATCTTCCCCACCGCTTAAAGCTATAGTAGTACTATCAATATTGAACTCTTCACATACAGAAATTACTGCCGGATCCAGCGGAATTTTCTCTTCAAATAAATTCACACCAGTTTTAGAATTTTTACATAGATGGATTACTTCTGAAGATAATCCGTCACTAATATCGATCATAGAAGTCGGTTTAACGTCGAGCTCTTTCAGCAACGGCGGAATATCTTTTCTTGCTTCCGGTTTTAGCTGCCTTTCAATGAGATAAGTGTACTGGTCAAGATCTGGCTGTGCATTAGGATTGGCTTTAAAAACCTGTTTCTCTCGCTCCAGCACCTGCAACCCCATATATGCAGCTCCAAGATCTCCTGAGACAACAAGTAAATCGTTGGGTTTAGCTCCATTTCTGTAAACAATATCTTCACTTTTAGCAATTCCCAAAGCAGTAATGCTAATCACCAGGCCAGATGTGGAGGATGTGGTATCTCCTCCAACAACATCGATATTATAGATGTTTGCTGCCAATTCTATTCCGGAGTACAATTCCTCTAGTGCTTCTACAGGGAAGCGATTTGAAACTGCAATCGAAACAGTAATTTGAGTGGCCTTGCCGTTCATGGCATAAACGTCTGATGCGTTCACCATAACGGCTTTATACCCCAAATGCTTCAGCGGCATATAAGCCAGGTCAAAATGTACTCCCTCTACCAAAAGATCTGTGGTTACAATACATTGATTGTCTTCAAAATCCAGAACAGCGGCGTCATCACCAATGGCCTTTTTTGTAGACGTTAACTTTGGTGCAAAGTTTTTTGTAAGATGCTCTATTAGGCCAAATTCTCCTAATTCCGAAAGGTTTGTTTTTGTTTCCTGACTATTTTCAAACATAACATGCAAATTTTAGAGTGCAAAATAAACGAATATTATTTCAACTGAAGCCTCTTCTGTAGAGTTTCTGAGGTAAAAAACAGTGGCTTTTATGATAAAAACTGACTTTTATGTTCTTAAAATGAAGGTTAAAAGAAATGAATATTTAATCTACTGTAATCTAATTATTTAGCATTATTTTTAGGTAATTGGGTCTTATCGAAATGCCCTATTAACCTATTCTTAAAACAAATGCTCACACTATGGTAAACCGCTTGTTTTGTAGTATATTTGTACCCAATTTAGAACTAATCTGTTTAGCTATGATAAAAGTAAGCGAAGGCGCTAAAACGAAGATCGCCGCTTTAATGACCGAAGAGGGTTATGACAGCGTTCAGGATTTTGTGCGCGTTGGTGTAAAGAGTGGTGGTTGCTCAGGATTGTCTTATGAATTAAAATTTGACAAATCACAGGCCGAAGATGATAAGCTTTTTGAAGATAACAATGTAAAAATAGTAGTGGATAAGCGCAGTGTTTTGTATCTCGCGGGAACAATCCTGGAATATTCCGGAGGACTTAATGGGAAGGGCTTTGTCTTTAATAATCCCAATGCCCAGCGCACCTGTGGTTGTGGAGAGAGTTTTTCACTGTAGAACACAGTTTAAAGTTTATAAGTAGAAAGTTTAAAAAGTTAATGGCCAGGTTTAATTCTTTTGAGGAGATCATTGCATGGCAAAAGGCACGGGAATTAAATTCTGAAATTTATAGAATTACAAATAATGGTCCTTTCAGTAAGGATTTTGATTTGAGAGGACAGATAAGAAGGTCGAGTATTTCAATTTCCTCAAATATCGCGGAAGGATTTGAAAGAGAAACGAGAAAAGAATTTATTCGATTTCTGTACATAGCTAAAGCTTCAGCCGGGGAATTTCGTTCTCAGTTGTACTTAGCTTCAGATTTGGATTATTTGGAGAGTGGTGAGTTTGAGAGATTGAATGCTAAGGTTAATGAAATATCGAAGTTGGTAAGTGGATTAATAAAATATCTTGCTACAACTTTATAACTTTTTGACCTTTCAACATTAAAACAACATTATGGCATATACTGAAGATGATTTAAAGAAAGAACTCGAGACCAAAGAGTATGAGTATGGATTTTATACAGATATAGAATCTGATACCTTTCCTGTTGGTTTAAACGAGGATATTGTAAGGGCGATTTCCAAAAAGAAAGAGGAGCCGGAATGGATGACAGAGTGGAGGCTTGAAGCTTACCGCGAATGGGAGAAAATGGATGAGCCGGAATGGGCTAATGTGCATTATGAAAAACCGAATTTTCAGAATATTTCCTATTATTCAGCTCCCAACAAGAAGCCGAAATACGATAGTCTTGATGAGGTAGATCCAGAATTGCTGGATACTTTTAAAAAGCTCGGTATTTCTGTTGATGAGCAAAAGAAACTTGCCGGGGTAGCGGTAGATATTGTAATGGACTCGGTGTCTGTGACAACTACTTTTAAGAAAACCCTTGCTGAAAAAGGTATTATTTTCTGCTCAATTTCTGAAGCCATTAGGGAGCATTCAGATTTGGTGAAAAAATACATTGGCAGCGTAGTTCCCAAAAAAGATAATTATTATGCAGCGCTTAATTCTGCTGTATTTAGTGATGGTTCTTTTTGTTATATCCCAAAAGGTGTTCGTTGCCCGATGGAGCTTTCAACATATTTCAGGATAAACCAGGCAGGAACTGGACAGTTTGAACGTACGCTGGTGGTTGCAGAACCGGGTAGCTACGTAAGTTATCTTGAAGGTTGTACGGCGCCGACACGGGACGAAAATCAGTTACATGCTGCAGTTGTAGAACTGGTGGCTCTTGATGATGCCGAAATTAAGTACAGTACAGTGCAAAACTGGTATCCCGGGAACAAAGAAGGAAAAGGAGGGGTCTATAACTTCGTTACAAAACGTGGTTTATGTGAGAAAAATGCCAAAATTTCGTGGACACAGGTAGAAACAGGATCTGCGGTCACATGGAAGTATCCGTCGTGTATTCTTAAAGGTGACAATTCTGTTGGAGAATTTTATTCTATTGCTGTAACAAATAATTATCAGCAGGCCGATACGGGAACCAAAATGGTTCATTTAGGTAAGAACACAAAAAGTACAATCATCTCCAAAGGTATTTCTGCAGGACATTCCCAAAACTCTTATAGAGGGCTGGTTCAGATAAATGGTCGCGCACACAATGCCCGTAATTTTTCACAATGTGATTCATTGTTGATGGGGAATAAATGTGGTGCACATACTTTTCCATACATCGAGGTAAAAAATAAATCTGCCCAGGTGGAGCATGAAGCAACCACGAGTAAAATTGGAGAAGACCAGATATTCTATTGCAATCAGCGGGGAATAGATACAGAAAAGGCCATTGCCTTAATTGTGAATGGATTTAGTAAGGAAGTTCTTAATAAACTTCCTATGGAGTTCGCTGTAGAAGCTCAGAAATTATTGGAAATCTCTCTTGAAGGATCAGTAGGATAGTAACAGCAGTTAGAAAAAGAAGGAAAAGAAGGATAATGAAGAAGTTGCTGAGTCTCTTTGCCATATTGCTAATAATGGTAAGCTGCCAGGATGAAGAAGAGCAGGAAATCGTGACTGAATATGAAGTCGAAAAAGTGGTGGATAGCATCCCCACTCTTACCGGTGAATTTATTTATGTTGCAGATGCCGGAGTCTTTCGGGGACGGGATTTTGTGTACGGAGTGAAAATTGATTCCATGGCACAAGTTTTAGCCGATGAGGTACAGCCTTATAAGAAGGAAGATTTTGATATGGTTAAGGTTAGAATTAAGGGAAAAATTGAAACTGGCCGCCGGCAGGATGGCTGGAAGGAAGTTGTGGAAATTCGGGAGATTTTAGAAATTCTTCAGGAGGGCAAAACTTCAGAAACTAATAATTAGAACAAGAACAGTTTAAATCAATTCCGGGTTATCGGAATGCATACCATAAAATTATGCTTAAAATAAAGAATTTACACGCAAGTATTGACGATAAAGAAATCCTGAAGGGAATTAATCTTGAAATTAATCCCGGGGAGGTTCACGCTATAATGGGACCAAATGGTTCCGGGAAAAGTACATTGTCTTCGGTTATCGCAGGAAAAGAAGAATTTGATGTCACAGAAGGGGAGATCCTTTTTGAAAATAAAGATCTTTCTGAGCTGGATCCTGAAGAAAGAGCGCACAAGGGTATCTTTCTTTCATTTCAATATCCTACAGAAATTCCCGGTGTTTCAGTAACCAATTTTATGCGTACGTCTATAAATGCACATAGAAAAGCGCAGGGGCTGGAAGATATGCCGGGAAATGAAATGCTCAAGCTTATCCGTGAAAAATCAGAAATGCTGGCAATCGACAGGAAGTTTCTGTCAAGATCTTTAAATGAAGGTTTTTCAGGAGGGGAAAAAAAGCGTAATGAAATTTTTCAGATGGCTATGTTGAATCCAAAGTTATCGATCCTGGACGAGACAGATTCCGGTTTGGATATCGATGCTTTAAAGATTGTTGCAGATGGTGTAAATAAACTTAGAAATGAGAATAATGCCGTTCTGGTAATCACGCACTACCAGCGTTTATTGAATTACATCGTGCCAGATGTGGTACATGTTCTTGTAGATGGGAGAATCGTGAAAACCGGTGGTAAAGAACTGGCTTTCGAATTGGAAGAAAAAGGTTACGACTGGGTAACGCCGGAAAAAGCGGTGTAGACGATTTGAAAATTTGAAGATTTTTCAATTTGAAAATTGAGGAGTTTGAAGTTTAGAAGCGCAGGCTTAGAGCTTTAAACTTAATACTTGAAACATAAAAAACATGGAATTAAAAGATAAATTAGTATCATCGTTTTTGGCTTTCGAAGAAGACTTTGGAAGTGATAATGATGTTCACCAAATAAGAAGCCAGGCAATTAAGGACTTCGAAACAATGGGTTTTCCCAGCCGAAAGCAGGAAGACTGGAAATATACTTCCCTTAATTCTGTTTTAAAGCACGACTATAGCGTATTTCCGAAGAAGGAAGAAGCTATAGAGTACAGGGATATAAAGAAGTTTCTTATCCATGATATAGATACGTATGATCTGGTTTTTATAGATGGTATATTTTCCTCACATCTTTCCCAGACTACCCACGATAAGATTGATGTGTGCTTAATGTCTTCAGCTTTAAATAATCCCAAGTACAAAGCAGTTATTGATAATTACTTCAATAAAATTGCACCAAAATCGGGTTTAAATTCGCTGAATACGGCATTTGCAAAAGAAGGGGCATATATTCATATCCACAAGAACAAGATGGCCGATAAGCCAATTCAGATTATAAATTTCTCAACAGGAAATGAATCTGCTTTACTGGTGCAACCCCGTAATTTAGTAGTGGTAGATGAGAATTCGCATGTTCAGATAATCGAGCGCCATCAGAGCCTTACCGATCATCCTGTTCTGACTAATTCCGTTACCGAAATTTTTGCGGATAAAAGGGCTATTGTAGATTATTACAAGATTCAGAATGATAAATCTTCGGCATCTTTAATAGATAACACTTTTGTTGAGCAGAAATCTGAGAGCCATGTCTCTGTACATACTTTTTCTTTTGGAGGGAAGTTAACCCGTAATAATCTCAATTTTTATCAGAGAGGGGAACATATAGATTCTACTATGAAAGGGGTAACGATTATTGAAGGGAAACAGCATGTGGACCACAATACCCTGGTACACCATATCGAGCCGAATTGCGAAAGTCACCAGGATTATAAAGGGATTTTTGCAGATCAATCTGTTGGCGTTTTTAACGGAAAGGTTGTTGTGGAAAAGGAAGCGCAGAGAACAAATGCGTACCAGTCTAACAATAATATCCTTATTGACGACAAAGCGACAATAAATTCCAAGCCACAACTTGAAATTTTTGCAGATGATGTTAAGTGCAGTCACGGTTGTACAATAGGACAACTGGACGAAGATGCACTGTTCTATCTACGTTCAAGGGGAATACCAAAGAAAGAAGCACGCGGGTTATTAATGTATGCTTTTGCAAATAATGTGTTGGAAAGCGTAAAAATCCCGGAAATAAAGAAAAGGATCAATAAGCTTATCGCCTTAAAATTGGGTGTGGAACTAGGTTTTAACCTGTAGAACTACTGCTTTCTGGCAGTATCCTTAAAGCAGATCCTGAATTTTTAAAAATGACAGAATGAGTATTGCTGCTGAAAAAAATGTTTTTGATGTAGAAAAGATCAGAAAGGACTTTCCTATCCTTCAGAGGAAAGTCAATAATTATCCCCTGGTCTACTTCGACAATGCGGCCACTTCCCAAACGCCGCAGCAGGTTATAGACGCGATAGTTGATTATTATTCAAATTATAACGCCAATATTCACCGTGGCGTACATACGCTTTCCCAGGAGGCTACAGATAAATATGAGGCTGCCAGAAAGAAGATTCAGAAGCATTTTAATGCGGAAAAGTCCCACCAAATAATTTTTACTTCCGGGGCAACCCACGGGATCAACCTGGTGGCAAGCGGTTTCGGAGCGATTTTAAAAGAAGGAGATGAAATTCTGGTTTCAGCACTGGAGCATCACTCTAACATTGTGCCCTGGCAAATGATTTGCGAGAAAACAGGTGCAAAACTGAAGGTGATCCCCATGAATGAAGACGGGGAATTGGTTTATACTGCTTTTGAAGAATTACTATCAGAAAGGACGAAAATTGTCTTTTTAAACCATGTATCCAATGCCCTGGGAACGGTTAATCCTATAAAAAAAGTTATCGATAAAGCCCATTCGGCAGGAGCGGCGGTTTTAATTGATGGGGCACAGGCAGCACCACATATTAAAGCAGATGTTCAGGCGCTGGATGTCGATTTTTATGTGGTTTCTGCGCACAAAATGTGCGGGCCAACCGGGGTTGGGGTTCTTTATGGAAAAGAAGAATGGCTAAAGAAATTACCCCCATACCAGGGAGGTGGCGAAATGATTGCCACAGTAACTTTTGAGAAAACCACTTATGCAGATCTTCCTCATAAATTTGAAGCGGGAACGCCAAATATTTGCGGCGGAATCGCTTTTGGAGCAGCCCTGGATTATCTTAATGCCATAGGTTTTGATGCTATCGCCGCCTACGAACAGGATTTGCTGGAATATGCAACAAAAAAATTATTGGAGATTGAAGGGATGAGGATTTATGGAGTTGCCAAAGAGAAAACATCTGTGGTTTCTTTTAATATAGAAGGCCTTCATCCTTACGACATAGGAACAATCGTGGATAAATTGGGAATTGCAGTACGTACCGGCCATCATTGCGCTCAGCCTATTATGGATTTTTATAAAATTCCGGGTACGGTCAGAGCTTCGTTTTCATTTTATAATACAAGAGCCGAAATAGATAAGTTTATAGAAGCTGTAGAAAAGGCGAAGGCAATGCTTTCTTAGAGGAAGAGCTATGAAAAAAGTGGTAATTATAATCAGCGCATTTTTAATGATTTCCTGCGGAAATTCAGAAAAAGAAATTTCAGAAGATCCCTCAGCTCTCAATGCCATTGACAGCAAATATAAATTGCTGGAAATTGAAGGGCAGGATGTTTCTTCCGAAGGATTTAACCTTCAATTTAATGGTAAAGAACAACGGCTTTCAGGAAAATTGGGCTGTAATAATTTTGTAGCGACCTATAAAATTCAGGATTCCGTGATTAAATTTAATCCGGCGCTGGGAACTAAAATGTATTGTGAAGGACTGATGGAATATGAAGATAAATTTGGCGAAGTGCTTCCGGAAATCAGGAATGTAAAGATTGAGGATAATGATCTAACATTGTTATCAGGAGATAATGAGGAGCTTTTAAGCCTTAAAAAAAAGATGAAAAGTGAGTAAAGATATAAAGGAAATACAAGAGGAGATCGTAGATGAGTTTGCCATGTTCGACGACTGGATGCAGCGTTATGAATATATGATAGAACTTGGAAAATCGCTGCCGCTAATCGATGAGAAATATAAGATTGAAGAAAACCTTATTAAAGGCTGCCAGAGCAAAGTGTGGGTCCATGCAGAACTTAAAGGTGATAAACTTACCTTTACGGCAGATAGTGATGCGATTATTACAAAAGGGATCGTTGCGATCCTTATCAGGGCATTCTCTAATCAACATCCTTCAGATATTATTGAAGCCGATACGCAGTTTATAGATGAAATTGGATTAAAGGAGCATCTTTCGCCTACCCGCGCAAACGGATTGGTGAGCATGATCAAACAGTTAAAAATGTATGCCGTGGCATACCAAACGCAATTAAATTAAGATGGAACAGGAAATAGATACTGAAGCATTGGGAGAAAAAATCGTAAAGGTCCTCAAGACCATTTATGATCCCGAAATTCCCGTAGATATATACGAACTTGGATTGATCTACGATGTGATGGTGAGTACAGATTATGAGGTGAAAATCCTTATGACGCTTACCACTCCTAACTGTCCCGTAGCCGAAAGTCTGCCGCAGGAAGTGGAAGAAAGGGTAAAGTCATTGGATATGGTAAAAGATGCCGAGGTGGAAATTACTTTCGATCCACCATGGACACAGGACCTGATGAGTGAAGAGGCAAAGCTGGAACTGGGACTTCTATAAGCAAACTTTTAGCGCTGAAAATATAAAAAGATATGTCTACAGAAATAGTAAACAGAGTAGCCAACAGTAAACTGGTAACCTTTGATCTTGAAGACTATTATCCACCGGGAGAACGGGTACTTTTCGATATAAAAGACTGGTTGCTGGAAGGCCTTGTTCTTCGCGAAGGTGTCTTTAGAGAAAAAGCTGCGGAGCATGACTGGAGCCGGTACAAAGATGCTTATGTAGCGCTAACCTGCACCACAGATGCTATAATTCCCGCCTGGGCTTATATGTTGCTGGCTACTTATCTTCAGCCTTACGCAAAAAAAACAGTTTCCGGAAACCTGGATGATCTGGAAACAATTTTGTACACAGAAATTATTCGGGATATGGATGTTTCAGCTTTAGTGGATAAACCTGTTATTGTTAAGGGATGTTCTCATAAACCGGTCCCTAAAAACGCTTACTTGTTGCTTATAGAAAAGTTGCAGCCTGTAGTAAAAAGCCTGTTGTATGGGGAAGCTTGTTCCTCTGTACCTCTTTACAAAAAATCAAAAAAATAAGAATGCTGAAATTTTTACTTGTAGCTTTAAGTTTTACAATTACAGTAACGGTACAGGCACAACAAGAAATGCAAAAAGATTCTGTCCCGCCCAATGGGTGGGATACAGAAGGTAATGTCCAGCTGCTTTTCAATCAGTCTGCTTTTAATGCAGAATGGACCGGCGGGGGAACTTCCAGCATCGCCGGAAATCTTACCGTAGATTATAATATCAACTACCGGCAGGACAGTTTTACATGGAGGAACAAAATTCTTGGAAATTACGGTCTTACCAAAGTGAGAACAGACGAATTTCCCAGAAAATCCAGTGACAGGCTGGATATAAACTCTCTTGCAGGATTGGAAATTGAAGAATCGGGCTTCTATTATTCCTTTTTCCTTAATTTCAGAACGCAGTTCGACAAAGGTTACAGGTTTAGTGAAGACGCTGATGGGGAAACTATAAGAACAGAAACCACGCACTTCCTTTCTCCCGCTTATCTCCAGGCCGGGCCCGGTATTATGTATAAGAAAAATGAAAATTTCGTCATAAATCTTGCACCTGCAACTTCACGTTTTATTTTTGTAGACGACCGTTTCACCACAGGCCCCGATTATCAGGACGGGGAATATTTTGGAGTGGACAGAGGCAAATCTATGAGGTTTGAGTTTGGTTCTTCTCTAAATATACTTGCGAATTTCGAGTTGCTGGAAAATGTTATTATGAGCAATTCTGTCAATTTCTATCAAAACTACCTGGACAAGCCTGGTAACATAGATATAGATTATTTGATGGACCTGCAAATGGATATTAATGATTACCTATCTGCAAATCTTTTGTTCCAGGCAATATATGATGACAATGCCGTCGCGGCTTTTCAGATACGGGAAGTTTTTGGAGTCGGCATCAATTACGGATTCTAAGAAAATCAACGAATACTATAAATCAAAAGCCTGTCGCAAGAGTGACAGGCTTTTCTGCGTTAAATTTTTGTTGAATAAACATCGCTAAAAATCACAATAACATTCAATTATGTAACTTTGTCTTTATGATTGAAAAAACCGATTTACAATACGAAAAAACGGTTCTTATAGGAATCGTTACTAAAAATCAGGGAGAAGATAAGCTGGAAGAATATCTCGACGAGCTGGAATTTCTCACCTACACCGCCGGTGGTGAAGTTTTAAAGCGCTTTACGCAAAAGGTAGATATGCCCAACCCTAAGACTTTTATTGGTTCGGGTAAAATGAACGATGTAAAGGAATTTGTGGATGAGCACGAGATTGGGACCGCAATTTTTGATGATGAGTTATCTCCTGCGCAACAAAAAAACATAGAGAAAATTTTAAAATGCAAGGTGTTGGACAGGACGAACCTGATTCTCGATATTTTTGCACAAAGGGCACAAACCAGTTATGCCAGGACGCAGGTAGAATTGGCCCAGTACGAATATTTGTTGCCGCGGCTTGCGGGAATGTGGACTCACCTTGAGCGCCAGCGTGGTGGTATTGGGATGCGTGGTCCCGGTGAAACCGAAATTGAAACAGATAGACGTATTGTTCGTGATAAAATTGCCCTTCTTAAAAAGAAAATTGAGGCAATAGATAAACAAATGGAAGTGCAGCGTGGCAACCGTGGTCAATTGGTCCGTGTTGCGCTCGTAGGATACACCAACGTGGGAAAATCCACGCTTATGAATGTAATTAGCAAAAGCGAAGTTTTTGCTGAAAATAAATTGTTTGCGACGCTGGATACCACCGTTCGCAAAGTAGTAATTCGAAATTTGCCATTTTTGCTTACAGACACTGTAGGTTTTATACGGAAGCTGCCAACTCAGTTAGTCGAATCCTTTAAAGGAACCCTGGATGAAGTGCGCGAAGCAGATTTACTTCTGCATGTGGTCGATATTTCCCATCCTAATTTTGAAGAACATATCGATTCGGTGAACCAGATTCTGGATGAAATAAAGAGTTCTAATAAGCCAACATTGATGGTCTTTAACAAGATCGATCAGTACAAACCTGAAGTTATTGATGAAGATGACCTGGTAACCGAAAAAACCACGGCTCACAATACGCTTACAGATTGGAAAAGGACGTGGATGAATCGTATGGGTGAGGATGTGCTGTTTATTTCTGCTTTGGAAAAGGAAAACATTGAAGATTTCCGGAAGAAAGTTTATGAAGCTGTAAGGAAAATTCACATTACAAGATTCCCTTACAACAACTTCCTGTATCCCGAATATGATACTTACGGGGAAGAGCAGGAATAGTTTTTAACCTTTTAAAACCATCAATTATGAAAAAATTACTCGTTTTGTCGTTGCTTATAGTGAGCTTCTTTTCCATAAGCGCACAAAGTCTTGAAGGTTCATGGGAATTGGTGGAAGAAAATGGAAGAGAGATTACTGACAAAGAAGTGGTGAGGGTATATCAGGACGGATATTATGCGGAAGGTGCCAAAAATACTGAAACAAATGAATTTTTATGGGCACTTGGCGGCGAATATTCAGAAGCTGACTACCAGGAAATGCCAGATTTTAACACAAAAAATTCTGAGGTTGTTGGCCACACATTCAATCCTAAACTTACTTTTCTCGATGGAAGTAACAAAATTGAAATTGACAATGTAACTGAAGTCCAGGTCTGGGAAAAGATCTCTTCAGAAGAAAATGATCTTAACGGAAACTGGGTAATTACCGGAAGAAAGAGAGACGGCGAAATTAACAAAATGACTCCCGGAGATCGCCGAACAGTAAAGATCCTGGGCGGTGGACGTTTCCAGTGGATTGCTTTTAATTCGGCGACAAAAGAATTAAGTGGTACGGGCGGCGGTACTTATTCTGCTGAAGATGGAAAATACATAGAAAATATTGAGTTTTTCTCCCGCGACAGCGGCAGGGTAGGCGCCAGTCTGGATTTTCAGTACGAAGTTAAAGATGGTGAATGGCATCATCAGGGCAAAAGCTCAAAAGGAGATCCCATTTACGAAATCTGGTCTCCTTATTCAGAAGCTTATACAAAGTAGTAATATTTGTTCTGGATGGCAGTAAGGCTGAGCCTCGAAACCCGGAAATACTTAGGCAAGCTTAGTGTGACACGAAGAGTTTCGTTCTGTTGACTCAGACCTGACGAAGTCTTTCTTAATTTTTTCAAGATTACTGAAGTTCGAAATTTGCCATTTTTCAGACACCGCTATTTCTTCAAAAGAACTCAAATATTTGTCAGGCTGAGCCTGTCGAAGCCCCTTTACACTTCATAAAGCTCAGTGTGACGCGAAGCTAATTTCGTTCTTTCATTCCGGTTTAGCCTTTCGACACCATGTATTTAATCAAGCTAGCGTTCCTCTTTCTACTACAGGTCGAAATTTGCCATTTTAGGAGCCTCTCCTTTTTAGTCTATTCTCATTAGCACATCAACAAATCTTCAAATTCTCGAATTAATCTATATTTTGTGCTGAAAATCAAAATCTAACAATTCTTTTAACCTCTCAGAACTTACAATTTTTCCTTTTGAAGGTGAATTATGATCATATTCTGGAGGAGCTAGCGTGTTCTGAGCAGCTTTTTCAGCATAATAGCTCTCTTTTCCGGGATGTTCGGGAAAAGCGGCATTAAAAGTTGTGCCCCAGGTTTCTTTTTCAATTATTTTCCGAATAATTTCAATGCAATCTTCCTGCTGAATCAAATTCACCGGTGCTTTTGGGTTTTTAATGCCTGTCCTCCCCGACAGGAAATTCACCGGATGCCGGTCCGCGCCAAGCAATCCTCCAAATCTTACAATTGTAGTGCTGAATTTGTCATTTTCGGTTAGCAGTTTTTCTGCAGCAATAATTTCTACTGCCGCACGGGAATTGCCATTTGGAGTAGAAGTTTCAGTATAAACAAAAAATTCTTCCATGTCTTTATAAACCGAAGTGGAGCTCACAAAAAGCACATTTTTGATGCTGCTTCTGGTTAAATGATCCAAAAGTTCCTTAATTTTTCCGGTGAAGTCTGCTTTGGGATCGCTGCGAAGCCCGGGCGGAATATCAAGAACAAGTATTTCTGAATCGGAAAGAAATGCATCAATATCGCCATGAATCCCTTCAGCAAAAAGCTGTATCTGGTAGGGCAGGATTTGTTCTTCCTGCAGTTTGATTATTTTCTCCCTTCGGGTCGTAGAGCCTTTAATCGTGTGGCCTTTTTCAATAAGGATTTTTGCAAGTGGTAATCCCAACCAGCCGCAACCTAATATGGAAATATTCATATTTTTAATTTTTAGTGACTTCTTCAGAAGGAGTTTCAGAATTGCCTTTCCAGGTGATCTTCTTTTTTACAATCACGGCATCGTTAACTACAAATGGTCGCGGAATCATCCAATCCTGTCTTTCGGGAACATTTAAGGCTGAATTTTCCAATAGATCATAACTTGATTCGAAAAGTAAAAATTCAGGCTTCTTATCTTTCTTCAGACTAAAGTTGATCCGCAAAGTATCCTTCCCAACTGCGTGATAGAGCAAAAGCTGCTCTTTCCATCTTTTTTTGAATACATGAAAATTGTTCTCACCAAGGAGTATTTCATCAGCCGTTTGTCCGTTGACTTCAAACTCTTCAAAATCGAGGTTCGTCTCTGCAAAGAGTTCCATCCGGTTTACATCCCGGTTTGGTGCGATCTTCAGCGAAAATTTATTTACATTCTCAGTGCTATCGATTAGCTGAAGAAGTACTGCCGGTTCCGGAAGTTCAACTTCTGGTGCATTTGCACTGTAGGTGAACGTACTGCCATACTTACTATCGAAATTTGCCATTTTTGAGGGTTGGATCGCCGGCTCTTCCCCAAAATAATTAGCCGTCCATTCATCAGGCATATTATCATAGGAAAACCACTTAGCTTCATCACTATCTGCATCCAGAAGGTAAACAAGACTATTAGGTTTCGGCCTTTCAGCAGTAAAGTCTGATTGAAAATGAGCGATTAAAAATAGTACATTGAAAACAACAAAAGATAAAACCGCCAGCGCTTTATTTCTCCGGAAATAGCCAAAAACTGGAAGTAACAATGAAAACAGAAGCACGGTCAAAATTGCTGAAATAAATAAAATATTAAGTCCAAGTGCAACCGGAAAAGCATCTAAAAACGGCATTAATATAAAGATAGCGGGTAAGGATAAAATTGCCATCAATAGTAAATTTGGCCGCTTTTGCCTGATCATCACGAACAGTTGTAATATCCCGAAGTATGCTGGGATAATAAAATATGCGGCACCTTTAAGCGCAAAAGCCAACAGACAACATAAGAGCAGCCAGAAGAAAAGTGGAGCTACAAATTTGGAAGCTATATCTTTTGACTTAGGAACTTTTCGGTAGGAGAAAAAACTCACCGTTAGGCTAAGAAAAATAGCGGCGTAGATATAGTAATAGCCGTTATAGGTAAAACCCTGTTCCATTTCGGAATATTCAGGATAAATCATCAGGCAGAACTGCCACAGCAAATACACCAGCACACCGGAAATAATGAGGCTTAGCAGAAAAGGAACAAATCCTCTTAAAGCCGGCTTCAGCTTTAATCGTTTTATAGAAAATCCATATATGAGGACGGCGAGGAAAAGAATACCGGCGCCTATGAGCAGTGGAAAAATCCAGGAGAAGGGATAAGAAACAATTTTTCCGAAGGGCAGGTCGAAAAAAAGTAAATCTTCAGAAGAGTCCAGAGAAAGATCTGCGTCTTTAAAATAATAGAGCAGCGGCATAAGATAAGTTCCCTGCTGCGCCAGGGTTTCCTTATCTAGGTTTTCAGGAACGTCTGTGGCGGTGTGGTAATCAAAATGATCGTCGATAAAGGCAAAATTGAATCCGTTAATGTTGCCCTGCTCGCGCAGTACGGTTAAATCGGTGTCATTTGGCAGCATTTTATACACGCTGTATGCAAGGGAATTGGTAGCGGGAAACTGTGGATTTGCTTCTTTAAATGCTCTAATTAAGGCAGAATTAGACGTATTGGTTTCCAGGAACATGAAGGAATTTCCGCCACTTCCGCGAGATTCGAAATTGAGAGCCAGCTTTACATCATTAGCCCACGGATGCTCTTCAATAAAAAGTCCGGCGCCATTTAATCCCAATTCTTCGGCATCTGTAAACAGAAGAATAATATCGTTTTTCTGATTGACACTATCAGCAAGAAAAGCTCTGACTCCTTCAAGAATTGTAGCGACACCACTACCGGCATCACTGGCGCCAAAGGAAGAATGCGGGTCGCTGTCGTAATGTGTCATAAGCACCAGCGCCTCTCCGTCTCCCGAACCTTCAATACGGCTGAGGATATTTTGAGGTCGGGCCATTTCTCCGGAGTTGTTGAGGTGATAACCTTCCTGAATTTGCACCTGCAAATCTATTTCCTGGAGTTCATCGATAATATAATTTCTGACGCGGCTATGCGCTGCACTTCCGACAAAATGCGGCTGTTGAGCGATTTGTTCTACATGGGAAAAGGCACGTGTGGTAGAAAATTCGGTTTCCGGAATGGCTTCAGATGGGTCGTATTCTGGCTGACTACTGTAGTAATTTAGCCAGATGGCAAATAGGATGAGGAGAAATCCGAAAACCGCAGAAAATTTATTCAGCATAAAATTTAAAGGTTGCTGTTACAATAAGATCTAAAGTTACTTAAGATTTTGATCAAAAAAGAAAATTTTATCCAGCCATTCAGACTGTTTAAATTTTCGCTATATTTAATTACTTAATAATCAAAAACTTAAATTATGGCTATAAAAAGTTTTCAGGGAAAGCGCGCTGAGCCGGAAAAACCGGTAGAAGAGCCAATATTGGTAGAGGATTATATGTCTACATCACTCATTACGTTCAGAAAAGATGAAAAAATTGCAGATGTCATAGCAAAATTGGTTGCAAACCGAATTTCAGGAGGACCTGTTGTGAATGGACAAAATGAGTTGCTGGGTATTATTTCTGAAGGAGACTGTCTAAAGCAGATTTCTGATAGTCGTTATTATAACATGCCCATGGAAGATTTGACAGTTGAGAAGCATATGACCTGTAATGTGGAAACAATAGATGGAAAAATGAATGTCCTGGATGCCGCCAAAAAATTTGTGGAATTAAAGCACCGGCGTTTCCCGATTCTCGAAGATGGGAAGCTTGTGGGGCAAATTAGCCAGAGTGATGTTTTAAAAGCGGCAATGGAATTAAAAGGAGACACCTGGAGAACTTAATTCCGCTTTACGAGGGCATAAAAGTCATTTTCCAGTGGCAGATATCCCTGGTCGTAAACAAAATAATATACCGTCCCGGTTTTGGTGGTGTAAATTCCCGTGATATACTCAAAGCTAAAACCTTTAGCCAGCAATTTTGATTTGCTGGTTTTTGTTTTATTCTCCGGATTCAGTTCCTGGAGTATGCGGTAATTTCTCCGTAGCTGGTTGTTGGTGTTCCTTACAAGATTACTACTTTCCTTATTTACCTTATTATGATGGGCATTGCGGCAATAGTCGCTACAAAATTTTTTATCCTCCCGGCCTACCAGTTTTTCGCCGCATTCTAAACAACTTTTTTGCATAGTAATAAAGGTACTAAAAAATTTTCTCAGCAATTTTTCTCTAAATATGGAAACGGTTGCATGAATATTAAGAAAGATTTCCCTGAAGAGCGGCATTTTTTAAATTCTCATGATCCAGAGTTTGCTGAAAGGGACTGTGAGATCTGGCGCTTTTGAAACCAGACTAATAATTTTATAAATTTCTCTTCAGAAAATAAGAATTTCTTAAATTACACCCGTTAATTTAATGTTAAAGACATTTTGCTAAATAGCAGTACGTAATGAGGATTTTTTTAAAAATGTTGGTAATTGCTACTTTTGTTTCATTGAGCAGTTGTAAGAACGAGGATGAAATTGGATCATCTGAATCATCAGAAACTGAAATCTTCCGAAAGGTTTCTTCCCAAAGTTCCGCAATCGAGTTCAGTAATAACTTAACAGAGAACGACTCTCTTAACTATTTTAGTTATTCCTATATCTACATGGGGGGCGGTGTTGCCGCCGGAGATATAAATAATGATGGCTTGGAAGATCTTTATTTTACTGGAAATCAAGTGCCTAACAAGTTGTATCTTAATAAAGGAAATCTTTTTTTTGAAGACATATCCCATACCGCAGGAGTTGCCGGAGACGATCGTTGGTATACCGGTGTTACCATGGCAGATGTGAATGGCGATGGTTTTCTGGATATATACCTCTCTGTGGGCGGAAAATTCGGCCCAAAAAACAATCAGCTTTTTATAAATAACGGAGACGGAACATTTGTTGAAAAAGCAGAAGAATATGGTCTTGATGATCCCGGTAACAGTGTACAGGCGACCTTTTTTGATTATGACAAAGATGGAGATCTGGACGTCTATATAGCCAATTATCCCCCAACCAGATTCGATTCTCCTAATTTTATCTATGAATATAAGATGAAGAATGTAAGCGATCTTGAATCTGATCACTTACTGCGCAATGACGGTGGTAAATTTACAGATGTGACTGATGAAGCGGGGGTAAGAAGCTTTGGGCTTTCATTATCTGCTACTGTGGGGGATTTGAACAATGACAGTTGGCCGGATATTTATATTTCGAATGACTTCAGTTCCCCCGATTATCTTTATATAAACAATGGAGACGGATCTTTCAGGGAAGTTGTGAAAAATGCCACCTCACATACTGCTTTTTACGGTATGGGTGTGGATATAGCAGACTATAATAATGATGGGAATCTGGATATATATCAGGTAGACATGTCTGCCAAGAAAAACAGGAGGAAAAAAGCCAACATGGCAAGTATGAACCCAGATCTGTTTTGGAGTACTGTAGATGCCGGTTTTCACTATCAGTACATGCAAAACACCCTTCAGACAAATACCGGTGTTTTTGAAGATGATAATCCCTTTTTTGCTGATTTATCCAGAATAACAGGTGCTTCTTCTACAGATTGGAGTTGGGGTCCTTTGTTTGCTGATTTTAATAACGATGGACATAAAGACTTATTTGTAACAAACGGTACAAGAAGAGAAATTAATAATAATGATTATTTTAATAGTCTGAAGGATACGAGGTTGGTGAAAGAAAATCAACTTGAAAAGAGCATGAACATTCCTTCTGAAAAGATCGACAATTTCATGTTTCAGAATAATGGTGATCTCTCTTTTGAAATAGCTAATGAAAAATGGGGTATTGAATATAAAGGGTGGTCTAATGGTGTTATTTATGCAGATTTAGATAATGACGGGGATTTAGAGATCGTCATTAATAATATAGATGACCATGCTTCTTTCTTTGAAAACACTAGTTCGGAAAAAAACAATTTTGTTCAGATACAGTTTGAAGGTAATGAGAAGAACTCATTTGGATTAGGTGCACGGGCTTATGTAAAGGCTAATGAAACAGAGCAAATGCAGGAGCTTACCCTTACAAGAGGCTTCCAGTCTTCTGTTGCGCCTATGTTGCATTTCGGTCTGTCAAAAGCTGAAGTTATTGATGAAATAAGAATTGTCTGGCCAGATGGTAAAGTTGAGACGATGAAAGATGTTGAATCAAATCAGTCACTTACTTTTAATTATAAAAATGCAAACCAAACTACAGAAGAGGAAAGCGATGTAAGCAATCAGCTTTTTGCAACAATCAAGGATACAATTTCTTTTCCGCAACATCGCCATGTTGAAAATGAGTACAATGATTTTGTTAAAGAGGTTCTTCTTCCGCATCGTACTTCTACTTTTGGTCCGGGTGCCGCAGTTGGTGATTTAAACGGAGATGGTAAAGAGGATTTCTTTATAGGGGCTGCTTCCAATTATGAAGCAGGTTTGTATTTTCAGAATGAATCGGGATTCGAAAAACAAAGGAGTGCGGCCTTTGAGCAGGACAAAAAGTATGAAGATTTAGGTGCCCTGATTTTTGATGCGAATGAAGATGGTTATAATGATATTTACGTTGTGAGTGGCGGAAACGAATTTGAACCTGATTCGGAATATCTGCAGGACAGACTGTACATAAACGACGGTGCGGGGAATTTTAGTAAGGACGAGTCAGCTTTGCCTGAAATGCGTACCAGTGGATCCAGGGTTTATCAGGCCGATTTTGATAAAGATGGCAAAAAAGACCTCTTAGTATTAGGACGCCTGGTCCCTGGGCATTATCCTTTGCCTGCAAAAACATACATCCTGAAGAATGTTGGAGGAAATGGAAAAGCTAAATATCGTGATATAACAAAGAATATAGCTCCGGAATTCCAGTCTTTAGGCATGGCAACGAGTGCTGAAATTACTGACATTAATAAAGATGGATGGGAAGATATAGTTATTGTAGGGGAATGGATGCCTATTAGGGTTTTTCAAAATTCGGAAACAGGATTTACTGAAGTTTCAGAAGATCTTGGTTTAACTTCAGATACTGCAGGATGGTGGTGGAGCATTAAATCCGGTGATTTCGATAACGACGGCGATCAGGATTTTTTGGTTGGTAATCTTGGGCGCAATTACAAATATACGGCCAATGAAGATGAGACGTTTGATATTTACTTTAATGATTTTGACCAAAATGACAAGCAGGATATCGTGTTGAGCTATTATAACGAAGGAGAGAAATTTCCATTACGTGGACGGGAGTGCTCCTCGCAGCAGATACCGGGAATAAAAAATAAATTTCCCGATTATCAATCTTTTTCAACCGCCACTCTTGAAGATGTATACACCGAGGAAGAATTAGAAAACTCTCTTCACTACCAGGTAAAATCCTTTGCAAGTGTTTATCTGGAAAACCGAAATGGTAAGTTTGTTAGGCATGAACTGCCTTCGGGTGCACAAATTTCTTCTATTAACCAGATTCTTGTAGATGATTATGACGATGACGGGAATCTGGATGCTTTAATTGCTGGAAATTTATTCTGGTCAGAAGTGGAGACAACCAGGAATGATGCCGGTTATGGAATGTTCTTAAAAGGAGATGGAGCTGGTAAATTTAAGGAAACCAATCCCGCAGACACAGGTTTCTTTTTGCCGGGGGATGTTAAGGATATATTAACATTGCGAGTCCGAAACAAAGATGTGGTTATTGCGGTCAAGAATAATGATCTGTTGCAATTTGTGGAGGTAAATACTGGGAGTTTATCAGAAATTCAATAGGAGGTAGGCTCTATTATTAATGTGAGAGTAAACAACTCCTAATCTTATGGATTTGTTAAAAATTTTGCTGAAAACGATTGCGTATTAGAATTATTTTTCTACATTTAACGCCAACTAACATACAATTAATCAATATGAGAGAAAATTACTTTAAAAGTGGTTTGTTTTTTCTATGCTTTCTTTGCTTTGGATTTGTTTCGGCGCAGGAAATCATAACAGGAACAGTGACTGATGCAAATGGTCCGCTTCCCGGAGTTAATGTGATACTGGAAGGGACAACAACTGGTACTACAACAGATTTTGATGGAAATTACACTCTGGAAGTGGAAGAAGATTTAGGGCCTGATGCCCGACTTGTGTTTAGCTACATTAGTTTTCAGACACAGGAAATTGCAATTAACGGTAGATCCGTTATTAATGTCAACATGGCTGCCGATGCACAGTCTTTAGACGATGTAATAGTGGTAGGTTACGGAACACAGTCAAGGGCTGAGGTTACCGGAGCCATTTCTTCTATAGATACAGAAGAGATCAATAGTCTTCCTGTGGCTACTGCAGAGCAGGCACTTCAGGGAAGAGCTTCGGGTGTGACCGTAATTAATTCCGGTGCGCCGGGAAACTCTCCGGCTGTAAGGATTAGAGGGTTAGCTACGCCTAATAATAACGATCCTCTATATGTTATAGATGGAGTGATAGCAGGAGGATTGGGAAGTTTAAACCCAAATGATATTAAGAATATCCAGGTTTTAAAGGATGCCTCTACCACTGCAGTTTATGGTTCAAGGGGTGCGAATGGTGTTGTGCTGGTTACTACTAAATCTGGAAAAGCTTCTCAAAAAGCTGAACTTAATTTTGATTCCTATTCCGGAGTGCAGTTTAACAGTAATCGTTATGATCTGTTAAGCACTGAGGAGTATATACAGTATGCCAGAGAAATATCAGATCCTGTGCCGGGACGTCTTACAGATCCGCAGTACGCAGATTTTATACAAAATGAAACAGACTGGCAGGATGAAATTTTTAGAACAGGTGTTTTAAGAAGTTTTAATCTTGGTCTTTCCGGAGGTAATGAGAGTAGCAATTTCAGGTTTTCCGGGGGCTACCTTAACCAGGAGGGGGCGATAATTGAAACAGAGTTTGAACGATTCAATTTTAGATCCAATAGTAACTTTAATTACGGAAAGCTTCGTTTTGGGCAAACATTAAATGTAGCTTTTACGGTACAAAATCCTGAAAGGGGAGGTGGCGGTAGATCATTGTTAGAGCACGCTATAAAATCAGCACCTTATTTACCTGTATATAATCCTAATAACAGAGGCGGTTTTCAGGGACCGAATTCTTCGTTGGACGGGCAGGATGCAGAAAATCCGGTTCGGGTGCAAACACTGGGAAGTGCTGAAAATAAAGGTTTGACTATTTTAGGTAGTCTATTTGCTGAATATGAAATACTCGACGGTCTTGTTTTTAAGAGCCAGGCAGGTTTAGATTATTATAAGTATAATAATGATACTTTTATTCCTTCTTATAATGATGATAGCGCGGGAGCAACTCATCAGTTTACTTTTGCTCAAATTGGTAAAGATAGTGGTACTAATCAATCTCTTACCCTTACGAATAGCTTAAATTATAAGTTTGACGTGGCAGATTTGCATAATTTTGAGATTTTAGCTTTAGCGGAGGATCAAAGAATTGACAACGAAAATCTGAGTGCGAGCAGCCAGAATCCTATTACTGATGAAGTGGAAGAATTATCTTTAAATCAGGCTGGCCTGTCTTCAGGTTCTTCAGAATATAGAAGAGTAGGAGTCTTAGGTCGTATTAACTATAATTTTGATCAAAAATATATATTAGCCGGTTCTTTACGTAGGGATGCCTCTACCCGATTTGGAGATAACAACCGTTGGGGTAATTTCTGGTCTGTGGCTGCGGGATGGAATGTTGCCAAAGAAAGCTTTATGGAAGATTCAGACATCAATAACCTCAAAATAAGGGGTAGCTGGGGTACAACCGGTAACGACCTTATTGGTAATTATAGTTATTCATCAATCTTAATAACGAGATTTATTTATCCAATTGGAGGTGCGGCCCAGCAGGGGACTACTGCTGAAGGACTCGCTAATCCAAACCTTAAATGGGAAGAGGTGACTATGAAGAATATCGGACTGGATCTGGGTATTTTTAATAATGCATTTACAGTATCCCTTGAATATTATAGTAACCGAAGTGATGATCTTCTCTTTGATTTGCCGTTGACACCAAGCTTAGGTTATGATGATCCTACAGTAGCATCTAATGTTGGATCTGTGGAAACAAACGGTTTTGAGGCTGATCTTGGTTATAATGATTATGAAGGTGATTTCACCTGGTCTGCCAATTTGAATTTGGGAACCAGTAGAAATGAAGTACTTTCTGTAGGAAATCTTACTGAGATTCAGGGAGGATTTTTTGAAAACGAATTTCTTACCAGGATTGCACCGGGAGAGCCTTTATTTCATTTCTATGGCTTAAGGACGGATGGTATCTATCAAAATCAGGCTCAAGTGGAGGAGGTATTTACAGCAAATCCGGACCAAACGGTTGTGCAACCGGGAGACATTCGCTTTGAAGATATTAATGGAGATGGTAATATTACCGCTGCAGATAGAACAGTTATAGGTAATCCATACCCAGATCTAACTCTAGGTCTTAATTTAAGTGCTCAGTATAAGGCATTTGATATCTCAGTTTTTATTCAGGGGGCTTATGGGCAGGAGATTTATAACACTAATATTTACGATCTTCAAGGTATGCCAAGGTTATTTAATAGTGGGGTTGCTGTATTGGACCGATGGACTGGAGAAGGTACTTCAAACACCATACCACGTGCATTGGGAGCACCTCAAAACCTAAGTGCCTCAGACCGCTTTATAGAAGATGGTTCGTATACGAGATTGAAGAACCTGAACATTGGATATACTTTTGATGAAGGTATATTTGGTGATTCACTTTCTAATCTAAGAATATATTTAAGTGGCCAAAATTTAGTTACCTTAACCGATTATTCTGGTTTAGATCCCGAGATTGGAGTTGATAATGTTTTGGGCCAGGGGGTCGGATCTGTAGGTATTGATCGAGGTTTATACCCTCAGCCTACTACCATAACTTTTGGTCTTCAGTTAGGATTTTAAAAAAAACAATTATGAAAAAAACAAAAATTTTATTAATGACCTTTATTACACTGTTTGTTATAAACGGATGTGATGAAGAAGATTTTGAACTAAGCAACCCGAGTGGTCTTTCACCTGAAACCTTTTTTAGGACTGAAGCTCAGGTTCAGTCTTCAGTAAATGCTATATATGCTAATTTGCAGACCATAGGCTTATATACAAGGCTTTACTTTTTTGAAATGGATAATATGTCTCACGAAAATGCGGGGAATCCTCAATTAGAAGCCGATAAAAGAGCCTTTCTCGAATTTTCCTTTGATGCCAGCCATCCGCCGATTAGCTGGTATTGGGAATCCTGTTACAGAGGAATTAACAAGGCAAACTTCGTAATTAATAATGAAGAAAGGATTAATGCTATTCCATCTTCACTTTTGAGCGATGAAAAAAAGGATAAATTTATTGGGGAGGCGAAGTATATGAGGGCTTTTTACTATTTCTTATTGGTAACGCGTTTTGGTGATGTTCCTTTAATTACAACTATTCCTGAAGGCGCATCAGGCTTTCCCCGAAGTCCTGAAGAGGAGGTGTGGAATCAAATTACTGCAGATTTAAATGATGCGAGCCAATCATTACTTCCTAAAGAAGCCACCGAAAATGGTAGGGCTACCCAAGGGGCTGCTTATGCTCTTCTAGGTAAGGCTCATCTGTACAGAGAACAGTACCAGGAGGCTCTGAACGCTTTTGATAATATTTACGGTGAATATTCTTTGGAAGATGATTATTTTGCCAATTTCAGGGAAGAGGATGAGTTTGGACCGGAATCAATCTTTGAAGTTCAGTTTGATGATGATTTAGGCAATTCTGCAGTTTGGAATTCCAATGTGTCAGGCGCAGATGCAAATGAAGTTACCTTCCGTGGCCAGGAGTATGGTTTCAATGACTGGTTTAACGTTTATCCTTCAGACATGCTTCTTGATGAATACGAAGAGGGTGATATCAGGTATGACGAAACCTTTTATTTCGTTGGAGATACCTTTGCAGGAGGTCTTATAGAATCTCTTCCTAATGACAGAAGAGCAGCCTGGAGGAAGTATCAGAATTATTATAAAGATGTTAACGAAGATCAGGCTTCCGGTATAAACATGAAGGTTATTCGCTATGCTGATGTTCTTTTAATGATGGCTGAAGCTGAAAATGCTTTAGGTAATCAAGCAGAAGCTATTGGTTATATTAACGAGGTAAGAGAAAGAGCAGAGTTAGATCCTCTTCCTACGGGTCTTTCTCAGCAGGAAGTATTTGATGCTATTGTTCACGAAAGGTATGTAGAATTAGCTGGTGAACAGACACGTTTTCCTGACCTTGTAAGGTGGGGGCTAGCAGGTGATGTGCTTAGTCAATTCGGATTTCAGGAAGGAAAGAACGAACTGTGGCCTATACCCAATAATGAGATTGCCGCAAATGAGAGTATTAGTCAGGAAGATCAGAATCCTGGATATTAATTCTTTTTCGATTTTAAACTTAAAAGCCCTTTCATTAAATTGGAGGGGCTTTTTTAATACTAGCCAAATGATAAATAAATCCTCAAAATAATTATGAATCAAATGAAATCTATAAAATTTTTTGTTTTATTTCTTATTGCTGCAATTTACTCCTTTCCGGTTTTTTCTCAAACGCTTATTCAAAATGTGGAAAACAGGGAGAAAATGAGCCTTAATGGAAGGTGGAACTACATTATAGATCCTTATCAAATGGGTTACCTGGATTACAGGCAGGAGCCTTTTGATGAAAGTCCGTCGGGTAAGGGTGGTTTCTTTGAAAATTTGAATGACGACAACGCCAAGGGACGTATAGAATATAATTTTGACCTTTCACCCACTCTGACGGTACCGGGCGATTGGAATTCTCAGGAGGAGAATCTGGAATTATACGAAGGCACCTTGTGGTACAAAAGAGACTTTACAATTTCTCCGGAAATGAATAACAGGTATTTTGTTCATTTTGGTGCAGTGAATTATGAAGCACATGTTTACCTGAATGGTGAAAAACTGGGAGTTCATAAAGGAGGTTTTACGCCCTTTCAGTTTGAAGTTACAGAGAACCTGAAAGACGGGGAAAATTTTCTGGTTGTTATGGTGAATAATACCAGGAAACAAGATGAAGTCCCCACCGTGAATACCGACTGGTGGAACTATGGCGGAATTACAAGGGATGTGAATCTAATAATTACTCCTAAAACTTTTATTTCTGATTATAAGGTGCAGTTGGCCGATAATAACATGGATCTTATTAATGGTTATGTGCAGCTAGACGGTGTCTCGGGAAAGAGCACTGTTCTGGTTAAAATTCCTGAACTTGGAATAAATGAATCGTTTAATACAGATGCGTCCGGAAAAGTTAATTTTAAAATTCCCGTTAGCAATGTTAAGTATTGGACTCCAACCGATCCGGTCCTCTACAGAGTTGATATTTCTTCAGAAAATGAAAGTGTTAGAGACGATATTGGTTTCAGGACCATTAAAACTCAGGGTAGAAATATCTTGCTAAATGAGAAGTCAGTATTTCTTAAAGGAATTTCGATTCATGATGAGAATCCGTTAGTTGAAGGTAGGTTAAGGACAGAAGGAGATATGAGAATGATGCTGGAGTGGGCTAAGGAACTTGGTTGCAACTTTGTTCGTTTAGCACATTATACCCATAACGAGAAGATGATACGCCTTGCAGATGAGATGGGATTAATGGTCTGGGCAGAAATTCCTGTTTACTGGACAATTTCCTGGGAGAATGAAGCAACTTATCAAAACGCCGAAAATCAATTATTAGCGGCAATTGAACGTGACAAGAACAGGGCGAGTGTCATCATTTGGTCTGTTGGAAATGAAACGCCTGTTACAGAGGCGAGAAACAAATTTATGGGTAATCTGGTATCCAAAGTCAGGAGTTTGGATGATACGCGGCTTGTGGCGGCAGCGCTGGAAGTAGAACGGGAAGGTTACACGGTAACAGTTGATGATCCTCTGGGCGCGAAGCTGGACCTGGCAAGTTTTAACGAGTATGGAGGCTGGTACTGGGACGAGCCTGGAGAATTGTCCAAATATACCTTCGATATTCATTTTGACAAACCTGTAGTTATAACCGAATTTGGAGGAGGAGCTTTGGCAGGTTTTCACGGTGATAAAAACACCATGTGGAGCGAGGAGCACCAGGAATTTATTTATGAAGAACAGTTGAAAATGTTGAATAAAATTGATGGTTTAAGAGGTATGACTCCGTGGATATTGGTTGATTTTAAATCCCCGAGAAGGCAGCACCCTGTCTATCAGAATTTCTGGAATAGGAAAGGATTAATTTCTGAAACCGGGGAAAAGAAGAAGGCTTATTTTGTGCTTCAGGATTATTACGAAAGTCTGGAATAAATTATAAGAATATGAAAAAACCGGGATGTGTTAAACTCCCGGTTTTTAATATCTTAATATATCTGCGCTAGCAAATATCAGAATTTGTTTATCTATTTGTTTAAAGGCTGTTTTGTAATTAGTAGACTCTTCCCATCATAGGATGCTCTACAATGGTCTTCTTTAACTCGAGAAAATCTACTTCTCCCTGATAACTCCATACCACATTTCCTCCCGGTTCTATAAGCATAGTGTAGGGTAAGGCCCCGTTCCATTCCGGATCAATCGCTTCTATTATGGCATATTTATCATCATTAACAGCAATGTGATTTCCTACAGCCGAATTGGTGCTTTCCAGAAAATCAAGTGCACTCTCCTTCTTTGAAAGTTTATCTGCAGAAATTGATACGAATTCAAAATCTTTGGCACCAAACATCCGCTGAATAGTAACAAATTCAGGATATTCTATTCTACATGGAGCACACCACGTTGCCCAGACATTAATTAACCGGAGTTTATCGCTATCATTCTTAATTAGTTCTTTCAGCTCATTTGTAGAGCTTTCTTGCAATGTCACCTCTTTCTCTGCCCATTCAGCATCTATTTTTTCACGATTCTTTGTTTTCCATCCCCACTTTGTGGAACAGCCAAAGGTTTTTGTAACAGGTTCTTCCAATTCTTCATTAGCCAGGATTTTATCGAGTGCATTTCGCAAGTCTTCTCCATTCTTGGTACCGGGTTTTTCTGTGTCGTCTATACGGCCCACATACTGTAAAGTACGCTGCTCATCAAAAACAAAAGTATGAGGAGTCGCCGCTGGGCCATAGGCCAGGGACACCTCTTGGTTGTCACCGTCATACAGGTAAGGAAAATTGAAATTTTTATCTTTATCCCTTATAATCATATCTTCGTACGTGTCTCCCAGGTCTGAATATCCCAATTCTTCTGGTAATAGCCCCAACGGGCTGTTAGGAGAGATTGCCACAACCTGAACACTTTTATCTTTATAATCACTTGTAATAGATTTTATCCTTTCTTCATAAGCCTGGGCTGTAGGGCAATGGTTGCAGGTAAAAATAACCGCTAAGACTTTAGCGGAATCGTATTCGGAAAGGGAATGATACTTTCCGTCCGTTCCCGGTAATCTGAAATTGGGTGCTTTACTGCCTATTTCCAGCGTTTTCACCTCCTGCTCCGGTACTTTTACAGGATTAGAAGAAAATGCAAACGTATCTACTACTTGCGCCTGTTCATTTTCGTCTGTACTTTCATTGGAATTTTTAGTGTCAGATTTGCATTGGGCAAATACAGCCACCACCAGTACGATTAGCGAGCACTTCAACAGTAGGTAGGATAAATAATTTCTTTTCATGGTAAAAATTAGATTAATTTCTTTATTTCTGAATTTGATCAGCAACTATTTTTTAATTCCGTTTCCTGTGGCAGCCCAGTAGATACCGCCGTACAGGTGATGTAAAAACCACGGATCTTTATAAATTTCTGCGATATGGCCTAATCCTGTATAAAAAGACCTCCCGTTGTCAAAGTACTGATACCAGGATATTGGATGGTCACCCATTCCTTTGCCGATTTTCTCACCCCATTGAACCTCAGGATCGTAAGATTCTTCATCTACGCTAAGCAGGATGTTTAGATTTTTAGAGTACTCTTCCGGAAGAAATTCATACCACTCATCAGTCCATAGAAACCTTTTCGGAAAAATTTCCATTCCGGGAAAGTTGGTATCCACAACATCTACCATAGCAGATTGCTCCAGGGGGTGTATATGGAACATTTTCCCTACAAGCTGGTTGTACCACGGCCAGTCGTACTCTGTATCTGAGGCACTGTGAACGCCCACAAAACCTTTACCCGACTGGATAAACCTTTTAAATGCTGCCTGTTGCTCTTCATTAAGAATATCTTCTGTAGTGTTCAGGAAAATTATAACATCAAATTGTTCAAGAAAATCATCGTTAAACCTGGTGGCATCTTCATGCCATTGCATATCAAAACTATGCCGTTCAGCCATAGCTCGCATTGCTGTTACTCCTTCGTTAATGGATTTATGATGCCATCCGGCAGTTTTGGTGAAAAGCAGGACATTAAACTGGTTTTGAGCAGATGTCTGCATGGCAAAAAGTAGTACAAAAAGGATAAATAAGTTTTTCACGTTTTTATTTTTAGTGGTTTAATATAGTTAATCTTCTTCAGTTGCAAGATATTTACTTGCAAATTCAATAAAGTACGGCCAGTTTGGAACCACAGTATGGCCACCTCTGTGTTCACGAAAGGCAATTTGGCCATCCAGCAAAGCTTCATGTTCCAAAGGATATTCGGTAGTTCCCATTCCATCTTTTTCCAGCAGTTCGTAAACAGGGGCAGCGTGTACGCCGCCAAGAAACATTCCTTTTGCATCTATCCATTTTCCTTCTACTTCCGGATCTCCGGAACTGATAAAAACCGGTCTCGGCGCAGCCATTGCTATTAGTTGGTGTGCGTCTACCGGCAGGTCATTTGGCGTTAGAGGTCCTGCATATTTAATAAAGTTAGGGACAAACCAATGATATTCAGCTGAAGAGGCGAGATTTTCTACCTGCTCACCATATTCCCGTCTCAAAATCTTTGTTCCGCCTGCTCCGGAAGAGCCTATAAATCCAATGGCGAAACGAGGGTCATAGGCAAAAGTAACAATGGCAGCTTTCCCATATCGTGAAAGACCTTCTATTCCCACACGATTTTCATCCACAGCGGGATCTGTTTCAAAATAATCCAGAGCTCTGCTGGCTCCCCATGCCCAGGCTCGCAGCGCTCCCCAGTCGTCCACTTCTCTTGGTTGCCCTTTATTTACAAGACCGATAATTCCCTCACGTAAACCGGCACCATTGTCTGCCTGGAAACTGGTGGGGATTAGGACGGCATAGCCCCATCCCTTCTCCAGTAATTGTTCCTGCCAGGGCTCACCTTTCTGCTCAGGTCTGGGTATATGTGAAGGCCAGTTCCAGCCGAGTTCCATTATCACAGGAACAGGCTGCTTTGCTTTTGCAGGAGTGGTAAGGCTTAATTCGATTTCTACTGTGATTTCCGGATATGCAGAGTTATCTACATGTCCAAGCAGGTTTTTTTGAATTGCCGGATATTCTCCAATTATAGTATCCTTTGTACTAATTACTTCCCAGGTAACTTCTGGAACGTTTTCAGGAACCCGACCATAAATTTCACGATCAAAATGTTCCTTAATTTCTGCTTTTCGTTTTTCCCAATCCTCAGCAGATTCTACTGTGGAACCATTATCAAATACGAGGGGATCTGGTAAGCTTGTATAGGGCGAGGCTTTAGATTCATCAGAATTTGCAGCATTGGGAGCCTCAGGGTTCCCTGAGGGGCCTGGTCGTAATTCTTCAATTCCCAGTTTTTCCATCATTAACTGGTGGTCTTCATTACTTAACCTGTTAATACTGTCTCTGTCTTTTTGGGAGAATTGTCCAATTGCCTGGAAAGAAATGACCAGTGTAATCACTAAGGTGTAAAAGTTTTTATTCATTTAGTAAAAAATTTACAGCGTTTACAAGATAGATATAAGATGAACCTACGTTTACTACATATTCATTCTCTCCCCACAGGAAAGGCCAGTCTTCCCTGTTTTCAGGAAAATCAGGTTTCAAAATAAGAACTCCGGGAACCACACCTCCTGCAATAAATGAAAAATCTGCCCGGTTCATTCCATATGCTACTTTTTTGGACCTGGTTCCGACTCCCGAAACGAAGGATATAGAAGAATCGGGATGTGTACCATAAATATAATTTAAGCCTTTAAATACATATTCCCTGTCAATAAGATCTGGGAATGCTTTGTGAAGCAGATAATTATTCATTGCGAACTCTACTACCTGGCCATTTCCTGCCCAGCCGCCACGTCCAATAGGTACTCCAAACGGATTTTCCTCGTAGTATGCATCCAGCTCGGTCTGATAAGCTCTGGTTCTTTCCCGTAGTTTTTGTCTGAAAGAATTGTTCATATAAGGAAGCACCCTGGTAACACGTCCGGCATGAGAAGCGAAATCAGCATCTATTACCGGCCACATTGCTGCAATGCGGCCCGCATATTTTTGATCTTTTGTTGCAATTAAAAGTTCTACGGCGGCTTTTAACTCTTCATCTTCCAGTGTGCCGCCTGTGGTATTCCCATGATGAAAAAGATCCGGTTCATTGGCCTGTTCTTCCTCCCATACCTTTTGCGCCGTATTGAGTGATTCCTGGGCGAGAGAGTCATTATAGCCTTTTAATACCCTGCTGGCAGCGGCGAGAGCCGCTATAGATCCATAATTTAACGGAGTAGATTTACTGGTAAATGCCCATCGGTCATCAAATTTCCCGCTTCTATAACCATCAGATTCAAGAGAATCCATGCTTTGGTCATATATAAGATTATCTGTCATTGTCAATCCGTCGCCCAGGTGTGTGTATTGAGAAATGTCCGGAACTATAATTCCGGGAATAGCGTGTCCCACTGCCCTGTGTTGGGCGATAAGTGCTAAAGTTCCATGTTCAACTTGCTGAAGTATATCCGGTTTTCCGTCAGGATTATGAATATCAACGTATTTCGCATCATAATCAACCAATGTCTGATCACGCTGAAGGTTAAAATCTTCAAAAGCATGTGCCAGATTCAAAACTACATGGTATTGTGTTTGTGTCCTGATATCATAATCTCCGGCATCGTACCAGCCTCCAATATTCAGTCCGGGTATATGTTCACCCGGTTCATATTGTGTATCTGTCGTTGGTCCCTGTGCATAAAGATCAAAGTGCTCGTGATCTACAGGTGCCTGTAAGGCATCATCCAGATGGGAAGCGCCATGCCAAACGCGGTAAGCCTCATTAATTAGCATGTGGTCCATTTGTACGGGAAAATAAATATCATTGGTAGGATGCCAAGCATCTTCATAAATATTCTCACCTATTCTAAAGGGAGCAGTGGTTTCTTCGCCATAACTAATTACATAGGTGCCCGGCTCTCTTACTTCAGAAAAATCATAGTGAAAATAATTATATCGGGTATATTGTCCCCATTTAGAAAGTTCTCCTGTTTGCACATCAATCTTTTCACCTTCTTCGGAAATTTTCTGAAGAGTGGCACTTTGTTCAGGAATAGCATTTTTATCCAGTTCAATTACAGCCACTTTTTGCTGATTTGGATGGTAACCAACCTGCGAATGTGCAATGACAGGCCTGCGGGTCCAGCCGGGAATAGCGTTTGCTGAAATAAACCACTCCAGGACTTTTCCTGTTTCACCTTCCGGAATAAGACTTCTCACCACAAACCAACCGTTCTGGGCCTTATCCCTTCCGTCGTGTAACATTAATTCTGCATCTTCTGAAGTTATGGTCACCCTACGCTCGGGATCTTCCGGTGCCAGTACAAGTTTTTGGCCTGTAGCCATAGGTTTTGGTGAAGTATAACCGGTATTGTCCTGTTGCATATCACTGCTTGGATACAACGGAAAAATGTCGGCATTCCCGTCCATATAATAGGTTTTTTCCCAGTAAGCTGAAGGAATAAACTCTAAATTTAAACCGGCTTTGCCGACCAGTGCTTCAGGTACGGCTTCCTCCAGGTGCACACTAAGAAGAACACCATCACCTTTCGCCTCTGCGCGAACCATATACTTAAAATTGTAGTCGGGGTACTCCTGGTAAGTATCTATTCGGGCGTTTGCCTGATCTACTTTCCTTTCAGAAAAAGTAGGGATAGCATCCCATTGTTCGGGGGTGGCATGCAGGCGTACATCCCCATTGGTGGCTGTACGATCCCCGTGATGTATAATTTCTATACCGCTAATTTTGGAATCACTGAATAAACCATTGTACCAGTTGCTAAAGGCCAGGATATTAACACCTGGCACCTCAAAATATTCCTCTTCATTTAATTCCATATCAGCATCTTGTGCCAAAAGTGGAGAGATTAATAGTAGGAAGAAAATGAACATTATCTTTTTGCCTGGCTCATGCTCGCTGTTGTGGGTTCTGCAGTGCTTTTCCCGGTAAGCAGGGTAATCATTTTTCATTGTAAGATTTTATTATTTGAGTGCTTTTAAATGGGGTAAATTATATGGGATTCACAAGTTAATAAATGTATTTTAATAATTTAACAATTTTCTGAATCTGCTGCACCTGTAGCATCTTATAGGTTGTTCTTTTAATTGCGAACAAGAACAATTGAGAAAATTCTACAAAGAAGAAGAGAAAAAAATCTGATTATCTAAAAATTGCTATTATAGTTTATAGTTAATGCGTACCCTTTTGGTATAAATAATAGAGTCCGATGCCAATTAGAAATGCTGTAATATGTGCAATTGTAGTTATTAGAGGTAAGAAAATGAAATAGTATAAAATGCCAAAAAATATTATTATGAAATGGATAATAGGAAAGGTCTTGACAGTGGTATGTAGATAAGAAATATTTCTTCCAAAAAACAGCAAATTATATCCTGCAAGCGAACACCAAACTATAGATACTCCAACAACATTAAGAGCAAACCATAGAAGCATCTGAACCAAAAATGAAGTTATCATTACCAAATACCAGGTATGTCGATTTCTCTTTATTTTACTTCTTAACATAAAATGAGGAAGCACAGTAATAAGTATAAGCAGGTAATTAATAACACAATCCTTTAATGAACCTTCATAAGTAAAACCATCTGTGAGAGTCTGCAAGATATTATCCATACAACATAAATTTTAATCTATAGTAAAACTGGTTTAAACCTTATATTTTGATGTGAAAACAAATGGCTTTGAAAAAACGAAATTTAAGCCAATTTAATAGATTTTCAGTTTTGTATCATCGGTTATAGCAAATAGCGGGTTTTACCGAAAAAGTGTAATTTAGAAAACCGGGAAAACAAAAGGTTAAGCCGACAAAGTTGCCTCTCTATTCCCGCTACTTGTCTATCGTACCCGATATGGTACTATTACGTATAAATTTTCCTTAGGGAAGCAGGGAAGTACAATAATTGCCATTTTGGAAGGATGATCCATTTCATTATTCTCCAGATAATTTTAATCCTTGTCTGCACATTTTTGGGCAGTTCTCACTTTTAGAGCTTAATAATTTAAAGCTGGTTTCTGAGATAGTTGGGACATTATTCAGAATCGAAAGCTATTACACATAGGCATTTTTTATTACATTTATTTTTTCAGGCCAACAATAGCCGCAAAAGCTTTTTATTTAATATATGTATAAAATTCCCACCCTCCTCGTTCTTATCCTCGTGTACAGCAGTAATTTATATTCGCAACAGGTTTGGAAAGACGACTGCAATTATAATACAGAAGATATTCCCTGGACTACGCAGCATGGAGACGGAGAAGTAAAGACAAGACTAATTGTTAAAGACGGCTTTATCCGGTTTGTCGTAGATGCTTCAGCAGAACCTCATAATGTATGGTGGGCAACGGTTTCGAGGCCTGTTTCTTTTCCTCCTAAGGATACGGAAGATTATTCTGAAGAAAAGCTTTGGATCGAGGCCAAAGTAAAGCCCAGCCATGCTACTAGAAGGATTAATATGCGGTTGTACAACCAGCGCACCCGGGATCACCATGCATTTCTTAAAGAATTTGATTTAGAAGATACGCTAAACTGGCATACCATCCGGTTTTCTCCCCAAGGGCTCCGTTATCTGCCGGGCGATGAGTTGCGGTGCCATTTTGCACTTATAGATTGGGGCAATCGGGAATTTCATCTTGATATAAAGGAGGTGAAAGTCTTTTTTGAGGATGCGGAAAATAAACCTGAAGAAAGTGAAAATGCACTGGAGTACCATCCCCAACCTCAAAAATTGGCAAATTTGAGCCATCAGCTAAAAGTTAAAGAAGATGCTACCGTAGATGTGCTGTTTCCTGAAGAATCCCTGGCAGGATGGGGGCAGCAGGAAAATGGTGAAATAAAGCAGTTAATTAGTGTGTCGCATCACCTAATCCCTGTCTTGAGGTGGGACTTTTCAAATTTTAAAGATCATAAGGTTAAAGAGTGGGGGCTTTTAAGGCTTAAAGTGCATTCCAGCAACCAGGTCCCTTCTCCTACACATGAATATGGAAGAATAAGAATAATGGAAATAAAAGGAGGCAGGGAAGACTGGAATTATGAAACGGTTACTTTTAACGATCTCACCGGAAATTTGCCGCTTTGGGAGGTTTTCAATGAGCAGATGGTTATAGATATGGATATGCCGAAAACAGGGGAAGAATTTTTAGAAATACCAATATCACCTGTAGTCCTGCAAAGGCTAATAGATGGAACAACAAAGGGTTTGGCTGTTTTTCCATTAGGGAGCATACAGACTTCTTTTTATGCTAAGGCCTATAACGGCGGAGAAAATGCAGCTACGTTAAACTTTAACTAGATAAAACTCAGAAGGTAGATTTCTCTATCAACTGTTACTTTTCCAATTGAGTTGCTTTTCGATAATCTTTGCTCAAACCTGCTCCTGTTGCTGCTGGCGAAAAAAGAGTTGCGATACAGGAATTAGCATTAATCCCGTAATTATAAAAAGGATAAAAGATAACTTCAGGCTAAAGGCATTTGCCAGATAGCCAATTAGGGGAGGGCCCAGCAACATCCCTACAATTCCATAGGTCGCGATTATAGAAACTGCCATGCCCGCGGAATACTTTGAAGAGGTGCCTGCCAAAGTAAAAACCATTGGAATAATAGCTGCCACGCCAAGACCAACCATACTAAATCCGATTAAAGCCGGCCAGAAATATGGAAAAATTACTACCATTAAAATCCCGCATGCAATAAGGGTGGCACTAAAAATAAAGGTTTTCTCCATGCCAATTTTATCAATAATAATATCTGAAAAGAACCTGGAAAGTGCCATAAAAACCATAAAAATAAAGTAGCCAAGTGTAAAAATATCTTCTCCAATTACTTCTTTAAAATAAACACCACTCCAGTCAAACATACCACCTTCACAAAGCGCCGCGAAGAAGACCAACAGTCCCAGGTATAAAATAAATTTATCTGGTTTTCCAAGTTTTAGTTTGTTGCCCTGCGGTGCACGGTCGTTTGTGAGTAAAAATCTGTAGGCGGCAATTGCAGCAATAAAAGTTACAACAGCTACCATTGCCAGGTGCTCCGGCATTGGGACGTTGAACTTAAGCATTAGGGTAGAAAAACCAACACCGGTAAGTCCGCCGGTACTCCAGAGTCCGTGGAAAGATCCGTTAATTTTCTTTCCGTAGTTTTTCTGAAGGGTGATCGCCTGGGTGTTCATGGAAATATTCAGGATTCTCATACAAAACGAAAACAAAAAAACGGAAACGATCAATAACAGGAGACTGTCCGAATATCCAATCCCTATAAGCGCAACCGAAAAAAACAAAATAGAAGCCAGCAAAGGAGGGCGGCTGTTAAAGCGGGAAACCAGCCAGCCCGAAATTGGCAATCCAATAAGGGAGCTTACCGGCATGGTTAGCAACAGGTTACCAAGTTCGGCTTCGTTGAGGTTAAAAGAGGATTTAATTGTGGGAATACGGGAAGCCCAGGTTGAAAAACAAACGCCCGCGAAAAAAAAATAAATACTCAGTGCTATGCGCTGCTTCCTTTTGGTTTCCATGCTCAACTTAAAAAGATGCAAATATCCGTGGTAATTTTGAAATTGGAAAGGTAAAGGAACGTTATTTTTCTTAAGGAAAATCTAATTCTCCGGAAGAAAAAGAAGCCTGCAAAATCAGAGGACTGAAAGTGAGCATAAATAGCGTTTTCCAGAATTAATTTTACTTTGCACCTTAAGAATGCCATTTTTCACCTTCTGCTTTTAATTCATATTTCAAATCGGTACCCAATAAAGAAGATGTTTAAGGAATAACTGATGCTTATTTTAATAGAAGGTCGAAAATATGCTTTTTTGAGGGTCGGATTTAGAAGGATATTTTCCTTAAATGACCATGAAGGGAAGTTTTCAGGGACAAAACGTTGTTTTGAACTTATTTAAAGACTCAAAAGTCTCATAAAGTATAGAGTTTATCATTTTTTAGTCTTGTTTACCACTTTTAAATCATCAAAAATGCAGAATTTAGCGTAAAGTGAAATCTAAAAGTCTCTTTCAGCCAACATTTGCTTACAAATAATCTCTTTTGCTTGAAAATTGCCTTTTTTTAATCACCATAGATAAGTAAATTTTAAACCGGACAATAATGGCATAACCAGAAGTGAGAAATGCTTATTCTTACCTGTTAATCCTAAATTATTTAAAGTAATCCGGACAATATCCTGATAACGCTCGTGCGTCTTAAACGTCTATTTTGTCGGAATTTAACTATTCATAATATTTTTTTTCATACTTTAATGAACTTCAACTAAAATAAAAAATTGAACCATGGCGCAATTTGATGTAAATATAAATGGGAAAAACCTCTCGGTAGATGTAGATCCCGATACTCCGCTACTTTGGGTTTTAAGAGATCATTTAAAATTAGTGGGAACAAAGTACGGTTGTGGAATTGCGCAATGTGGTGCGTGTACTGTACACTTAAATGGTAATGCGGTTAGATCCTGCCAGCTTCCTGTTTCATCGATCAAGGAGAATAAGATAACCACGATTGAAGGACTTTCTGAAGAAGGAGATCATCCTGTACAAAAGGCATGGCTGGAACACGATGTGCCCCAATGTGGCTATTGCCAGGCAGGCCAGATCATGTCTGCCGCTTCCCTGCTCAACAGTAACCCCAGTCCCAGTGATGCTGAAATAGAAAATGCCATGAACGGCAATATTTGCCGCTGCGGCACCTACACCAGAATAAAAGCTGCCATTAAAACAGCTTCAAATTCTCAGATCGCATAATGTCATTTAATCAAATCCGAAAGAAATGAGTAAAGTAAAAACAGGAATGGGCAGAAGATCATTCATTAAGAATGTTTCTCTTGCCGGTGGAGGATTACTAATCGGTTTTAACTGGCTGGCATGTAAACGTGCGGCAGAGGAAAGCGGAAAGGAAATGGCTCTGGAAATGCCAGAGGAGTGGTTCGAAATAAATGGTTATCTAAAAATCGGTGATAATGGAGTGGTGACAATATATTCTCCTAATCCGGAAATAGGCCAGAATGTAAAAACTGCTATGCCAATGCTTGTTGCAGAGGAACTGGATGTAGATTGGAGCAACGTGATTGTAGAACAGGCACCATTAAACACAGATATTTTCTCCAGGCAAATTGCAGGAGGAAGCCAGTCTATTCGGCAAAGTTGGGAGCCGTTAAGAATGGCAGGAGCTACAGCGAGACAAATGTTGCTCATCGCTGCGGCAAAGGAATGGGATGTTCCGCTTTCTGAACTTACTGTGGAAAACGGAATTATAACACATTCAGGCAGCGACAGATCTATAGGCTATGGAGAAATTGCCAAATTTGCCGCAAAGGTAGAAGTGCCTGAAGAAGTAGTGCTTAAAGAAAATAATAATTTTAAAATCATAGGCACCTCACGAAAAAATGTGGATGCTAAAAAGATAGTAACAGGTCAGCCCTTATTTGGTCTTGATGTCAACCGGGATGATATGCTTATTGCCATGATCGTTCAACCGCCTGCTTTCGGATTACGATTTAAATCCATGGATGCAGATGACGCCAGGAAAATGCCGGGGATAAAGGATGTTTTTACCATAGACACTTATCCCGACGATATGGAAAAGGAATGGAGCGACGTTGCTGCTTTTTCAAAACTCGTAGTGGTAGTAGGTGAATCTACATGGCAGGTGATGAAAGCTAAAAAAGCCTTAAAGGTAGAATGGGACCTGAAACCGGAGCTGACAGAAGAGATTGTAATTCTTGAAAAATCTCCTGCCTTGAGGGATACTCTCGGACTCGAAAATTCTGAAACTCATGAGTCCTTAATGGCAAATATCGGTCCTGAAGAATCTCAAATGGTAAGGAAGGATGGCGATCCCGAGGCAGCTTTTAAGAATGCAGCACGTGTAATCGAGCGCTCCTACAGCTGCCCTTTTCTTGCACACAATTGTATGGAGCCAATGAATTTCTTTGCCAACGTCACCAATGGGAAAGCAGAATTGCTGGGGCCTATCCAAACCCCGGAGTTTGCAGAAAAGAGTGTTAGTAAACGATTAGGACTGGACCTTGAAAATATAGATATACAAATGACCCGCATGGGTGGCGGTTTTGGCCGCCGGCTTTATGGAAATTTTCTTGTAGAAGCCGCTGTTATTTCTGATAAAATCGGGGCACCTGTGAAACTCGTGTATACACGGGAGGACGATATGACCAATGGTGTTTATCGACCGGCTTACCAGGTGACCTACAGGGCTGCCCTGGATGGCAACAATAATCTTACTGCCTTCCATGTAAATGCAGGGGGTGTAGGTGAAAGTCCGCTTTTTGCTAATCGTTTTCCGGCGGGGGCTGTAGATAATTACCTGGCGGAAAGCTGGACCATAGACTCCCATATTTCCATAGGAGCCTTTAGAGCACCCAGGTCCAATTTTATTGCCGGAGCAGAACAATCCTTTCTGGATGAATTAGCTGAAGAAATGGGTAAGGATCCTATTCAGTTTCGTCTCGATATGCTTGAACGTGCAGGTACAGACCCTGTGGGAGAAAATAATGATTATGATCCGGCCCGTTATGCAGGGGTGCTGGAAGTGGTAAGAGACAAATCGGGTTGGAACACTGCAAGTACGGCCTCAGGCAGAGGTGTTGCTGCATATTACTGCCATAATTCTTATGTAGCCCAGGTTCTGGAAATGGATCTGGAAGATAATCAACCCGTCATAGATAAAGTTACCTGTGTGGTAGATTGCGGAATTGTGGTCAATCCCGATGCAGCAATAAATATGGTTGAAGGGGGGACGATAGACGGGATTGGACATGCACTTTATAGCGAGTTGACGTTTAAAGACGGGGTAAGCCAACAGAGTAATTTTGATTCTTACAGGCTCATTCGCCATCGTGAAGCTCCAAAGAAAATTGATGTACATTTTATAGAGAATGGCATGGATCCTACAGGCCTTGGAGAACCTCCGTTTCCTCCAGTGCAGGGAGCTCTGGCAAATGCATTGTACAGGGCAACCGGGAAAAGAATTTATAAACAACCATTCCTGCCTGAGATAAAAGCTGAAAGCCGGGAAATTAAAACTTGAGAGATTGCTTTCCAAAATGAAAAAGATCAGATTCAAATGTTGGGTGGAGGATGAAGGTGAAAAATTCTATGGTCCCGGCCCAAATGAATTAATACGACAAATTCAGAAAGAAGGTTCTCTCTCAAAAGCTGCCGGGCAAATGAAGATGTCTTATAAAAAAGCCTGGGATCTGGTGCAAAGATTAAACACCAATTCTGATGAGCCGTGGGTGATTATGAAAAAAGGTGGGCAACACGGGGGCGGAGCTCAGGTTACTCCGCATGCCATCAAAGCAATGCAGGAATATGAAAAACTGCAAGAGAAGATGCGCAACCTGCTGGAGCAGCAGGAAGATTTAATAAAGGTTTTTTAAAACAGAAGACTACTTTCGGGAAAATTCCCATCAATTGAAAATCGATATATACAACAAAACATAACGCATGGCGGTAAAAAGGAAAATATACCTCGATTATAATGCAACCACTCCCGTAGATGCCAGGGTGATTGATGCCATGATCCCCTATTTTACTGAGAAATTCGGGAATGCAAGTAGTGATCATGTATTTGGTTGGGATGCCGGGGAAGCGGTTGAAACCGCGAGGGAGCAAATTGGCAGATTGATAACCTGTAAACCCACTGAAATCATTTTCACCTCTGGAGCTACTGAAGCTGCTAATCTTGCCCTTTTTGGATTTTGCGAAAGAAACAAATCTAAAGGCAATCACATAATTACCTGTAGAACTGAGCACAAAGCTGTTTTGGATATTATGTCTGCCCTCGAAAGGAAAGGTTTTAAAATTACTTATCTGGATGTAGATCAAACAGGAAATTTAGACCTTCAGGAATTAAAGAATTCAATTAATTCCAAAACAATACTGGTTTGTCTCATGCTCTCGAATAATGAAACCGGGCTCGTGCATCCTTTAAAGAAAATTGAGAAGATAGTGCATGAGAAGGGTGTGAAACTAATGAGTGACATCACTCAGGCTGTGGGTAAGATTCCGGTAGACCTAAGTGAGCTGAATCTGGACCTGGCAATCTTCTCTTCTCACAAGATCTACGGACCCAAAGGGGTGGGCGCTTTATATATCAATAAAAAAAATCAGGTGGAAATTGAGCCGCAATACTTTGGTGGCGGACAGGAAAAAGGAATGCGTCCTGGTACTTTAAATGTTCCTGGAATCGTTGGATTTGGGAAAGCAGCAGAAATTATTTCGTCCGGGATAGAAAATGAATCAGTGAGAATTATGAAAATGAGGCAGAAAATGGAAAGCGAACTAAGAAAAATCACAGGTGCAGTAGTTAATTCTGAATATTCTGATCGACTTCCGAATACCACGAATATCTCCTTTAAGGATATTGGGGGCGAATTATTGCTTCGGAAACTAAATAGTCTTGCAATTTCACGTGGTTCAGCCTGTAACTCTAATACAGTTAAGCCTTCCCATGTCTTAAAAGCAATGGGATTAAGTGACGACCTGGCACTATCCTCAATTCGTATTAGTCTGGGAAGAAAAACTAGTATGGAAGATATCGAGTTTACGGTAATGGAGATAAAAAGAGTTGTAGGGGAACTTAAAAAAGAGATGGTATGAGAGAACTGGATGCTATTTTAGCTGAATATGAGCACTTAAAAAAGGCAGAAACAGGAGGTGTGTTAGTCACCGTAGTGCACGTCCAGGGCTCCTCATATCGAAAAGCGGGAGCGAGGATGCTGGTGGATGAATTTGGCAGTATTACAGGGGCTATAAGTGGCGGCTGCCTGGAAGGAGATGCTTTGCGAAAGGCACTTCACGCAATGCATCAGCAAAAGAATAAACTCGTTTCCTATGACACCAGTGATGAAGATGATGCCGTAATTGGCGCACAACTCGGCTGCAATGGAATCATTCAGGTGTTATTCGAACCTTTGGATTATGAAGATGAATGCAATCCCTGTGAGTTACTTAAGAATGTAATTAGTCAAAAGAATTCCGTGGCAATTGTGGTTCAGTTTAATCTGAATAAATTAAAAAGTCAGAAGGGAACAAAATTTGTAATTTCTGAGAATTCGGAGGTTACAGGGGAAATTCCGAAAAAGGCTTTGTTCGATCATATTCTGGGTAAAGCTCAGCTAAGCTTAAAAAAAGAACAAAATGACTTTGCTGAATATTTAATTGGCGGGGAAACCCAGCACATTTTTATTCAGAATTATCAGCCACCGGTAAAACTTATTATTGTGGGGGCCGGAAATGACGCCCGGATACTGGTGCAGCAAGCCGATTTGCTGGGGTGGGACACGATAGTAACAGATGGCCGCCCTACTCATGCAAATAAAAGCCGCTTTACCACCTCCTGCCAGGTGATTGTCTCAAAACCGGAAAGTACTCTGGAAAATATTGAAATAGATCATCGTAGCTGTTTCGTATTGATGAGCCACAATTACCATTACGATCTTGCAGTCTTAAAACTCTTGGTTGCTCGCGAAGAGATTCCCTATATCGGAATTCTTGGGCCAAAGAAAAAGTACGGGAGAATGTTGGATGATCTGGCAATAGAAGGATTTAAGCTGAATCCGAAAGTCCTGAATAAAATCTATGCGCCGGTAGGCCTGGAAATTGGTGCAGAAACACCGGCGGAAATTAGTCTTTCCATTCTGGCTGAAATTCAGTCGGTTTTAACCGGGACCAGTGCCAGGAGCTTAAGGGAAAAGTCTTCTCCAATCCACGATAAAAAACATGGTCATCTTGAGCAAGTTCAGATTTGAATAACATGGTAAAAATAGGAGTTGTAGTTCTTGCAGCAGGATCTTCCAGCCGGCTTGGTTATCCAAAGCAGTTGGTAGAATTTAGAAGAAAAAACCTCCTTCAGCATGTGGTTGAGGTAACGGAATCGCTGGAATTTAGCATCCGGATTTTAGTTTTAGGGGCCAGGGCAGAAGAAATTTCGGAGAGGATCAATCTTAGCAAATTCAAGACAGTGATTCATAAAAGCTGGGAAGAAGGAATGGGTACAAGTATTAGTAAAGGAATTTCTGAAGCACTGGAAAGCGAGAATGACCTGGAGCATATTCTAATTTTGGTTTCCGACCAGCCTTTTGTAACTAAAGGAATACTTAAGGAATTAATCAGAGTGCATTTGCAGAGCAATAAGTCGGCAACATTTTCAGAATATGCAGGAGATGTTGGGGTTCCTGCAATCTTTTCACGACAACTTTTTTCAGATTTGAGAGAGCTGAAGGGCAACCACGGAGCAAAAAAGCTCCTCTTCAATAAAAATTTGGAGTTTGAAACCTTCAAGTTTGAAAGAGGGAATTTTGATGTGGATACTTTAGCAGATATTGAACTGTTAAAGCAGATGGAGAAGAAGTAAAAGAAACTGTATTTTAAATTCAGAGCGACTACCAGTTTCCTCCCTTCAGCAAATGGGTTTCAAAATAAAAAATCTTCTATTGAATCCTTTTTCTTAAGAAGAAGGTCTTATAATAAAACAATCACAAAAGTATATTGTCGTATAAAAATCCTTGTGCTTTTACCTGAAATTACATTAGATTTGTTTACTAACCCTTCTTAACCCTACTACTGAAGGATAAATCATTACTCAGTTATGCAGTGGTATGTTTTGTATACAAAACCTAAATGGGAAATAAAAGTTAGTGAGAATCTTCAGAAGAACAATATCAGGGTCTATTGTCCCACAACCACAGAAGTAAAGCAATGGAGTGACCGGAAGAAAAAGGTGACAGAGCCGCTTTTCAGGTCTTATCTTTTTGTTCATATTGCCGAAAAGGACCGCAATAAAGTTTTTGAGGTTCCGGGAGTGGTACGCTATCTATTTTGGCTGGGAAAACCTGCTATTGTTCGTGATGTGGAAATCCAGACGATAAAAAACTGGCTGGATGATGATAATATCGATGAATTAAAGGTAGACGGATTTTCTGTTGGCGATAATGTGAAAATTTCTCAGGGCGCCTTAAAAGATCAGGAGGCTCTTATACAGGAAATCGGTAAAAAGCGGATGCGGCTGTTGCTCCCTTCCATGGGCTGTGTCGTTACCGCAAAAATTTCAGATGTGGTCTGAGAATGAACTTGCTTTTTCTGTTTCAGCTCAAAAAAAGCAACCAAAATTTTAGTTCACCTTGGGCGGAGTCGAAAAGTTAACAAAATCGCCGCTACTCAGTTAGACTTGACATTTTTACTGCAAATTTCTTTATTAGGTGTTTTACCGGACAAGAATACTATATTATAGCGGTCTCTTAAAAAGACTCTTATGTTTCTATTATTGCCAACGTGAAACTATTCCGCATAAAAAGCACGAGATTTCCTTATAATATTTATTTTTGGCTGCACATGGAAATTGTGGAAACATGATTCGTAGGGAGAGAAAAACACATCTTCGTCTTAGAGAAAAAAATTGATAGGAAAAAGTGAAGGAAGTATCACATAAGCGGCATATCGCCAAAGCTATAACCTGGAGGTGTATTGGTACGCTCGACACGATTTTTCTCTCATGGTTTATCACAGGCGATCCTTATGTGGGATTGCAAATAGGCCTGGCCGAAGTACTTACCAAAATGCTGCTTTACTACCTACATGAGCGGGTATGGATTAGGATAAACCTGGGAAAACATACTATTAGCCAATGGCGGCATATTCTTAAAACAATTAGCTGGAGGGTCGTAGGTACATTAGACACAATGTTGCTGGCCTGGGTTATTTCTGGTAATCCTGTAGTGGGGCTAAAAGTGGGCATGGTTGAGGTGGTGACGAAAATGCTTCTTTACTATCTGCATGAAAGAGCCTGGTATAAAATAGACTACGGAATTAAAAACAGAACTACCAATGGGAACATCTTGGCTGAAAATAACCTGAGTCCGCAGGAATTTGCTGTATCTCAACAGCACAGGTTGAGTCTCAAAGGTCACAAGCCGCTTTTGGTATGGTTTAGTGGTCTTTCGGGTTCCGGAAAATCTACACTTGCCAATATGGTGGAAAAGAAGCTGTACGAAAAAAAGATTCATACCTATTTGCTGGACGGCGACAATGTGCGCACAGGGCTAAACAAAGATCTTGGATTTACTTCAGAAGATAGATCTGAAAACATTCGGAGGATAGCAGAGGTTGCCAGGCTTTTTATCGACTCCGGCACAGTGGTAATTGCTGCTTTTATTACTCCGTTAAAAACAGATAGGGAAACGATTAAAGAAATAGTTGGAGAAAATAACTTTGTTGGGGTATTTGTTAATGCTTCTCTTGAAGAGTGTGAAAGAAGAGATGTAAAAGGCCTCTACAAAAAAGCGCGTTCTGGAGAAATCAAAAACTTCACAGGAGTGGATGCGCCTTATGAAGAACCTGTGGATTTTGATATTACTATAGACACCGCAGCTTGTGGTACCGAAGAAGCAGTAGCCCAAATTCTGAATATCGTTGAAAGAAGAATTGTAAGCAGGAAATAGGATTTAATAATATAGAAGATAATGACCTCACTTTTAGAAACAGCAATCCGGGCCTCACTCGCGGCAGGAAAACGCATCATGGAAATTTATAATAACGAAGATTTTGAGGTAGAGGCAAAAGAAGATGAATCTCCACTTACAAAAGCAGATATTGCTTCACATAATATTATTATGAGTTACCTGGAGAAGCTGGACATTCCAATACTTTCAGAAGAAGGTAAAGAGCTTGCTTATAAGGATCGTAAAAAATGGTTAAAGCTGTGGATTGTAGATCCTATAGATGGTACAAAAGAGTTTATTAAAAAGAATGGCGAGTTTACCGTAAATATTGCTTTAATAGAAGATCAGAAGCCGATATTGGGAGTAATTTACGTGCCGGCTTTAGAGGAACTGTATTTTGCTGCTGAAGGAATCGGCTCATATAAAGTAATAGGAATAACGGAATTCCCCGGAATGCAGGAAATACTGAAAACTGCCAAAAAACTGCCTTTACCTTCTGAAGAAAAAAAGTATACTGTTGTTGCTAGTAAATCTCATCTTTCTTCGGAAACAAAAGAATATATAAGTTCGCTGGAAAACAAACATGGAGAAGTGAATACCATTTCTGTAGGCAGTTCGCTGAAGTTGTGCATGGTGGCAGAAGGAAAAGCCGACTGTTATCCGCGGTTTGCACCCACAATGGAATGGGACACCGCGGCAGGACAGGCGATCTGCACCTTCGCCGGAAAAAAAGTAATCGATTATGAAACCAAAGAAGAAATGCAGTACAACCGCAAAAACCTGCTGAATAATTGGTTCCTGGTGCTGAATGAAGAAGATCAGATTTGAAGTTTAAGTGTTAAAACTTTTCCTGAAGATCGAAAACCGGCATTTTAGAAGGTGTTTTTTATGAGGAGTGAAAAGTTAAGAGTCCTCTGAGGAGCTGAGTCTACAAGAGCAATTCCCAAAATGACCATTATCGGCCTACAGGGAAGGAAAAGAGTTAAAGAGTGAAGGAGTAAAATAAGTGAGAAGTGAAGAGTTCGCTTTCCACTTTCCTCTCTCCACTATAAGAAGCTTAAAAATGGCAATTATCGGCCTAAATAGAAGAAAAAGAGCTAAAGAGTGAAGGAGTAAAAATTTCTTCCAGTACGAACCATGAACAAAAAACTTCGAACTATAAAGAACAGCCTCAAAAATGGTAATTATCGGGCTAAAGGGTAGAAAAAGAGTTAAAGAGTGAAGGAGTAAAAATTTGTTCCACTCCCAACTATGAACTACGAACAAAAAACTACGAACTACTAATTCAAGCCGCAATTTTTTTTAAATTTGCCTTTCTGAAAAAGATGAATCCCTAATGATTGATAAGATAAAGGAATATATTGCTGAAGTTGAAGCTTTTCAGGCACAAACGGCAGAAGAAATTGAAGCTTTCAGGATTAAATTCCTGGGAAAAAAAGGAATATTAAATCAGTTTTTTGCTGAATTTAAAAATGTTCCAAATGAGCAGAAAAAAGATTTTGGCCAGGCAATAAATGAGCTAAAGACCGGAGCGCAGCAAAAAGTTTCGGCTTTAAAAGAGGAGCTTGAGAGTAAAGAGGAAGAAAAAGGAATTTATGGCGATTTATCCCGTCCTGCAGAGCCTGTACAAATAGGTTCGCGGCACCCGATTTCTGTTGTGAAAAATCAGATTATTGAAATTTTCTCAAACATCGGCTTCAACGTTTCCGAAGGACCTGAGATTGAAGATGACTGGCATAATTTTACCGCTTTAAACCTTCCGGAATACCATCCTGCAAGGGATATGCAGGATACTTTCTTTATTCAGACAGATCCCGATATTTTGCTTCGGACCCACACGTCTTCGGTACAGGTGCGTTACATGGAGAATAACAAGCCACCAATACGTACTATTTCCCCGGGAAGAGTTTTCAGAAATGAAGCGATTTCTGCGCGTTCCCATTGTATTTTTCACCAGGTAGAGGGGCTTTATATAGATAAGGATGTTTCTTTTGCAGATTTAAAGCAGACGTTGCTTTACTTTACAAAACAGCTTTTCGGAAAATCTAAAATACGCCTGCGCCCTTCTTATTTTCCATTTACAGAGCCAAGTGCAGAAGTGGATATTTACTGGGGGTTGGAAACCGAAACCGATTACAGGATAACCAAAGGTACCGGCTGGCTGGAAATTATGGGCTGCGGAATGGTAGATCCTAATGTGCTTAAAAATTGCGGTATAGATCCTAAAGAATATTCCGGGTTTGCCTTTGGAATGGGAATAGAACGTATTGCAATGTTACTGTATCAAATTGGGGATATCAGGATGTTTTATGAAAATGATGTTCGTTTTCTGGAACAATTCCGATCTTCTTTGTAAATTCAAGGCATAATCCATAGTCATCAAAGCCGCAGAAAAGCTGAAAATGACTTGTAATTTTTTTAGTATGAAAAAAACAGGTTTTATTATTCTGGCGGTAATTATTCTTGCAATTATCCTTTATGTGACGATTGTTATAAAGGTGATAGAATTTCTTTTTGGAGCAATATTGTTTATTGTTGCAGCAGTGATACTCTGGATTATCTGGAATAAAGTAAAAAGTAAAGTCGAAGAGGAGTTTTGAGAAAAGATATCGATATCCCTGAGGTGAAAGATGTTCATGTGGCCGTGGTGAGGGAGTTTAATAAAGAATTTCGAAGTGATGAATGGAACGCTTACATCATCAATAACCGCGGAATTTCTATAGAAATGATCTTAATTGTTGCCCGAGGATTTGAAGGCAAAAAGGAAACTTCTACCATGCGGCGTAAACTTGAAAAACTACCTCCACATTCTTTTGCTAAAATTGAATATATGCAGGATGAGGTAACTGCCTTAAATAACGAATTTCTGGTAACTTTTTTTGCAGAAAACAGGATGTTTGAAAAGAAATTCTTCTTTCCTAAAAACAGTATTTCTGAAGATGTTGCCACAACTATTCCTGTAATTCCTAAAAAAGGGGTTTTGGCAGAATAAGCAGAGCAGGAGGAAGCAGCAATAAATGGAAAAGCCCCTCTGAAGTTAATCAGTTGGGGCTTTTATCAACCTAGCCTTCGATTGATTTTTATAGTTTATTTGAAGTATCTGTATAGTCTCCGGTAATAGTCACGTTTTCTCCTCTTCTTACCTGCCCGTAAATATGAATTGAAGAGTTATCTCCAACAAATTCCAGTGTGGCACCGCTGTTAAGGTTCAGGTTTCCATATACGGTAATACTACCCTGGATTCTAAGCACGGAATTGTCGTCTATATTTAAATCCAGATCTTTTCCTACAGCACCTACAGCTAAAGCTCCGTTCATATTAAACTCTCCGTTGCTGTTCACGTTGGCCGTATTTTGTACGTTTAGACTTCCGCAGTAAGTCAGTTTGTCGCTTACATTTAAATATAAAACAGTTGCAGATCCCGCGTATGCTTTTTCTTCGTTGGAATTCACGTTAAAGTAAGGACCTTCGTTGTAAGTTTCATAAGATGAACATTCAGCAAATTCTGGTGCAACTTCACTGTCGCCACCGTTATCTACTCCTGGTCTGCTCATTTTTAGAATCCGCAGCCCACCTGTTCCGGAAGCGACGAAAATATAATCTCCTTTTGCTTTTACATAATTTGCAGAACCGTCAATACCAATAATTCCTTCTTCAGCTAAAGCCTTGGAAGCGTCAAGTCGGGCAATTCCAAATCCTGCCCCTCCATTGGCCATAAGGATAAACTCGTCTATGCTGGAAACCGCATTGGTCACTTTTTCGCCTTCGGCAATTTCTGCATCAGGAATAGTTTTAATAGGTAACCTTGTTACTAAATCCCATGTTTCAGTATTGTAGATGCCTATACCTGCAGCGCCTTCAGAAACCATTAGAAGATTCCCAAGAAATTCCATTGTTCTTTTAGATTCGGCTACAAGACCAGACAGAGCGATTTCTTTTTTTATCGTCAGGTTTTGATTGTCCAGTACCAATAAACCATTATCCCCGCTTAAAGCAACAAGATTGCCGTTGGCGTATGCAGCAGACCTAAGGTCGCTGTAAGATGCTTCAGCTTTCAGGTTAGAGTCGTAAGAGGCTATCACACCATCGCTTCCGCTAACCGCAATAAAGCTGTTATCGAAAGGAAGGATATCCACACCGGCCTGTCCAAGGCTGAATTTTTGTGCAGTAAAGTCAGAAGTAAATTCGCCACCTGCGGTTTCTACAGTCCCATAAAAAGCACGAACAGGATCTGCTGTTTGATCGTTATATGCTCCGGTAAAATAGATTTTATTCTCTTTATAGAACAAGGCATTAACATCTGCAGAGTTTGTAGTAACCCTACTTATCACCTTTGGTTCAAATTTATTGCTAATATCGATAATATCAATTCCACCAAGGTAGGTAGCGCCTTCTTTGGTATAGGCAACGTAAGCGTAATCACCATCTATATCAACGTGGTTGGCGCGCATTGCCTGGCCGTCAAGAACAGGAGGATCTATTGTTGCAATTTGTTCCAGTGCAATCTGTCCTATTTCTGAAACGTCCTTCTTTTTAGAATTCCTGGCGCCGGAAATTGTTGTAATTCCAAGAACACCCGCGCCTTCTGTAGTTACGGCGCTTCTTAAAACTTCTGGATTGCTTTCCTTTTCAAAAAAACCGGATGATTCTTCGGTTGAAGGATTCTGGATATCATCTGAGTTACAGGAAATTAAAAATATAGAAAGAATAAAACTGAGACCAAGTAATTTTTTAGTCATTTTTAAGTTAGGTTAAGTTAGTATCTATGTAAAAATATAGGGCTTGTAAAGCTTTTACGGCACAATGATAAAACAAATAATTTAAAGTTTTAAGATTTTAACTACTTGCAAATGAAACTCGTGCGTTAATCGGCAATATGATGCTTTTCATCGATAGTGTTGATTCAAAACAGCTTCTTCATTTAAGGATTTAACGATTGCTTTTCTGGTTTATACTCGATAATCGAGATTTTAATGCTTCGAGGCTTGCTTCGAAATCGGAAATTATTTCTTCTTAGTGCTTCGTAGGCTTTGACCGAAGCAGTGGACTTAAGAAGAATTAAAATGAAATAAAAGGGAAAACCTTTATTTATGCTCTAATCCAGTTTTTCTGCAAGTTTTTTGAAGACCTTCTTAGGATTCTTACCTTCATAAAGAATGGCATAAACAGCATTAATTATAGGAGTTTTAGCACGTTTGTCCTTATTGATTTTGTAAGCACTTTCTGTAGCATAATAACCTTCTGCAATCATGCTCATCTCCATTTGGGCGCTTTTGACGGTATAGCCTTTCCCGATCATATTTCCAAACATCCTGTTACGGCTAAAGACAGAATAACCGGTTACCAAAAGATCCCCTAAGTAGGCGGAATCATTAATATTCCGTTTCATCTTATGAACTTTCTTGATAAATTTCTTCATTTCCCTAATCGCATTGCTCATAAGAACACTCTGGAAGTTATCTCCATAGCCCAAACCATGAGCAATACCTGCAGCAATTGCATAAATATTCTTTAAAACTGCGGCATATTCGGTTCCTGTAACATCATCGGTGATTTTACAGGTGATATAATCACTTCCCAGGCAATCTGCCATAAGTTGCGCCTTTTTCTCGTCAGCACAGGCAATGGTTAGATAAGAGAGTCTTTCCAGAGCCACTTCTTCAGCGTGACAGGGTCCTGTAATCACCCCAATGTTTTCGTATGGAATATTATAATATTCCTCAAAGTGTTCTCCTACAATAAGGCTGGTTTCGGGAACAATACCCTTAATTGCTGAAAATATGATTTTATCATCCAAGGGCACCTGAAGGTTATCTAATTCCCTTTTTAGAAAGGCTGAGGGGATGGCGAAGATAATGTAATCTGCATTCTTGATGGTCTCATTAATGTCATTGCTAAGCTTTAACTGATCTGTATTAAACTCAACAGAGCTAAGATAGTTAGGGTTGTGTTCCTGTTTTTTGATATGCTCCACAGCATAAATACTTCTCATATACCAATGTACATGATCTATGTTTTCGCATAACATCTTTACAATTGCAGTAGCCCAACTTCCGCCGCCAATAACAGCAAACTTCGGATATGTATCCATATATATCGTTTATGTTCTTCAAAAGTAAGCAAAAATTTAAGTATACTCATTTTAATCCTTTTTTGCACTTGCTGATTGAGGATTAATCAATATTATTTGAAAATTTTAACTTTTTTGAGAACGATTTAATAGAGATTCTTTTCTCTTTTTTCGAGCAGAGGAGATTTTTTTTCCGCTTTTGGTTGTTATTAAAACCACCTCTGCCAGAGGTGATTTTTTTAAATCTAACAAAACTTTAATAAGTAACATCCAGAGATGTTCTTCCTCTTTTGTAACTTCATACCACAACAGATAAAAATCAGCTATGAGCATTTTTTCTTTTATTAAAGAAGCCGGAGCCAGAGTCTTAGGTATAGGTAAGTCTACAACCGAAAAGAACAATGAAGTTTCAGAGCGAAAGACTAAAGAAAATCAGCAGGAAAATGCCAAAGCTGCTTCCAGACTGGAAGAGCATATCAGGAGCTTAAATTTAAATATTGATAATCTGGATATAACTATTGAAGGCGATATGGCGACTGTTTCGGGCGAGGCAGAAGATCAGGCAACTCGCGAAAAAATTATACTGGTAGTGGGAAATACTGCCGGAATTGGACAGGTAGACGACAGGATGGATGTGGAAGACGAAGAGCCGGAAGCTACTTTTCATACTGTAGAACGAGGAGATAACCTTAGTAAAATAGCGAAGGATCATTATGGTGATCCCGGTAAATATCAGATTATTTTTGAAGCTAATAAACCAATGTTAAAGGATCCGGACAAGATTTATCCCGGGCAGGTATTGCGAATACCAGATATCGAAACAGAAAATTAAAGAGACTGTTTAGAAGTTTTGAGGGTGCTACATTGAGAGCAGTCGACGTTCTAAGCTTGTAGTTCCACAATGAAAAAAGTAGGTTCAATCAGCTAAAAAAGAGCGCTTAAAAAATTTTTAAACAGTCTTTCTATTTATAGAAATTCATATGCTGAACATACTCCCACACGCTGTCACTAAGTAATGGTCCAATATTTTTTCCTTCAGAAATGGCCTGTCTTATAAATGTTGCCGAAATTTCCATTCTGGGTGCGGCCACTCTTGTAATCTTTGGATGATCCTTAAACTGATTCTGAATTTTTTCCCCTGATATTCTTGGATAAACATAAAGCTGATGGTTCTCAAGAATCATCTCGTAATTTTTCCACTTATGGAAACTTTTTAAATTGTCTTCACCCATAATCAGACAAAATTCGTTCGTGGAAAATTTTTCCTGTAAATGCAGCAATGTTTTAACCGTATAGTTTGGTTGCTCCAGCCCAAATTCGATATTACTGGGTTTCAGTTTTTCAAAAGGCTCGCAGGCGCGATAAGCCATTTCCAGTCGGTGATGGTTGTCAAGAAGAGTGCTTTTTTTCTTTAACGGATTATGAGGGGTTACCACCAGCCAGATCTCTTCAAGATCAGAGAATTCTGCCATATGGTTGGCAATTATAAGGTGTCCTATGTGAATGGGATTAAATGTGCCAAAGAACAGTCCTACTTTTCTATTCATTTCTCAGCATTTACTCCAACATAATTTGAAACAAGATTGTAGGCTTCCTCTAATGCAACTTCCAGGTTGTTGTTTTCTATGATAAAATCGAATTGTGGCGCAGTGGCCAGCTCAATAGAAGCTTTGGCAACACGCATATTTATTTTATCGGGAGTTTCAGTTTTTCTCTTTTTAAGCCGAATCTTAAGCTCTTCGATACTTGGTGGTTTTACAAAAACAGCCAATGTTTGTTCAGGATAAATATTTTTTATATCCAGTCCTCCTACTACATCAATATCAAAAATTACGTTTTTCCCTTCGTTCCAGATTCTCTTAATCTCACTCTTAAGTGTTCCGTAGAAATTGTCACGATAAACTTCTTCCCACTCCAGGAATTCATCGGCTTTTATTTTCCTTTTAAATTCCTCTAAAGACAAAAAGTAGTAATCCTTCCCATCTACTTCATCTCCGCGAGGCTCACGTGAAGTTGCTGAAATCGAGAAATCCAGTTTTAAATCATCCTGTCGTAGCAAATGCTGAACAATCGTAGTTTTACCGGATCCGGAAGGAGCCGAAAATACGATCAATTTACCATCCTTCATTAGAGTACGTTTAAAAGTTGTTCTTTGATTTTTTCCAGTTCATCCTTCATCTGCACCACTAACTGCTGCATGGGGGCATAGTTGGATTTACTGCCAATGGTATTAATTTCCCTGCCCATTTCCTGAGAAATAAAAGCCAATTTCCTGCCGTTGGAATCATCACTGTTTATCGTCTCATTAAAATAATTAAGATGGTTTTCCAGCCTTACTTTTTCTTCGGTAATATCAAATTTCTCAATATAATAAACCAGTTCCTGCTCAAACCGGTTTTCGTCAACGTTTTCTTTTAGTTCTTCAACCCCTTTTCTAAGCCGCTCCTTTACGCCATCAATCCTGTCGGGATCCATCTCGATAATTTGTTGCAATAAATCCTCGATATTAGAAACCCTTAATTTCAAATCTTTTTCCAGTGCTTGTCCTTCAGTTGTCCTAAAGTTATTGATTTCGGTAAGCGCTTCTTCTACAGCGTCCTCTATAGCCTTAAACTCGGTTTCGTCTATTTCTTCCCGTTCAGTCTTTAAAGCATCGGGCATCCTTACGGCCATTTTCAGAAGCTCAGTTTCATCTCCGTTCACAAGAGCTCTAAGCTGTTCCATGTATTTTTTTACCACAGCTTCGTTGAGAACTGAAGAAGTTTCTTCGCCGGTATTTTCCACATAAACCGAAAGATCTATTTTCCCGCGTACAAGCGATTTTGAAATAATCTTGCGCAATTCCAGTTCCTTTTCGCGGTACTGAGAGGAAATCCGCGCATTCAGATCAAAATTTTTGCTGTTAAGGGATTTAATCTCTACGGTAATCTTTTTTGATGGGAGTTCGGAAATGCTTTTCCCAAAGCCGGTCATGGATTGAATCATGCTTGATTTTTAAAAGGTTGCGCAAAGATAATCAATTCTGAAGCAGTTCAAAGACGAGGGAAGCTTAATTTGAAGGAGGAGTTAGGTGAAGAGTGAAAGAGGCAAACAGGAAAAAGAGTTAAAAAGGGAATTCCTCATTTATGATCTAAGATTTTTAAGAAACTAAAAGGCTAATCCTGCAAGGTTTTTAAAACCTTTTAGGTGTGTCCAAGCTAAAAAATGGAAACAGACGTTCCACTTTTCACTTTCAACTCAAAAAACAACCCACAGTTAGAACCTAGAGCAGAATAAGCTGCATTATTTCAACAATTGATAATTGCCCACCAGAACAGAAGCAGAAATGTTCAATTTATTCTCTAACTCCCGAATCATATCGACTGTTAATCTTTTTCTCTTATTCAAAATTTCAGATACTCTGCTTTTACCACCAAGTATGCCTATTAAATCCTTTTGTTTAAGATTCATTTCTTCCATCCTGATTTTTATGGCTTCTATTGGATCTGGAGCTTCTACAGGGTGGTACTTATTTTCATAATTTTCGATTAGAAGAGATAAAATTTCTGCTTCATCCCCTTCTTCAGAATTTGGGGAAGCATCAAAAATTTCTTCCATTCTAATTAAAGAGTGTTCGTAGTCTTCTTGAGATTTTATAGGTGTTATCTTCATAATTTTCAGTTTAAATCTTAAATTTTGTCATACTCAGCATGCGTTCCTACAAACCCTATAAATGCCCATTTTCTTTCGTAATTAAATTTTACAATTAGCCGGTAAGAATTTCCTTTAATATTGAATATAACCCGGTTATCTTTTAAAATACTAGCGTTTATGTAGGTTTGCTTAACATCATTTGGGGAATTCCATTTTGATGACTTGCGGTTTCGTACCAGGTTTTGAGATATTGTTCGGCATCAGGATGTTTTTCCCCAAATTCCCGTAATGTTCTTTTGCAATAATTCTTTGCATAAAATTTTTCTTGTTCAAAAGTAGTAAAATGTTCTCAAATAGAGAACATTTTATTGATATTGTAGTCATCTAAAAAGTGAATTCCGGAAAAATAAACTGCGATCATCTGGAAAAGCCAAAGGGTGAAGAGTGAAATAAATTTTTTGGTCTACGGGAAGCCTGATTTATCAAACGGAGTGAACTTTATATCTGAAACTTTAAATCAAACTCCGAACTCCAAACTATAAACTAAGAAAAACACCAAACTTGCTTTATTTCTGCGTAAATCTGCGCAATCAGCGGGAACTTTAAACCTGAAGATTCTGAACTCCTAACTCTTTTACAGACAACTGACAACTGAACTCACAACCTAAAAGTCCCGGCAAAACTCCAATGCCCGATCTTCGTGATAATAAAGTTCTCCTTTCTGAAAGAAACCAACATGGCCGCCATGTTCAGGCATTTCCAGGTGAAGGAATTCAGAATTTTTTGCAATTTCCAAAGGATAAGAACTTTCTGAAAGAAAGGAATCATTTTTAGCATTTATCAGTAGGGTCGGGATGCCGATATTTGGCAAAAATTGAAGGCTGCTGCATTTCTGGTAATAATCTGCCGCGTCTTTATAACCGTGGGCTTTGCTCGTGTACAACTCGTCTATGGCCAAAAGGGAATTACAGGCGCCAATATCGTTTCGGTCAATTTCCTTCGGAAAAAGTTCCTGCCGCTCATATAGCTGATTTTTCAGCTTTTTCAGAAACCTTCTGGAGTAAAGGTAATTCTTATGTTTGTCCAGCTCCTTTAACGACGCACCTAAATCTGAAGGGACAGAGACTGCAACTGCCGCTTTTATTTCCTTCGGAAGAAATTGAGTTTCACCAAGATACTTCAGTAGCAAATTGCCGCCCAGACTAAATCCTGAAAGCACTATTTTATCATACTTTTTATTCTGAAGGCAAAGTTCAATCACTTCTTTAAGATCTTCAGTCGCACCGGCATTGTAACTGCGAAAGAGTCTGTTAATTTTGCCGCTGCAACTTCTGAAATTTATAAGTGCAACATCAAATCCTTTTTCAGACAAGGCTTTGGCCATTCCCAGCATATACGGTCGGTCGGCACTACCGGCCAGGCCATGCGTCACGATCATTAATTGCCGATAATTGCCATTTTTGGCATAGCACCAGTCCAGGTCGAGAAAATCCCCATCACTCAGTTCTACGCGCTCTCTTTCAGATACCTCGATCTTTACCTTCCGCAGTAAAGAGGCGTAAATGGTGGAAAAATGGGCGCTTCTAAAGAGAAATGGAGCTTTATAATTACTTTTCAGGATTGGCATAGATCTAAAATAACAGAAATATGTAAAATTTCACATCCGGAACTGTTTTAAGAGTTGTCAGAAATTTACCAGATGTTAAGTTTTTAGTAAAAATGGTGAAATAATAGCTACGGTTAGCCCGATAATTATGCGTGCATAGTAAAGTTTCTTAGCTTTATAAAAAATTGAAAAAATGTATACGAAAGAATTTGAAATCCGCTGGAGCGATATAGATGCGAACCGACACTTGGCAAATACCGCCTATATAAATTTTATGAGCCATACCCGAATGGGATTTTTAATGGAAAACGGCTTTGGTCAGAAGGAGATGGCGAAGCATAACCTGGGGCCGGTGGTTTTTTATGAGCATATCTATTACTTTAAGGAAGTTTTCGCGGGAATGCCGGTAAAAGTGAGCCTGCAGCTTCAAGGTTTGTCTGAAGGCGGAATGTATTTTGAATTTGTCCATAATTTTTATGATCATAAAGGCCGCAATTTCGCCAGTTGCGAAATGATGGGAGCATGGATAGACCTTAAGGAACGGAAACTTACAAAACTTTCTGAAGAGTTGTTTCAAAATTTAAACGGACTACAACATACCGAAGATTTTAAAGTCCTGACTAAAGAAGACACCCGTAAATTCGGAAAGAAACCTCAGGATATAGATCCAGCAGAACTTTAGAATCCGCTAGCTATGAAGTATGAAATCGATGAAGTCTGGTATGCCTGCTACGGTTCAAATATTCAGGAAAAGCGTTTTTTGTGTTACATCCAGGGCGGTACGCCGGCCGGGGCATTGACTAATTATAAAGGTTGTAACAATACGGCGGCGCCTAAAGAAAATCATCCCATTACTATCAATCGTGACTTATATTTTGCCAAGGAATCCCCGGCCTGGAGTGGTGGTGGCATCGGATTCTTAAAGCCCGGCCATAATGAAGAAGCAGTCACTTTTGGGCGGCAGTATCTTATTAGCAGCGATCAGTTTACAGATCTTGTAAGACAGGAATTGAAGATGGAGGGCGAGCTGGCCATAGAATTTGGCGAGCTGATTGAGAAGGGATCTGTTATTTGTTCTCCCGGCGGCAGGTACGGGAAATTGATTTGTCTTGGCCACAGGGATAAAAAACCAATTTTCAGCTTCACCAGCGAGCACTATCTTGAAGAAGAAATTAATCCGCCGGATAAGGCTTATCTTTCCACAATTATTTCCGGATTAAAAGAAATTTACGACCTGGATAATCAGGAGTTGGTGGAATATTTTCGCCAAAAAACCGGAATAAAAAACACACCGCTGGAAAACAATTTAGCTGAAATTGTTGAAAACTCATGATTATTTACAGCATTGGTGCCCCCTGTAGTTGTCTGGTCTAGCGAAGTTGAGACCTGCTTTCTGATGATAATCCTGATTTAAAAAAACCCTCGACTCCGCTCGGGGAAACTCCAACCGATAAACATAGTCGGGAGGTTAATGAAATCAATAATGAAATAAAAAATATGCCATTCAAAAGTTCTGAAATAAGGTGGTTTTCCCGGGAGAAGCAGGTTCTTTGGGATGTTTTTGAAAACCTTCAAAAATCCGGCCCGGGAAATCCTGAAGAAGAAAGAACCGACTTTTATCTAAGTTCAAATACACCAAATTCCGGGATAAAAATCAGGGAAGGAAAGCACGAGTTAAAGGTGAAAACGGATAAAGATGAAAAGCTGGAATTTGGACTCCTGCAGCACTGGAGCAAATGGAGCTATGCTGAAGAAGAAAATATCCTGAATTCCGTTAATTCTAATTTACTTGATGATTGGTTAAAACTGACCAAGAACCGGGCAAAAAAATCCTATAAAATCACTGCTGAAGAGAAAGTAGAATTCACTTCAGAAGAAAATATAAAAGAAGGTTTTGATCCGAATTCACACGATTTGAAATTCCGTCACTGGAGTTCACCGGCTTTACGCTGGGATTGGAATCCTTCAGCAGTAAAACGAAATCCGCAGGAAACTTGCGCCTTGCGCTGGATCAACTTCAGCTAAAAACTGGGCCTCTCCAAAATCTGAAATCCTGCAGCTATCCTGAATTTTTAGCCGATTTTCTTTAGAAGGTGAAAATTGCCATATTAGAGGCATCATCATAAAGTCATTTTCCGCAGCGGTTTCAGAATAAAAATTTAAGCCCTCACTTTGGTCTTCTTGATCGTTACCATATAAACCCCGATAAAAACAAGCGCTGCAGCAATGCCTTTTGTCCAGTTCATAGTATCGGCGCCTGTTGCGACGGCGTAAATTATGGCAATTAGCGGTTGCAGATAGATAAAAGCGCTTATGGTAGAGGCAGAGAGCTGTTTTAAAGCATAAATATTCAGTAAATAAGTGGCAAAAGTCGTTCCCAGTACTACAAATGCCATTTTCCAGACTGCTTCAAAAGGGAGGCCTGTCCAGTTTACATCAGTAAATTCACCAATTGTTATAGGGAAATTTATGATGACACCTATTAAGAAGAGCCACTTCATTAGCGTGATCGCACCGTATTTTGCGGTTAATGGTCTAACGATAATAAGATACAATCCATAGGAAAGGGCATTTATGATAAACAGGATATTTCCTAAAGGAATATTTGGCGCATTTTCTTTACTGCTGGTGCTAAAAAGAATAAGTACAAGTGCACCTGCAAGCCCGATTATTATTCCTAGAGCTTTTAATAATGTAATTCTTTCACGTATTAAAACTGAAGCTAAAATGAGTACCATCACCGGGGAAAGGGTTACAATTACCGAGCTGTTTATTGGCGTGGATAGATTTAGTCCTTTAAAGAAAAAAAGCATATTCACCACCATTCCAAACACTGCGCAGGCGAAGATTCGCGGCCAGTCTGAATTGGCAATTTTCTCCTGTGGCAGAAAAAGACTTATAGACCAGAAAAGTATGGCGGCACCAAAAACCCTCAGAAAAATAAATCCAAAAGGTTCAATATAAAACGGCATTACGCCTTTGGCAACAGTATGGTTAATTCCATAAATGGCACTCGCAAGAATAGCAGCAATCACTGCCAGAGCCCTGCTACTCATGTATTGAAGCTTTAGCGGCTTCTACAGCTTTCTTCGAATTCCCGGTAAAAATTTCATCATTGTTTATAACAACGGGACGTTTTAGGAAGGTATAATGTTCCAGGATAAGATTTTTGTATTGATTCTCGTCCAGATCCTTATTTTTTAGATCTTTTTCCTTGTAAAGTCTGGCCCTTTTGCTGAACAAAGATTCATAACTTCCCGAAAGTTCCTGCATTTCTTCCAGTTGTTTTTCAGTAATCTTTTCTGTTTTGATATCCTGAAGAATAAACGAAGATGGTGGGTCCAATTCTTTCAGGATGCGTTTACAGGTATCACAGGTAGAGAGGTGATAGATCTTCTTCATTTATTTTTTATTAGGATTTTTTAAGATTTGGATACTTTTACGCAAATTAAGAACATTTAAGCGGCAGAAGAAAGTTTTCCGGGTGGAGAATCCTACTCAACAGGAATTTCTTGCAAGCCAACTTTTAAAAATTCTTCTACTTCAGCATAAGGAAATCTGTAAATAATATTACCATCGGCATAAGACGATATTTCATAGGCATTATAATGCAAAACCAGCTCATTCTGAGAAAATCCTATATTTTGAGGAAGCACAAATTTGTCATCTTCGAAGAACAATCCGTTACTGTTAATAGGTTCGTTCTGCGGAATATTTTGATCTTCCCGAAATTTCTCTTCAAAAAACTCTTTAAATTCTGAAGTAAATAATTCCTCGTGGGAGTAAGTTGCTCCGGTTTCGGGATTAAAGTTTAAAAAGGAAACGCTGCTGTAACCATGGGCACCGCCGGTAAATATTTCAGAACTAAACCTGAAGGAAATAAGGTCTTCTGTTCGCAATGAAATCTCACCCAAAACTGAAGCTTCCGACGGAATTTGATATTCCGGAAAATCACTCGCTGTAGTTTCAAAATTTTCAATAAATCGATCTGCAAGGCCTTCAATGGACTCAATTTTTTTATCATCACGATAATCTACCACTTCAATAATATGATTGGTAATTGCACGATTTATTTCTTTTGCAGCCTCATTTTCACCTTCAGCAACAGGATAATTTATGCTGATAAAAGTGCATTCTCCTTCTTCAGGATTGCATGCTTCGTATGATTTTTCTACGGAATAATTAGTGAATTCAAGAGCTTCTTTTTCCTCTTCACAAGCCGTGAAAAGTACTGTAAAAATAAGGACTAAAAGGATTTTTCTCACGGTGTAAAGGAGGGTGTTAAAGTTAATGATAAAGATACATGCAATTTTGTGATTGCCCAACATCTGTAGTACATTTGGGGGGAAAGGATCAAATCCTTAACGGATATTTAATAATTGCCAGTTTGTTTTTAGCTTAACAATCCGAATGGCATGAAAAACTTCAAGTCAGATGAAATTTAATACCAAGACAATACACGGAGGTCAGGAAAATATAGATCCTGCTTATGGCTCTGTAATGCCTCCAATTTACCAGACAAGTACCTATTCGCAAAGTACTCCCGGCGGCCATAAAGGTTTTGAATACAGCCGCAGCGGGAACCCCACAAGGGCGGCTTTGGAAAATTCTCTTGCGAGTATAGAAAATGGTAAATATGGTCTTGCCTTTGCTTCGGGTCTTGCGGCGATAGATGCAGTGATGAAGCTTTTTAAGCCCGGGGATGAAATTATTTCCACTAACGATTTATACGGTGGTTCTTATCGTTTGTTTAGCACAATATTTGAAAATTTTGGGCTCAAATTCCATTTTATTTCGATGCAGGAAGCCGAAGATATTGAGCAATACATCAATAAAAATACAAAGCTTATTTGGGTGGAAACTCCTACCAATCCAATGATGAACATTATTGATATCCAGGCCGTGTCAAAAATTGCCAAAAAACACCAGATTCTTCTGGGAGTGGATAATACTTTCGCGACGCCGTACCTGCAACAACCTTTAGATTTGGGGGCAGATCTTGTAATGCACAGCGCGACCAAATATCTCGGTGGACATAGTGATGTGGTAATGGGAAGTCTCGTGGTAAAAAAGGAGGAGCTGGCAGAAAAACTTTATTTTATTCAGAATGCGAGCGGCGGGGTCGCTGGTCCGCAGGATAGTTTTCTTGTACTTCGCGGAATAAAAACTCTTCATTTAAGAATGCAGCGGCATTGTGAGAACGGAGAAGCTGTAGCAAGATTTCTGAAATCACATCCTAAAGTTGATAAAGTGTACTGGCCAGGGTTTGAGGATTCTCCAAATCACGATATTGCGAAAAAACAAATGAGTGGTTTCGGCGGGATGATTTCTTTTACAACTGCTGAGAATACTCTTAAAAGTGCTGTGAAAGTTGTCGAAAACCTGAAGGTATTTACCCTTGCGGAATCTCTTGGTGGGGTGGAATCGCTTGCTGGCCATCCGGCGAGTATGACGCATGCCTCTATTCCAATGGAAGAACGTGCAAAAACCGGAGTTGTAGATTCCCTTATCCGTTTGAGCGTAGGAGTTGAAGACGAAGGAGACCTTGTGGAAGATTTAAAGCAGGCTTTGGAGAAGTAATTTGATTAATTGATCTAAGTTTATACTGAGCGGAGTCGGGAATCATTTCTTCTTCGCTCATTTTTTTGAATTGTATCTTGCTGCGAAGAAATTGAATGCTATAGGTCGAAAATTGCCATTTTTGGGCACTGACTTTTTTTCTGAATTATAAGAATTTCTTCTGCATAAACCAGCGTGATCTGCGGGAAAAATTACAGATCATTGGTGTATACGTGGCTAAACCGAATGCCGAAAATTGCCATTTTTGGATGCTCTTAATATTGAGATTAAGTAACGCTAGCCGGTAGGTGAACTCTTCACTTTTTCACTCTTTTTCTTCTCTACAGTCCGAAAACTGCCATTTTCAGCCACCGCCGTTTACAGAATCTTTTTAAATACTTCTACAAGCCGCTTTACTTCTTCCGCAGTGTTATAATGCACCAGGCTTACCCTTACTACCCCGTTTTTCTCCTCCAGGCCAAGATCTTTGATCAGTTTTTTCGCATAAAAATCTCCGAAACGGATTCCAATTCTAAAGTCATCCACTTTTTCTACAATCGCATCACTTTTTAATTCAGCATGCACAAAAGAGATCGTGGGAACACGTGTTTCTTTCCGAAAACTGGTAGCGCCAATAACGCGCACTTTAGGGTTTGTATTTAAATACTGAAGCAAAATTTCACTCAGCTTCTCTTCGTGGCCGGCAATTAAATCATATCCTGTTTCAACTTTTTTCTGAAAAGGAACAGCGGCAGATCTTGGCGTATGCTGCCTGTACATTTCTTCAAAATATTCGGTTAAACCTAAAAGGCTGTAGGTAAGCTCAAAATTGAAGTTTCCGGGCTGGAACTTATAAGGAACATCCTTTTTTTTGAAAAAATAATGATTAATACCATCCATCTTTAAGAGCTGATTGTATTTTCCGTACATCATGGCCAGATGCGGGCCGTAGGCTTTATACCAGCTAAAAACGTAGAAATCGGCATCTAGCTCCTGGACATCAATTTTTCTATGTGGCGCATAAGCAACACCATCTACACACACCAAAGCTCCGGCTTTATGAACAAGGCTGGTAATCTCCTTTACCGGATTAATTGTCCCCAGAATATTGGAACAGTGGGTAAAGGCTACAAGTTTTGTATTTCTGCTCAGTAGTGTTTTTAGATCCTTAACATCCAACTGAAGGGTTTCGGGATTAACTTTCCAGATTTTAACGTTGATTCCTTGCTGCTTAAGGTCTGTCCAGCAAGAAACATTAGCTTCATGATCTGTATTAGTAACAATCACTTCGTCCCCTTTTTTCCATTGTTTGCTAATGCAAATACTCAAAATACGCAATAACATGGAAGCTGAAGGGCCAATAACCACTTCTTCGGGACGGGATGCATTTACAAATTTTGAAATTTGTTTTGTAGCATAAGCTAGCTTTTCACCGGCTTCCCTGGAAACTTTATAGGATGCTCCCAACTGGACGTTATGATGGGTGAGATAACCCGAAATACGTTCTATTACTTTTCCCAGGACCTGAGAGCCGCCGGCATTGTCCATAAAAACAAAATCACGCTGCAGGGCGGGGAATTGCCTGCGTACATAGTCTATATCCATCATTATAGAAGGCTTTGGTCAAATGATTTGAGGATCATTTTTAGAGAGTTATGTCGAAATTGAATAAATAATAAATCTGTAGCGTTCATTTCCTCGTACTGAAATGCTACTAACGCTGGGTTTTCTATAGCTACGGAAGCGACAGGAAACTGATTGTTTCTTCCCGGATTATCTTATCTCAGTTCAGCACCAACAGCTACAGAGCAGTCATGACCCGGTTGCCCGTGCGGTGGATTGATCTTTGGCGCAGCAGACTTTAGCCTTACCGGAGATTGATTCCCAGAAGCATTTGTTGCCGTATTCTGCTGTCTTGCCTGGTCAAGTGGCGCTCCCACCGGCAGATCGCACCTGTGATTTGGCTGTCCATGCGCAGGATTGTATGCTACTTCAGAATCAGTTGATTTTTCCTGATTAAGATAACTGGATTCCACAGAGGTTTCCGGTTGGATTTGTTGTTCCTGTTCTTCAGCATCTTTACAGGAAACAACGCTAAATAAGCTTATACTTAGCAGGCTGAAAATTGCGTTTTTGAATATCTTTTTCATAATAGTCTTTTTTAAAACTTAATTTATAATCTCTTCTACTTCTTTTTCAGAAAGATCCAGCAGGCCGGCTTTTGGAAGCCTTGTTAGCATAGTCTTCCAGTTCTCATCTTCGGCAAAAATCGACTCAAAAACAGGTTTGGCTTCTTCTAAACGACCGCTGTTAGCGAGGGCAATTGCTTTCCAAAACTTCATTTCCAGGTTCTGCGGAAACATTTTTTCGGCAGTTCCATATTCTTTTAGTGCTTTGTTGATATTTCCCTCTTCCACCGCAAGATCTCCGCGGTTCATATGTTCGTAGGCACGGGCAGTCTTAAGCAGCCTTTCCAGTTCCTCTACCGGATTCTGATGATCGTCCACCCTCAGGTCTACTTTTTTGTCTTCCCACGAATTCTGTGCTTTTTCAGGTCCCACGACAATCAGGGCAGCAGACTGTTTTCCGCGAATATCGCCCCCGGCATTTTGAGCTGCCTTGAGCGCTTCCACAACTCTTTCAGCTAAAGGAAGATCTGCATTAAGGTGAAAAGCTTCAGCCATTGCGGGAACAACTTTTTCATTCAGCATCATATTTGCCTGTACAGAAAAATTTTTTCGGTTGATATGACTTGCAGCTTCTACACAATTTTCGCCTGTGAAAGCTGCTGTGTTTCCTTCCATATCGAGAAAAGCAACCTGGCGGAATTCCCTGCCTTCATCATTGTTTACAAGCAGTTCCAGTGCTTCATCTGCTGTTATTCCCTGTTCCATGAGCTCCAGGCCTTTGGGGCCGTAAGCAGGGTTAACGAAAGATTGTGTGGCGACCACACCCACTCCAGATTTTCCCCAGGAAACCAAAGGACCTACAGAAAACCAATGGCTTTGCACACCGACCGCCATCTCGCCGGTAACCGAATCGCGGGCAACAATAGAATAGGTGTGTGCAAAAGCATCTCCGCCGATTTCAGGATTTTGGGCTTTGCTATTTAAAGTTGAAATAATTGCCACAGCGGTAAGGAAAAAGATTTTTTTTATCATTCAGCTATATTTTTAAAAGCTAAATATAACTAAACTCTGCTGAATTTTCAGAAAGTATGATGCAGGCTAAGTTGAATCTGCCCTTTGCTAATCGCATTTGTAGTCTGGATCATATAACCGGCCTGTACTCTAAGGTTGTCTTTTATAGCATAACCCAGCGCAGAATAAAACCGGTTGCGATCAAAAAGTTCTACATTGCGGCCATCTCCTATTTCGCGTTCACCGTTAATAAATATCTCATTGTAAAGAGCGAGATAAATCGCATTTTTACTGAGATTATTCTGGTTTATAGGAACATTTAAAAATATATTGTAGCGGTAACGTGTTCTAAAATCCTGATTTTCTACCCAGCGTTGCTCGTACCTAAAACGGTGAGTTAGGTAGAAACGGCTGCCTACTTGATGTGGAAGCAAGGCTTCCTGGTAAATTCTGCTTTCACCTGAAGTTTCGTTGCTGTCGCCAAATTCCCCCGAGGTGATATTCCCGTAACCCAGGGTAAATTTTACATCTGCATTTTCAGGAGCATAGGTGAGTCCGCCACGAATAAGTAATTGTTCCAAATCACCTCCCAGGTTCCAGTTTCGGTACTGTACATCGCCCTGAATTCCCCATTGGCTATCACCAAAAGTAGTGTTCCAGAAATACATGTACCATGCGCCGGTTTTATCTCCATCAACCTGGGCAGAAGCACTAATATTAAGTAAAAATAGAAACGGAATTAAAATTAGAGTGTGCTTTTTGAACATTTTCAGCTTTTTCTGCAAATATATAAGGGTTTATCAAAAAAAGAAGTTATTTATTCCTTTCAATCTTTTGTACATTAAGATATTCCGGACCGTTTTCTATAGGATAACCTTCAATTTTTTCTGCGGAAATTTTTACAGTTTCACCTTCATATTTAGAAAGATCGATATTGGTGCTTTTAAGGGCATAACTTTTTTCTTCGGAAGCCAAAGTATGCGTACCATATTGGTAGGAAGTTATTCCTGAAGCCTGAACTACACCGGTAGCTTGCAGAAGAGCGGAACCATCGCCGGTAGTGTTGCTACAGGTGGAAATAAAAAAGAATAGAACACCTGCTGTAATTGTGGTTAATACTTTCATTGCTTATTTCGTTTGATCTAAAATAACTAAGATTTCTAAAAATGTGTAAGATTTAAGTCTGGAATGGATGTATTTCTGAAAACATTATTATTTTTGTGCTCCATTTAGGCCTCGTAGTTCAATGGATAGAATAGAAGTTTCCTAAACTTTAGATCCAAGTTCGATTCTTGGCGAGGCTACTTTTAACATTTTAAAAGAAACTAAAACCCTGTTAATCTTATGATTTTCAGGGTTTTGCATTTTTTATAATTTCAGTTGATATCAGATAATATGGACTTAAAAGTTCACAAATCGTCAACATTTTTTCAGCTGAAATTCTTATCTTGATCCTTTGTGAAGCAGCACAAATTGGTGGTTTTGACTTTCGTGAAATTGTTCAACTTAAAGTCATCAATTATGCGTACTCAGTCAACATTTTCAGTTTTATTCTGGATTTATTCCCAACGGGCAAAAAATAATCTTGCCGTTATCTACGCCAGAATCACTATTAACGGTAGAAAATTAAACATTAGCCTAAAGAGAAAGGTTGATGTAAACCTTTGGGATCCGAAGAAACAAAGGGTTTCCGGTAAAAGTTTAAATTCTAAAGAAGTAAACCAGTTTCTCGATCAGGAGCATTCAAGGCTTTTCCAATGTTATCAGGAATTGAGGGTGGAAAGGAAGGTTCTTTCTCCGGAAAGTATCAAATCTAGGTATTTCGGCGACAGAGAACATCTATTCTCTTTGGAAGACTTATTTAAGTACCACAATGAAAACATGTTTTCAAAACTGAAGCATAATACCTCTCGGCTTTATATTACTAGCCAGAATTATATCAGAAAATTCATAAAGAAGGAGTACGGGAGAAAAGATTTTTATTTGAAAGAACTCGATTACAGCTTTGTTATAAAGTTCGAAAATTATCTCAGAGCTGTTCGACCCCGGCACTACCAGAAAAATCTTCAGCACAATGCAGTAATGAAACATATTCAACGTCTGAGGAAGATGGTAACGCTCGCTTTCCATCTGGAATGGATCGATCGTGATCCTTTCGTGAAATTTAAGCCCCACCTGATTCATAAAGAAAGAGGATTCTTAACTACCGATGAATTAGATAAAATTGAAAATGTACAGTTGGAAATCCCACGGCTGAAAAAAGTAAGAGACCTTTTTATCTTTAGTTGTTACACTGGAGTAAGTTATGCAGACCTTATGGTTCTTACTCCACAGAACCTGGTCATCGGGATAGACAAAAAATTATGGTTAATCACCAGGAGAGAGAAGAATGGGAATCAGGTTAAACTTCCTTTGTTGTCAAAAGCAATTATTCTAGTTGAAGATTATAAAAATGATGAAGGCTGTTTAGTGATTAATAGTCTTTTGCCTAAGATATCTAACCAGAAGGTGAATAGTTACTTAAAAGAAATAGCGAAAATCTCTAAAATTGAAAAGAACCTGACCTTTCACCTTGCCCGGCACACTTTTGCAACGACAGTTGCCTTGACTAATGGAGTTCCTATTGAGACGGTATCTAAAATTTTGGGTCACAAAAAGCTTTCTACAACTCAGATCTATGCTAAGGTTATAGAAAGGAAGGTGAGTGAGGATATGGAAGTGCTACAGCTGAAATTAAACGAAGCCAGACAAAATAATTTTGAACCTACCAGAAGACTGAATTGAACAGTTACTAATGGTTAGATAATAATTAGCAGATTTTTTAAAAATTATAAATCCTGCTGACAAACCCTTGTCACCCTCCCCAATTAATTTTGTTGATATAATTAAAAGTAAAGAATGAATAAGGTTGCTGGCAAAACCGGAAAATTATAAGAATTTACTTTTTAAAACATTTACATCTAACAAATTAATTAAACCTTAAAATAATAATTATGGAGACAACAACCACCAACAAAAAAGATCAGGTAATTTCACCAGAGGAGTTACTTGAACACCTAAAAGGACACCAACGTCTTACTAGGAGAACTATTGAAGCATTTCCTGAAGATAAACTTTTTAGTTATTCGCTTGGAGGAATGCGCACTTTTGCAGATTTGATTCAGGAGCTTCTTGGGGTCACCGGTCCTGGAATTAAGGAAATAGCTACCCATAAAACTGCTGAATTACAGGAGAGTTTTGATCATCAAAACAAAAAAGCTGAGTTACTTAGAGCCTGGGACAAATCTACCTCTGAAATAGAAAAATACTGGGCGCAGATAAAACCGGAACGTTTTCACGAAACCATAAAATCTTTTGAACAATATGAAGGAAAGGTTTGGGAAAACATTTTTTATTTTATCGATAACGAAATCCATCACCGTGGTCAGGGTTATGTGTACTTGCGCTCTTTAGATATAGAACCACCAGCATTTTGGGATAGGTAATTACAACCAAGATTTTATCTTAAAACTTTGTGACAAACGAAATTCAGGTACGGCCATTTAACCGTACCTGAATTATTTATAGGCTGCTAATTTCTTTTAATTATTGAATTCCTTTTTCTGTGTTCTTGATTATTTCCCGAACACGGGTTTTTAATCGCTCCGGCTCCAGGATTTTGGCGAAATCACCAAACATTAAGTACCAACGGGAAAAACTGTCTTCCAAATCCCTGGAAAAAAAAGTCATTTCTAACTGGCTACCTAAATCTTTTTCAGAAACAAAACCATAATATTTCCGGTCAGATTCGATGTATTTCACCACTTCTTTGTCTACAAGAATACGAATTTTAGTATGCTCTTTGGCAGCAGGATCTTTTAGAAAATGATCTAAAGAAAGATGTTTTTGTTGGAAAGGAATTTCCGTACGTACTATTTTCTGTATCCTATCGGTTCGAAATTGGCGGTAATCATTTCTGAGATGACAAAAACCCATGACATACCAGTGCCGGTTTTCATGAAAAATTCCAACCGGTTCAATTTGTCGTTCGGTAGAAAATTTGGAATCCTGCGAGTGATAAAGCAGAAAAACCTGTTTCTTTTCAGCAATACTTTCAAACAAAATTTCCAAAGCATCGGGAACATTTTTATTAAAAAGTTCATCGGAAGAATTGATCGCTATCCCCGATTCTATAGCAGAAACCATGTCCTTTTCAGCGCTTCGTAATATTGATTTAAGCTTATACATAGCAGATTCATGATGTTTCCCCAATGATTTATCGGTAAATTTCTGCATCAGTTTGTCGGCCGCGACAAAACTTGTAGCTTCTTCACGAGTAAACATTACAGGTGGCAATCTATATCCGTCCACTATAGAATACCCGACTCCGGCTTCACTGGAAATTGGCACGCCAGAAGTCTCAAGAGTTCTGATGTCACGATAAATAGTTCGCAAACTAACTTCAAACCTGTCGGCTAGTTCTTGAGCTTTGACTATCCGCTTGGATTGCAATTGAATGAGAATCGTCACAATACGATCAAATCGATTAAGGGTATTTAAGCTCATAAATTGAGGATAATCTCATAAATATAGAAATTTTTACGTTTAGGAAATTATCTAAAAAATAACAGGACCACCACATTTCCTTTCATTCCGCTGCTCTTTATTCCAGGAAAAGCGCTTCGTCAAAAAAGTCATGGACCCATACCTAAAACTTATTCCTCTCCTCATAAGCTTTAGGTAAGCGTCCGTAGATTTGATCTGCGTATTTTTAATTGTGCTAACTACCCGCTTTTTTCATTTCAGCTCTACTACTCCCAGAGCCTTTACCAGCGTTACCATTTTTAATCATGCGAAGTTATGAGATTTAGAAGTTAGCCGGACTGGTATGTAAGAGCTACTCTTGTTGAATATTTGTCACTACGTCCTATCCTAATTCTAAATCCCATGTTTTATAGGCAACAAAAATGGTAACGGCGAAGGCTCTGCAGGAAGTAAATAGATGAAAGAAATATCCATTCAACTCGCTCTTTTTTCCTCTAAAATCTCAAAAAATGGAAAACGCTCAGGATATAGAAAGTAAATAGAAGTTTTTTATTAGTATTATTTGATGGTCTTTGGTGCTGTTGATTTTCTTCTATGATGTTTATGGATATCAATTAAAGGCAATTGGATTCAAAATTAATTTAACAGAAAAAAGTAGCTGTAGCCTCTTTGATAATAAGCCTTTTATGTATTTTTAAATTATTGAACTACAGTAGTTTTAAAAGTATTATTGTCTCATTTTTTGATTTGACTTTCCTGACAATAATACGCATCTAAAGAATTTGTATTGGCAATTTCCTGCCCTGTAAACCGGTATTGGTTTATGGCAGGATGGTATTAAATTTTTGCCCTTTGGGGGCAAAAGTGGAATAGCAAGAGGGTAACGGGCGGAGCCCTGTTACATATTCCACTTTTATTTATAACTAATTGATATTCAATTAATTATAAGATAGCTTAACAGCTTGAAAATATGCCTCAGCAATGATTTTTAACTAAAAACCTCCGGTAGCTCAACAAAACCGGGAAATAATTTACTAAAAAATGGATAAAGGATATGAAAAAGAGGGGTTCGTGACGATAAGCATCAAAGCCTCTGTAGCTAAAAAATTCAGGAAGTACAGCAAAGAAATTTCGAAATCCCACTCGATGACTTTGCTGCTGATGTTGGAATTTTTTGAACACAACGGGATAGCTCCAACGGAGGATTTTGGTCCCCGGATGCAAACTCTTGAAACTTTAATCAAGAAAAGGATCAATGGCGTGATCGCCATTTTGAAAGACATTGAAAAGACCCAGACCAAACCCACAACTGGGATGCTCATGGCGCTGTTGGAACCACCGGAAAAGAAACCTCTGCTATTGGAAAAAAAACAATTTCCTGATAAGGAAAATTATTAAAGGTTCTTGATCACAATAGGTTTAGGATTGTAATAAATAATATGTCAATGGAAATAAAAAAAAGATGAAAAAAACCTCACATCCGATTATGGTTAGTATCCACTCCCTGGAAACTAAAATCGATCAACTGACAAGGGAGTTTAGGATCAGGCAGATTCAGGATCCGGGATACATTCTGCTGGATAATGCTGATTTTATCCAGATGTTCAAAATAAGTGCTAAAACAGCCCAGAACTGGCGGGAAGAAGGGCTTATTGAGTATGCACAGGTAAAAGGAAAGATCTATTACAGGCTACAGGATATCAAAGACTTTATAAACCGTCACAGGAAAAGCAGGAAGTAATCTCTTAATAAAATGAATCAGGAAATATCAGTTCCCATAGAGTTCTTTATACATGCACAGCAAAAAGGCTATGCTAAGAAGCTGCAATTCTTTTTGTCCTTAAAGCTGCTCTACCGTAGCGGAAAGGCCAGACTGAATGATGGGGAGCTGCTATTTTTAGAACTGACTGAGGAGATCCACTCCCGAAGAACTACTTTGAATTATATTAAATTCCTGGTAGAAAAGGGATGGCTACAGTACAATGCAAAGACAGGATATTACATCATCAAATCCTTTGACAGGATACGAAGAGAGAACAACTGGAGAGTAAGGCTTTCTTTTCCGGTGGATTTTGATTCGTACAGGAACATCAAAGCAATTACAGGGGCAATCCTTTATGGATATCTTCATATGGACTTCTGGAGAAAAGTAAGGAGAAAGAAAAGCGTACAGATAAAAGGCAGTACCTATCATTTTCTCTCCCCTCACTTTAATTATAAAGAAGCACCTGCTCCGCTTTCTGTTCTAGGGATCTGTAACATCTTTAAGATTTCAGCATCCACCGCTTCCAGGCTTAAAGATTATGCCAAGAAGCACAACTTGCTGGAGGTTCGAAAGAATTACGGAACCATAGTTCCCAATAAAAAAGCCATGGAGCTGTGTTTAAAGTACAATGATAAAGGGAGCAATATTGTTTACCATCAGGGAAATTACCGTTTTCAGTTAATTGACACTATTTTACCTCTTTTTCTTTTTAAAAAGCGGCAAAAACTGAAAACATAAAGGAAAGGTTTATAGAATGAAAAAAATAAAAAAATGAAAGCCTTGCCTTTTTACCTTTTTAGGCGCGATAGCGCGTTTGTTTATTTCGCGGCGGAACCGTCCCAGAGCTGGTTCACCACTAGACCAGTACTTGTCTCGTACCTGTCCTGATTTTGGGATGGTTAAAAAACCATTTGCTGCTAAACCAGAATATATCCTAATGCGCACTATGTCTAATTCAAATGGAATAGCAAGTAGTTTTATTGTAGGAATATTAAGATAATTTTAGTAAATATGTAATTCCTTCCGATAAAAATTCCCCTACGAGTTTTCATCTAAGGTTAATGCTCTATTCAGTAGGGGAATATTGAATATCATTACGGTTTCCTAAGGGTACTAAGATCCCCCGCCAGGAGTCGAACCTGAAACCTGGACTTTCGTTAGTCCTGCTCTGTCCATTTGAGCTAGGGGGTAATTTGCAATCCTAGTTAAAAATTGGAAAACAAAACTTACACATTTAATAGTTTCAATCTAATTTCTGAATAGATTTTTATAAATGTAAATATATATTTAAATTAGTAGCATAACATACACATTTAATATAAAATGCAAGACAGAGCAATAACTGATATAGGTAAACTAGAGTTTGAAAAAAATGTTGACCTTAAACCCTATGAGCTTTTCACTCAGGAACCTTATCCTAATAAAGTTTGTAAAATGCTTCTGATTGAATTCCAGCAAAATGAAGAAAAGATATACTTCAAAGGTATCGATTTTCAAAATGTGAATGAGCAAAACTTTTCTCAGTACGCATATCGGAAAGGTTCTGCCCGTGGGGGTGATATTACGTTTACGACCAAATTTGGTGATTTAGATAAAAAATTAAACACACTCATTAATACTCAGTTTCCGAACTTAATTGAACTATCAGAAAAGGAAGAACCTGAGAAAGTTCTCTTTTTCAAAGATTGGAAGAATTCATTTATTGAAAATCATGATATAATCAAAGATGAATTGCAAAAGGCATATGACAATCAAGAAAAACAGGATAAGCTTAATAGCGCATTCACTTTAACTATTGACATTGAGGGTAAAAGAAGGCTGCTTTCTGAGTTTAAAATGGTACAACAGTTAATTGCTAAAAATGGAATAGAAGGAAATTATAAAAAATATAATGTTATTTCCAAAGGAAAAAACAAAGAATGTAGTGTGTGCCACAAACCTAAACCGGAAGTTTTCGGTTTTGGCTCTCCCTTTAAATACAGTACTGTAGATAAAACTGGAACAGTAAGCGGTTTCTTTAATCAAAAAAACAACTGGATAAATTATCCAATTTGTGGAAGTTGTGCTATTGAAATGGAATTGGGAAAAAATTATATATCAAAATACCTTAAAAAATATTTTTTTGGTAAAAGTTATTATTTAGTTCCCAAAGCTGTTCTGCCGAATGACACGGAAGCTCTGAGCAATGCTTTGAGCCTTTTTAATGAAATTGATTATCAAATAAAAAATAGTGAATCTATTTCCTCATCTGAGGATTTTTTGATGGAAAGGATTGGTGAAATCAATAACAATGTATTCACATTGAATCTCTTATTTTTTGAAGAAAACCAAACAACCAAAGCTATTAAAATAAAGATGATGCTGGAGGAGATTCCACCTTCCCGGTTTAGGAAATTATTTATTGAAGTACCAAAAATTGTAAATAATAACCCCCTTTTTAAAAATGTAGATTACCACTTCAAGAAAAAACAAAAACAGGATTTACGTTTTAGTTTTAGATTAATCAAACAATTTTTTGAGGATAATTTTTATGAAATGACCTATAAGATATTTATGGGAAGAAAAATAAATGAAAAGGAGCTACATAAACGCTTTATGACAGTTATACGAGCAAATTATATTAAAAAAGCCAACAATGAAGGATTTGTGGAAAATGGGGATTTATTGATTGCTAAGTGCTATCTACTTCAAAGCTATTTTGCTGAACTCAATTTAATCAATTATGGTAATTAAATATTAGAACTATGGTAACCGAAGAAGAAAAAGAAGAAATCAGTAAAAAAGTTTCCTTTGATTTTGAAAAGCTGAAAAGCTTCATCTCAGAAAACGAGGATCTTGTAAAACAAGATGCATCTTCCGGAATTTTTAGCCTTGGTGTTCTTGTTCACTTGGTGTTCAGTATGCAACAGGCGAATCTGGGAAGTACACCATTTGAAAAAAAACTAAAGGGATTGCATATTACATCGAGAGATGTTGAGCGGATTTACACGGAAGCAGTAGAAAAAGTAAATCAGTATTCATATCAGAATACCTATAAAGATCTCCGTGAGTTTATTGCTGGTAAGCTAAAAACCAATAAAAGAGAGATCGAAAAAATGTCTAATCAGGAAATCTCATTCAATTTTGTATGCGGACTTGAACTAGGAAGAAAATTTAAATCATAGTAAACAACCAAAAATAACTATAATGGCAGAAATTAGAAATCGCTCAGAAATTTTGTTCTTATACGAAATTGAAAATGCAAACCCAAATGGTGATCCTTTAAATGAAAATCGCCCACGATTTGATAGTGAAGAGAACAAAGTTCTTGTTTCAGATGTACGTTTAAAAAGAACTATAAGAGATTATTGGTTTGAATATAAAGGTTATAATGGCTCTGATGAAAAGGATATTTTTGTGAGAGAAACAAAATATTCTGACGGTAAAGAAGAATATATTTCATCTGGTTCACGAAGGGCTGAATTGTTCAAAGAAAGTAGTGACAAAGTATTAGAAACCTGTATCGATGTACGTGTTTTTGGAGGTGTTTTGCCAATTAAAAAAGATACCTTCACCTATACCGGTCCAGTTCAGTTTCAAATGGGCAAATCATTGCATCAAACCGAAATCATTACTGAGCAGGGAACAGGTGCTTTTGCTTCTGGAGACAAAAAGAAGCAAACTACATTTAGGACAGAATATAAAATTCCCTATGCGCTCATTGGTTTCAATGGAATTGTGAATGAAAAAGCTGCACAATACACTAAAATGACCGCGGCAGATCGGGAATTGCTATTGGAGGGAATTTGGAACGGTACAAAAAATCTTATTTCTCGCTCAAAATTCGGTCAAAACCCATTGCTGCTATTTACAGTAAATTACAACGAACCTTACTACATAGGTGGCTTGAGACAGCGTTTAAAAATAAATTCAGAGAAAAGTGATTTGCAGATAAGAAGTACCGAAGATTATAAAGTGGACCTTACCGGCTTACTTAAAGAAATTAAAGCTCAAAAAGATAAAATTGAATCTATTGAAGTGCAGATCGACAGCCGATTAGAATTTTTAAACAATGGCGAAACATATAATTTAGAAAACAAAACATATCAGGTAAATGATTTCTAAAACAGTTCTCATATTCGATGTTTCTGGGGAATATGGACATTTTAGAAAATTCAATACCACGACTTCTCCGTTAACTTATAGTATTCCAACACCTTCAGCCATTTTTGGACTTTTAGGAGCAGTTTTGGGTATAGAGCGAGAAGATTCTCATAATAAAATTAGAGAAGGAACAGAACACTTAAGAGAAGTTTTCTCCAGTAAAAATGCTTTGGTCGCAGTAAGACCTCTTTCAGAAATAAAGAAAGTAAATATTGGATTTAATCTTTTAGATACAGGCTCCTACCAATCGTTTTTCAATGTAACAAATAGAACCCAAATTGAATATGAACTTTTAAAAGATCCAAAGTTCAGAATTTATCTGAGCTGGGATCATCATCTAAAAAGTGAATTGACCGAACGCTTACAAAATAAGAGATTTCATTTCAATCCTTATTTGGGCATTAGTCAAATGACTGCAAATGTGGAATTTATAGGAGAAAAGGAGTTAATTGAAATTTCTGAAAAGGATTATATAGATTTTAATACGGCTATCAACCTTTCAGAAATCCAATCGGAAAAAACTTCCATTGATGTTGACTTTATAAAAGAACGTGTTTTTCAGGTTGAGACTTTTCCACTAGATATGCAAATTGATAGAATAATTAGACGCTACGGGGAAATTTTGGTAGAGATGAATGGCGACAGCGTAAGGGCAATGCCGAATAAAAATTCCTTTACCATCAAAAATGAAGGAAATATACAATTCCTATGAAAAATATTGAGTCGCATCCAGGAATTCCACTGGTCAATCATCTAAAAGAAGTTGCGAAAAACTGCTCAAGAATTGCCAATGGAAATACCACAAGTTTTGGTTTCGATAAAAAAGTCAAAGCCGATTTGCTTTTTATTTGCGGCTTTTATCACGATTTAGGAAAGGCTACTTCTTATTTTCAAAATTATCTGCATAATCCGGATAAGCCCCATAATAGTTTAAAAAATCATTCTCTTCCTTCAGCTGTTTTTGTGTTTTATGTTGCCCAACAATACTTAAAAGAAAGTGGGCTTACTAAAGATGAGAGGTTTTTGCTAAGCGTGATTTGCTTTATTGTTGTAAGAAGACATCACGGTAATCTTGGCAACTTTAAAACTGAATTAGGCATTGAGCATTTTAAGGAGGATTTATTGAAGCAATTTAAATCCATAGATAAAGAAGCTATTCAAGAAATTATCCAAGTAGGGAATGAAAAACTTGAAATTTCTGTAGACTGGGATAATTTCGTAAATTGGTTTGAGAATGATGGATTCAATAAAGAAACGCGTTTTGAACTCATCGAATTTTATACACTCAATTTCCAGAAAAAATGGGAAAATTCTAAAAAATCCGAAGCCTATTATCTTTTCTTATGGATGTTTGGAGCCTTATTGTTTTCAGATAAATCTGATGTCATCCTGGCTGGAAAGTTTCCGAAAATTGAGCAACTCGACTTAAAATATTTAACTGCCTTCCGCGAAGATAAGGGCTTTAATAAGCCTTCCACGAGTATTAATAACCTCAAAAATGAAGCTTATTTTTCAGTCATAGCATCTTTAGAAAATAAATTTGAAGCTTCCATTCATTTTTATTCTATTACGCTACCTACGGGTTTGGGGAAAACACTCACCTCTCTTGGAGCTGCATTAAAATTAAAAGAATTAGCAAAACTAAAGGAGGGGAAAATTATTATAGCCATTCCATTTACCAGCATAATCGACCAAAATTATGAAGTTTATCGAGAGGTTTTTAATGATCCTAATAACTCATTGCTTTTGAAACATCACCATTTAGCCGAACCTAGTTATAAAGAAACTGAAGATGCTGTTCGTGATTCTGAAGAAAGCCAATATTTAATAGAAACCTGGCAAAGTTCTGTGGTGGTGACAACATTTGTACAGCTATTGGAATGCCTAATAACCAATAACAAAACTAAGCTACTTAAATTTTCCGCTTTATCTAATTCCGTGATTATTTTGGATGAAGTCCAACAAATCCCACACCCACTTTGGGAAATTATCCGCCAGGCATTTTTCTCTATTGCAGAGCATCTGAATTGCTATATTATTTTAATGTCTGCCACACAACCGTTAATCTTTAAACCAGAAGAAGAAATCACTGAATTAGTGGAAAATCATCAACACTATTTTTCATTCTTTAACCGAACAAGACTTGTAAATAAAACAAAAGAATCTATTTCGTTAGATGAATTTACTGAAGTCATAATTGAATACTGTTTGGATAACCATAAAAAGGATGTTTTAATAATTTTAAACACAAAAAAGACAACCCTGGAAACCTACCGGAATATTTATAGAAGTTTTGAAAATGAAGAAAATGAGATTTTTTATTTGACAACCTTAATTACTCCTTTTGAAAGGAAGAAAATTATTGATAAAATAAAGTCAGAGAAAAATGGTAAACGGCAAATAATTGTAAGCACACAACTGGTTGAAGCGGGCGTTGACATTTCTGTGGATACTGTTTTTAGAGCACTTGCTCCATTGGATTCTATTATTCAGGCAGCTGGAAGGGCTAATAGATATGATGAAAAGGGAGAAGTAAGCGAAGTATATCTCTATAAAATTGAGGAATTGGAAAAAGTAACCGGTTTTATCTATGGCGCTGATTTAATCAAGAAAACAGAGAATGTTTTAAAGGATTTTGATACTATTGAAGAAAAGGAATATTTGCAATTAATACAGCGCTATTTTGAACAGGTAAAGGATCTTTCTGTTTATTCTGAAAATAATTACCTGAAAAGCTTATTAGCGTTAAATTTTGAAGAAACTGGGAATTTTCAACTAATTGAAGATACAAAATCAGAATCAATTTTTATTGGACTAAATGAAAAAGCAAAAAAAGCTTGGAGTAAATTTATAGCAATTAAAGAAGAAGAGAAAATAGATGTTTTTGAAAAGAAAAAAGCTTTTGCCTCAATAAAGGCTGAATTCTATGATTACGTAATTAACATCAACATTCCTTTCCAGGAAGAAGATATTGGACTTCCATTAGAACCAAATTATGGGTTCTACTATATAGATATAGAAGAACAGCCAAAGCCAATATATAACCGTAATGCAGACTTTAGTGCTAACAAAGAGGGATATATTTTTGACGGGATAGAGGTTCTAACCTTCTAAAGAAGACCTTTTTCCTTATCTTTAGTACATCAAAAAAACCATAATGCTATGGAAATCAATATTTCAGGAAATGATAAAGAACGCTTGAATTATCATTGGCTACCGCCAACATTAAAGATTTTAAGCATATTAAGAATGTAGAATCGATGAATCCTTCATAGCTCTTGATCTTCCACTAAAACAAGGAAATTTTATGACCAACATTACCACCACGCAACAACTTCAAATTACGCAAATTAAATTTCCGGAAATTAAACTGCAAACCCGTGATGCGCATAAATTGCGCGGCTACTTCGGAAATTTATTTAAAGAACATTCGCCTGTATTGCACAACCACTATGAAGACGGTCGCTTCAGGTACAGGTATCCCGAAATTCAGTATAAAGTACTCAATAAAATTCCCACGCTAATAGGCATTAATGAAGGTGCCGACCTTCTTCCAAAGCTTTTCCTTAAAATAAAAGTTATTGATATCGATGGGGAACAATATCCTGTAGACACTAAAAACATTGAATGTAAAAAGGTAGAAACAGGATTTAGCGATTCTTTGAACGAATATCAATTTACTACTCTCTGGATGGCTTTAAATCAAAAAAATTATCCGAGATATCAGGATTTAAAATCCAAAAAAGAAAAAGACGATATGCTCAATAGCATTCTTGTAGGACATATTCTAAGTTTTTTCAGGAATACAGGAGTTGAACTTCAACCCACAGAACGTTTAATGGCTAAAGTGGATGTTCAGGAAAAAAGCACCAACTTCAAAGAAAATAAAATGATAGCTTTTTCAGGAAAGTTTATTGTAAATGCACTACTTCCGGATGAAATTGGTCTTGGTAAATCTGTCTCACGGGGCTTCGGAAGTATTAAAAGAATTTAATGCAGATCTTTATAAACACATATGGAACTTATGTTCATGTAAAAGATGAAATGTTTCAGATAAAAGTCCGTGAAGATAAAAAGCGGCCTGTTAAAGTCAATCATATCGCCGCTCATAAAATCACAAGTTTTATTATGTCTAAAGGTGCGGCTCTAAGCACCGATGCCATTGCTTTGGCGCTAAAACACAACATAGACATTGTAGTTGTAGAAAATGACGGACACCCCATGGGCCGTTTTTGGCACAGTAAATTAGGAAGTACAACAAAGATTAGGAAACAACAGCTCGTTGCCTCATTAAATGAAGATGGCCTGATTTGGATAAAATCATGGCTCTGCCAAAAATTGGAAAATCAATCTGATTTCCTGAATGATCTAAAAAAGCACCGCAAAAACCTACACGTATTTCTGGATGAAAAAATAGCGGCAATTCTGAATTTCCGTGAAAAAATTAACAATGCTAAAGCAGGAACTGTTTCAGAAGTAGCAGAATCCCTTAGGGGTTGGGAAGGTTCCGCGGGAAGGTATTACTTTGAAGCACTTTCAGAATGTATGCCAGAAGCCTTTGCGTTTAAAGGAAGGAGCTTTCGCCCTGCACAAGATGAATTCAATGCAATGCTCAATTATGCCTACGGAATTCTTTACAGCCGTATAGAACGTTCCCTAATGCTTGCAGGACTGGATCCTTTTGTAGGGTTTATGCACCGGGACGATTACAATACTAAAAGCCTGGTATTTGATTATATTGAACCCTACCGGATTTATGCAGATCGTTTTGTGTTCAGACTGTTTACCGGGAAAAAGATCAATAAAACCTTCTTTGACAGTTCAACCGCGGGTGTTTCTCTCAATACGGAAGGAAAAGCCTTTTTTGTTTCCCCATATCTCGAATTTTTGGACAGTGAAAAAATCCGATATAAAGGACGGTTACAAACCCGTTTGAATGCGGTGCAGCTCGAAGCTCACAATTTTGCAAACCAGTTAATAAGGTAAGGATGATCACCTGGGTTTTATATGACATAAAGAATAACAGTGCGCGGAATTTTGTTTCCAAGGCTTGCAAAAAAGCCGGATTGTACAGGGTCCAGTATTCTTGTTTCCTTGGTACTCTCAGTGCAAACGAAAAAGATAGCCTGGAGCTGCAAATTGAAAAAGTTATAAATGAAGATACAGACAAGGTCTATCTTTTCAGGATGAATAAGGAGCAGCTGAAAGACTGCAGTATGTTGGGGCAGGCATTTGATGAGAAAATGGTAACCGATGAAGTAAAAGCCCTCTTTTTCTAATGCAGAGTTTTTATCCGTCTCAAATTATAGAGTACCTCTACTGTCCGCGATACACTTACTTTGAATATGTTCTTCGGATTCCGCAGTATGAAGAAAAATTCTACAAAGTAAACAGGGGCCGCGAAGTCCACAACGAAAAATTGGAACGTAACAAGGAATACCTGAGAAAAAAGATTGGAGTTACTGAAAAATGGACAGATCAATATTTAGGAATTGAAGGGTTAAGAGGAAAGGTAGATGAAGTATTGCAATTGAATGACGGCACCTATGCTCCCCTGGATTACAAGTTTGCGCAGTGGAAAGATAAAATCTATGATACCTATCGGCAGCAACTTTATTGCTATGCCATTTTAATAGAAGCCGTTTTTGGCGGAAAAGTAGAAAAGGGCTTTTTGGTGTATACCCGCAGTAAAAACAAATTGGTTGAAGTAGAAATTAAAGAAAATGCCAAGGCTGAAATCAAAAAAAGCATGGATGAAATGCTTGAAGTAATCCAGGAAAATAAATTTCCCAAAGCCACAAAGGTTAAGAAAAGATGCTTAAATTGTACCTACCGGAACATTTGTATAAAATAGCAAGTCCGGATAGCAATTTATTTTTCTTAACTTCAAAATTAGTGCTGATGTTAGCAATAATAAAGAATTACCAATACGGAGAAGTCTCAAAAAAGCTTCAAATTCAGTTCTTTGACATATTGAAAAATATAGAATTAGGAATTGCAAATCAAGTGCAACGCACTTTAAATATTAAATTTTTGGAAGGAATCGACTTCCAGACTGATCCAATTAGAAACTAGGATTGAAACTTTTATACCAAAATGAAAAAAGACTAACCCACCATCCTTCCAGACTGATCCAATTAGAAACTAGGATTGAAACCAAAAACCTCACTTTTTGTTGAAAATATGCACTATTTCTTCCAGACTGATCCAATTAGAAACTAGGATTGAAACGAGATACGATTTTTGGCGTAGGTGATGATAATTCGGCTTCCAGACTGATCCAATTAGAAACTAGGATTGAAACGAATGGTTCCAACCGAATAACACTTTCAGATTCCCACTTCCAGACTGATCCAATTAGAAACTAGGATTGAAACTGAGCAGTATATGAGAACTGACCAGGTTCCTTTTAACTTCCAGACTGATCCAATTAGAAACTAGGATTGAAACACTATACCGGTGAAATGACCTTTGATGCGCCATTTGCTTCCAGACTGATCCAATTAGAAACTAGGATTGAAACTAATTCTCAATAACGATAAGGCCTACCAGCCCGAAAGCTTCCAGACTGATCCAATTAGAAACTAGGATTGAAACTTTGGCTTATCATATGCCCCTTCAGGTACCGGTTCACTTCCAGACTGATCCAATTAGAAACTAGGATTGAAACACTTTGTATTCAGTTCGTTTCTTTCTTCGAGATAACCTTCCAGACTGATCCAATTAGAAACTAGGATTGAAACTATGTGATTGTGGTTGTGATGAAAATAATATAGTTACTTCCAGACTGATCCAATTAGAAACTAGGATTGAAACATATCGAGAGGGTTTATAATCACAAAAACCAAAACCCTTCCAGACTGATCCAATTAGAAACTAGGATTGAAACCCTAGCTTACTTTTCTTTGCATTGTAACCTTCTTCCTTCCAGACTGATCCAATTAGAAACTAGGATTGAAACCGAAAATGAGCCTCCTGTAGTTGGAGATAATGAATTCTTCCAGACTGATCCAATTAGAAACTAGGATTGAAACACTCTGATGGTAGTTTTACTTACACACCGAGTGTAGCTTCCAGACTGATCCAATTAGAAACTAGGATTGAAACCATTCTCCTCTGGTAACACGCCACCTTCAGTTTCAGCTTCCAGACTGATCCAATTAGAAACTAGGATTGAAACGCTACTGGCGGCATCATCACCGTAGTAACTGAAAATCTTCCAGACTGATCCAATTAGAAACTAGGATTGAAACAGAGCTGTATTTGCAAGGCGATCTTCCCGGCGCTTGCTTCCAGACTGATCCAATTAGAAACTAGGATTGAAACTCAGTTTATTAATGCCATTACTGAAGGATTGGTTACCTTCCAGACTGATCCAATTAGAAACTAGGATTGAAACCAGACTTCAACATCGATGGTATTTCGCAAAAGTGGACTTCCAGACTGATCCAATTAGAAACTAGGATTGAAACCTTTTCAGGCTCAGGAACCTGTAAGCGAATATCCCACTTCCAGACTGATCCAATTAGAAACTAGGATTGAAACCAATTTTGGTCAAACTTCTGAAGGAGTAGGTTTCTTCTTCCAGACTGATCCAATTAGAAACTAGGATTGAAACCAAGGTTTGAAATTTCCCATGGATTCCCTGGATAACACTTCCAGACTGATCCAATTAGAAACTAGGATTGAAACACAACACACAACGAAAAAGTCTAGGCTCTAGATCTCTCTTCCAGACTGATCCAATTAGAAACTAGGATTGAAACTTGTAGATCTGGCCTACCCATGTGGTTTCCATTTCCCTTCCAGACTGATCCAATTAGAAACTAGGATTGAAACGAAAAAGACGGATCAATACTCTCAACGACCTTGAGGCTTCCAGACTGATCCAATTAGAAACTAGGATTGAAACTCGGCTCTTTTCCTATTTCATTCTTCAAAGCCGTTAACTTCCAGACTGATCCAATTAGAAACTAGGATTGAAACTTCCCCTTGAGAGAAAGAATAGATCGCGCGTTATATACTTCCAGACTGATCCAATTAGAAACTAGGATTGAAACAGATCGTATTGGATAAAAAACAGTATTCAGAGCCGCACTTCCAGACTGATCCAATTAGAAACTAGGATTGAAACCTTCTCCTGGATGGATGCCAGGGAGAAAAAAGGCCGCTTCCAGACTGATCCAATTAGAAACTAGGATTGAAACACGTCGATACTGAAAAGGCTATTGACAAATGTTTGACTTCCAGACTGATCCAATTAGAAACTAGGATTGAAACGATAATTTCAAGATTGGGTACCAGGACGGGAGCGAACTTCCAGACTGATCCAATTAGAAACTAGGATTGAAACCGCAAGTTGTCTGATCTAACACAAAAAGAATTTGGACTTCCAGACTGATCCAATTAGAAACTAGGATTGAAACCAAGAATCCCGTCTTTTTACGACAGCAGGAGGTAATCTTCCAGACTGATCCAATTAGAAACTAGGATTGAAACATCTCCCAATTAGAAAACAACTGTCCGTATTTTTGCTTCCAGACTGATCCAATTAGAAACTAGGATTGAAACATTATTCCTTCGTTAAAAGCATTTGAAACTTTTTCTCTTCCAGACTGATCCAATTAGAAACTAGGATTGAAACCGCAGTTGAAAAAGCTGCTCAGGCTCCTACTACCAACTTCCAGACTGATCCAATTAGAAACTAGGATTGAAACTACTCTATCGGTTTGAAGCCGTCCAGGTAATGCCCTCTTCCAGACTGATCCAATTAGAAACTAGGATTGAAACCGCTTATGGGTTATCTCTATTTCGCCAGGACACTGCCTTCCAGACTGATCCAATTAGAAACTAGGATTGAAACTTATTTTGTGATCCTGTAATAGATTGATATAATCATCTTCCAGACTGATCCAATTAGAAACTAGGATTGAAACCCTCATAGCCTGTACAGCTATTATATTGAATAATTCTTCCAGACTGATCCAATTAGAAACTAGGATTGAAACCTTATGAGAATGGCGCGCTAATTTTCATGGCCGCCACTTCCAGACTTATCCATTGAGAAACTAGGATTGAAACAACGTCCCGAAAGGATATATAAGGTTTTGAGAGGTCTTCCAGACTTATCCATTGAGAAACTAGGATTGAAACGTAGTCGTGGCATTGGGATCATTAATAGCTTATTTCCTTCCAGACTTATCCATTGAGAAACTAGGATTGAAACTTGGTTGGAAGGCAATTTTTAATAATCTATCTTCTACTTCCAGACTTATCCATTGAGAAACTAGGATTGAAACAACGAGATATAGCTTCTCAAACCTTCGCTAACCTTGCTTCCAGACTTATCCATTGAGAAACTAGGATTGAAACGTGGATATGAAGTTTGGGTATGACAACATTGTAAAGCTTCCAGACTTATCCATTGAGAAACTAGGATTGAAACTTGCTTTGAAGATAAACTGCATTTCATCAGCAGCTCCTTCCAGACTTATCCATTGAGAAACTAGGATTGAAACTCATAAAGGTTCTGAATATATAGGCTCTAAAGGTGACTTCCAGACTTATCCATTGAGAAACTAGGATTGAAACCCGAGATGCAGTTATATGCAGAAAACAGGGCTTATTCTTCCAGACTTATCCATTGAGAAACTAGGATTGAAACTGAAGATATGCTGGACCTGGAGCCTGAAGATTTGAACTTCCAGACTTATCCATTGAGAAACTAGGATTGAAACAAACTCAAGATATAGCAGAATGGAAGAACAGTTTACCTTCCAGACTTATCCATTGAGAAACTAGGATTGAAACATTGATATGAACTTAATTAACGACAATTTAAACTGGCTTCCAGACTTATCCATTGAGAAACTAGGATTGAAACCTAGTAGATCTTCCATTATTTACTATCTTTGATATTCTTCCAGACTGATCCAATTAGAAACTAGGATTGAAACATAGTAAGGTCTTCTCATCACTATCATTGTAGGTCTCTTCCAGACTGATCCAATTAGAAACTAGGATTGAAACGTTTGTATTTCATGCCACTTGTAGGTTTTGGAGTTCCTTCCAGACTGATCCAATTAGAAACTAGGATTGAAACATCAATCCGGCCCCCTACAGCCATTAACCTTAATCAACTTCCAGACTGATCCAATTAGAAACTAGGATTGAAACTTACTGGTTCTGCCAGGTGCATACATTGCTCCCCCTCTTCCAGACTGATCCAATTAGAAACTAGGATTGAAACGTTCCCAGGTCTCTTATTCCAGTCATCTGCTCTACGCTTCCAGACTTATCCATTGAGAAACTAGGATTGAAACTTGTAATAGCCCATTAATCCCTCTTCCTGGTCATCCCTTCCAGACTTATCCATTGAGAAACTAGGATTGAAACTTAGGTTTTGGACTTACGAAATTATGGAACTGAGCCTTCCAGACTTATCCATTGAGAAACTAGGATTGAAACCAATTTTGGTGCTACATCTGAAGGGATAGGCTTTTTCTTCCAGACTTATCCATTGAGAAACTAGGATTGAAACAAAACGAGTTCGAACAAGGCGAGAGTTTGGGGCACTTTTCCAGACTTATCCATTGAGAAACTAGGATTGAAACTTCCACGGAAAAACGGTAAACCCACCGTAGATCCCGGTCTTCCAGACTTATCCATTGAGAAACTAGGATTGAAACCTCCAAAGTGGGCATAGATAGATTCGAAATAACGAGCTTCCAGAATAATCCATCAAGAAACTAGGATTGAAACCGTTCTTTCTATGTAGAAAAGGACCTAAAGAATTATCTTCCAGAATAATCCATCAAGAAACTAGGATTGAAACTTTCCAGCCTGGAGAGTGTAGCCCTGCAAGAAGCAGCTTCCAGAATAATCCATCAAGAAACTAGGATTGAAACTGGTTCATCCAGGCGGCCATAAAATCAGCCTTTGGCTTCCCTTCCAGAATAATCCATCAAGAAACTAGGATTGAAACGGGTTGCCCCGGATTTCTTAAGTACCACAAAATCTCCTTCCAGACAGATCCATTTAGAAACTAGGATTGAAACGTGTGTTTTTTTCCCTGGATGGAATAAGTCAGGAAGTTGACTTCCAGACTGATCCAATTAGAAACTAGGATTGAAACCCTGGTGGCACATTCTCCACAGGTTGTTTTCTTCAACTTCCAGACTGATCCAATTAGAAACTAGGATTGAAACACCGATTTGGCAATTCCTCGTTGTCCCAACGCAAAGCTTTCAGACTGATTCAATTAGAAACTAGGATTGAAACTCCTAGTGTTGTAATTTTCCCTGAGTTGTTATTTTCTTCCAGACTGATCCATTGAGAAACTAGGATTGAAACATATCGTAGAAGAAGAAGGAACGACCACAGATCACTCTTCCAGACTGATCCAATTAGAAACTAGGATTGAAACTTGAAACGTATGCCAGTGGCATTCCAGATATCGCAACTTCCAGACTGATCCAATTAGAAACTAGGATTGAAACAACTGAACTCCAAAAGCACGTATGCGCAAAGTTTGGCTTCCAGACTGATCCAATTAGAAACTAGGATTGAAACACTGATTCTGAAATACCACAACATTATTTAAATGTTCTTCCAGACAGATCCATTTAGAAACTAGGATTGAAACTTGCCGTCAGCAGATGGATACATCTTATCGTCTACGCTTCCAGACAGATCCATTTAGAAACTAGGATTGAAACACTGCGTTGATGTTTGCTGCAACATAAGATCCTACAGCTTCCAGACAGATCCATTTAGAAACTAGGATTGAAACTCAGGTCCATTCCAAACCAAAAAGAACGCGGCTTACTCTTCCAGACAGATCCATTTAGAAACTAGGATTGAAACGTTCCTGGTAACGTTCCCTGCCCACGCGTGGGATAACTTCCAGACAGATCCATTTAGAAACTAGGATTGAAACTTACTGACACTTACTATGTGCCGCATAAACTTAGGAACTTCCAGACAGATCCATTTAGAAACTAGGATTGAAACTCAGTAATGGATCTTCTCAGAGTATTTTGAATTCCCTTCCAGACAGATCCATTTAGAAACTAGGATTGAAACACGTTTACCGTTGCAGGCTTCATTTTTGAAGTAGAACTTCCAGACAGATCCATTTAGAAACTAGGATTGAAACATAGGTTCAGATAATTTGTATTTTGGAATCATCTTGCTTCCAGACAGATCCATTTAGAAACTAGGATTGAAACGCAGATTCCCACCCGTTCGTCCAGCCTTCTGAGTTTACTTCCAGACAGATCCATTTAGAAACTAGGATTGAAACTCCAGTAACTCCAAAGAATCCGTACCCTCCTCGTAACTTCCAGACAGATCCATTTAGAAACTAGGATTGAAACGTGCGCTCATCAATCTTTATCGTAACCATTCTGAATCTTCCAGACAGATCCATTTAGAAATTAGGATTGAAACGTTCTTCGATTCGTCCAGTAAGTGCAGCCTGGATACTTCCAGACAGATCCATTTAGAAACTAGGATTGAAACGTTGTGACCGACTGCATAACATCATATAAAAAACACTTCCAGACAGATCCATTTAGAAACTAGGATTGAAACCGGCATTGCTGGAATTCCGCAGTCCTGAAGATGCTGTCTTCCAGACAGATCCATTTAGAAACTAGGATTGAAACAATCCGTTAGTTATACCATACTTTTCAGGGAGTAAGCTTCCAGACAGATCCATTTAGAAACTAGGATTGAAACCCATTCTTTGCGCTTCATTACGAGTTAAATTCTTTTCTTCCAGACAGATCCATTTAGAAACTAGGATTGAAACATAAAGATGATAACAGCCGAATTAAAATATCCTCCACTTCCAGACAGATCCATTTAGAAACTAGGATTGAAACATATCCACTAGCCATGCCACAAATACAAAGCGTAAACTTCCAGACAGATCCATTTAGAAACTAGGATTGAAACTTTGCAAGGGCGTTATAACCGTGAAGTCTTATGTAACTTCCAGACAGATCCATTTAGAAACTAGGATTGAAACACATAGCCTATAAGCACATATGCCTTATCACTGTAGGCTTCCAGACTGATCCAATTAGAAACTAGGATTGAAACTTTGTTTGTGGTCTTGCCATATCTCAGGGGGTGTTTTCTTCCAGACTGATCCAATTAGAAACTAGGATTGAAACTTCCACGATTCCTTTATATTCATCCACAATCTCGGCACTTCCAGACTGATCCAATTAGAAACTAGGATTGAAACTCAATTTGTCAACTGTACTTATTGGAATTGATCCACTTCCAGACTGATCCAATTAGAAACTAGGATTGAAACAAATGCCACGACGAAATAATAGAATCAAGGGTATTTCTTCCAGACTGATCCAATTAGAAACTAGGATTGAAACTTTCCTGCGTATCTCATTACTCAACAATATCAAAGCTTCCAGACTGATCCAATTAGAAACTAGGATTGAAACCAGACCCGGCACCTTGCTTTTTGGCTGCGGAGTTATTCTTCCAGACTGATCCAATTAGAAACTAGGATTGAAACACTCTACGGGATTGGTTTGTACTTCGGCTTTAGGTTCTTCCAGACTGATCCAATTAGAAACTAGGATTGAAACCCTTTTGAATCCCAGATCCGCTGAATGAGGCCATCATCTTCCAGACTGATCCAATTAGAAACTAGGATTGAAACGTTGACTTTTCCAAAGCAAGAAATAGCGTTCTATTCCTCTTCCAGACTGATCCAATTAGAAACTAGGATTGAAACGAGAAATGGCAGACGAATGTAATATAGGCATAGGTGCTTCCAGACTGATCCAATTAGAAACTAGGATTGAAACCCAGGTCGCTATCTTCGGCAGGTAAACAGATATGCACTTCCAGACTGATCCATTGAGAAACTAGGATTGAAACGCTGATTTTTCTTCCTTCATCCAGTGATCAAAATACGCTTCCAGACTGATCCAACAATAAACTAGGATTGAAACTTACCTACCCTGTGGATGTAGAGCTCGTCGATTTGACTTCCAGATTAATCTATTTAGAAACTAAGATTGAAACTATATAAGCAGGGCAATAGACCGGTAGCTGCTTATACTTCCAAATTGATCCATTGAGAAACTAGAATTGAAACTCAGATTTCAAATCGTGATGAAGTGATCTTCCAGCCTAATCCAAATATAAACAAGGATTAAAACTCGCCAAGCTTGACCCGCCTAATGATAACCGTATTTTCCAGGCGGATCCAACAAAAACCAGGATTGAAACTGAAGTCGATGTACAGCTTTGTGCCGTTCATCAAAACTTTTAGAATGATCCAATTTAGACAGGTTTTAGCATTTCATGAGATATAGTATTGGGCCACAGTTATTTGTGAAATGTTTTCTTTTATTTCGATTGTTTCGTTTATTTCGTTTAAATTTGTATCAAATCAATCAATTAGAACAATGGAAGAATTAAAGAATATAAAGAGGCCTTCTAAGGAAGAGCAAACTACAGCATTTGAATCTTATAATGCGCTAGAGGCCGTATTAAAAGAAATCAAAGATAAATCTCCTGAAATTGAAATAGAAGAGACTAAAGATAAAATAAGAATTCCTCTTAAGGCTTTAAAGTTGTTGGCTAAAATTTTAAAAGCAATGGGTGATGGAAAACCAATTTCTATAGTGCCCGTTGCTGCTGAAATGACAACTCAGGCAGCAGCAGAATTTTTGAGTTGTTCCAGACCTCATTTTGTAAAACTAGTAGAGGAGGGAAAAATTCCATTTACAAAAATCGGTAAACATCGAAGGGTTAAATTTGAAGATGTTTCTCGTTATAAGAATCAAATGAAGAAAGAGCAGGAAGATTTAATTATTCAAATGATGAAGTCAGACGAAGAATCCGGATTATATGATTCATAGTGTTCGCTTTATTTGTGTTTTGGACACCAATGTAATTTATCCACTATTAGTTAGGGATTTAATGTTTTGGTTTGCTTATTACGAATTGTTTACTCCTAAATGGAGTCAGCATATTTTTGATGAATGGGATAATGTCATGGACAGAAAAGGTATTCCAGAAGAAGAAAGGGTTAAAAGAATCAATTTCGCCAACAGAGCATTCCCGGACGCGATGGTCAATAATTATGAGCAACTAATAGAAAGTTTAGATTTACCCGATGAAAAGGATCGACATGTATTAGCAGCAGCTATAAAAACTAACGCTAATATAATTGTAACTGAAAACTTGAAGGATTTTCCGAAAGATTATTTAGCATCCTTTGGTCTAAGTGCTAAATCTAGTGATGATTTTTTAACTGATATAATTGATTTAAATCCTGAAAAAGCAGTTGAAGCTTTCAAAAAACTTGTTATGAATAGGACTAATCCTGACTTAGATGAATTTCAGATTCTTGATCGATTGAGGAATCTTGGTTTAAAAGATACAGCAAATTATTTACACGCCTGTCTGTAATAATTATGGCCAATGTCCCGTATAAAAACCCTGCGAGCTGGCGAGCGTGATTGTCCGCATGTCATTTAACAGCAATTGACTATCTTTGATATGCGAAGTGAAAATTCACCAATTAGAGTTCACAGATCGTCAACATCATAAACGTTAATTGGGTAAAGCCTTTTAAAATAGGGCCTCCGGAGAGAAAGTTCGATTCTTGGCGAGGCTACTTTTAATATTCAAAGTAAATACGACCCTGTTAATTCTAACATTTTCAGGGTCTTTTTTGTTTTTCGGCTTTAGCTGATATCTTCTGATGTTAATGAAAGAATTCAAAAATCGTCAACAATTTGACTTTGTGGATATCCCAATAGCTCATATTATTAGCATCTGGTGATCTCATGATTTTCCCTAAGAAGATAAACTTCAAATTATCTTTAGGATCAAGATGGATATCATTTGTTCAGAGGCCTATCTTTTTTATTTTTTTATAAACTTCTCTTTATGTGTACGTTGAGATATCCAGGACGTTTTTTTAATGGAATTTACTTCCTGCTTAACAGTTCTCAAAGCAAGAATTGGTTCTTTTACTCAACCAGAATGATCGTTCACTCAATTGCTCTTGTAAAAATTCGATTAGCTCCTGATCTTTAGAAGTATAACGCAATCAAACTTAATAATTATTTCTAAAATTCCTTGGCCATGAAAATTAAAGAACTGAGAAGACAACTGAAGATCAAAAATGCAAAGTGGACAATTCCGGACGAAGTTTTAGACGATATTAGTCTAAAGGAGTTATCACAAAAGTATTCGTTAGGTGCAAAAACAGAAATACCGGGAATGCTAAAAACCAGACTTCCAAGATTCAGGGGGGGATCAACGCAAAAGTTTTTAAAATGGCAACCAAATACTCTCCGTCAGCTCCGTTCCACGCTATCGCGGCAGCCAAGCGCCTGGGACTGGCGTGATGTAAATAATCAAAACTGGGTCTCTCCGGTTAAAAATCAAGGTGGTTGTGGATCATGTGTGGCTTTTGCGGTACTGGCTGCATTTGAATCTCATTATCGACTTTTAAAAAATAATCCCAATCTTAACATGGACCTTTCTGAAGGAGCGTTATTCTTTAGTAATGAAAGGCAATGTAACAGCGGCGATCCACGCGTAGGATGGTGGGTTAATAAAGGCCTCGATTCTATTGTTGAGGAGGGTGTTTGTTCAGAGCTGGTTTATCCTTATAGGGCCACTAACCAAAATGTTGAGCTTTCTCAGGGAACTTACGAGACCTTTAAAGCTGCAGGATATGATTCTACAACAAATACTTCATTAATGAAAAAATGGCTGGTGGAAGAAGGGCCATTGGTCACAAGGTTTGATGTCTATGATGACTTTTTTGCCTTCTGGAGAGGAGGAGCAAATGGAGTTTATACATACACCGGCACTCCTTATGCGGGAGGTCATGCAGTTGCCGTAGTAGGTTATGATGATAATGATAATTGCTGGATATGCAAGAATAGCTGGGGTTCTGTTAATAATCAGGAAAACGGTTGTTTTCGCATTGGCTATGGCGAGGTTGGGATTGATGAACGAATGTATCTTATACAGGATGTTCACAATGTAATAACCCGGGATGAGATCAACTACAATCCAAGAAATCTTCGTATTAGAAATGAAGGAGCTAAAGGATGGTTGCTAACCGATGGAGTTAGTAGAATGAAAATGCTTGATACGAAAGAAGATGCCCGTAATGCACTTCGCGTTGCAAGAAGACATACAAGGCACGGATTTATTGGCCGGGATAACAATAGAAGTAATAGGTCTGATTATATTATTGAATATTGGGCTGGTAATAGCGGACTCCCACATGAACCTCTTACCAGGGTTGATGCAATTTCATATGATCCGAGAAAAATAGTTGCCGAGGATATAGATAATAAAGGCTGGCGATTAAAAGAAGGTAATCACTGGATGGAAATGGCAGACGATTTTAATGATGCTCTAACTCTTTTACAGATTGCAGAGCGTCATAATAAAATGTGTTTTATTGGCCGTGGAAATAATAGACCTAATAGAAAGTCTTACATCATGACTTATTGGGAATAATTGTCTGATTTGAAGCAGTTCATATTTCGTCAAAATCTAAGCTTACTTCTCCAGTAGGATATAGGAAAGGGAATAAAAGGTTTAATTTCCTGTCGAGGCTACTGCTAGCATTAAAAACGAATGAAACCCTGTTAATTTATCGGTTAGCAGGGCTTTATTTTTGTTTGAGCAGGTATGTAGTATGCAGATAACATGCTTCTAAAATGTAGCGGAAGCCTATAGCTGTCGGTGAGATTTAAGAGTAGCGAAGAGGATTAAATATCCATCTCAATTTACCTGTTTAGCTCTCCTTGGCATGGATCAATCCGTTGCTGGAAAATTAACGAGGTTTAAATTCTAAATTGTAAAATGGAATGTTGGTGAAGGATGCCGTTTCCGTTGTTATTTTGGTGAGAGATGTATTTCTAGCACCAGGTTTTTCGTTTCGTTAAGATAGGATGAATAGAAGAAAAACGAGCGGCGGAGAAAAAGGTATAAAATAGAAAGGAAATTATAACTTAATTTTTTAAGGTCAAGATCAGGGAGCTACAAATAAGAATTATTTCTGTTTAGGTTAACCGTAATGTTTTACTTCTACCTAAAATACTATAATTAATGCGTTCACTAAAAAGGGCTACTGACCAACCGAAAATTTAATATCTGAGATCTCAAAAACAACAAACAGAAGAATTTGTGAAAAAGTTATAATCAAGGTTAAACATTTGCTAATCAGCTGCCGATAGTCCTGCTGTAAACTCCAAAAGAAATATCTTTAAGTAAAGGATAGGGGATGAAAAGCGGGATATTTAAAGATCAAAAAGTTGAAAAAGTAAAACATTATATACGATCAACTTGCCAGAGATGTACAGATAGAAGTACAGAAAATATAAATTTTCATAAAGCTATTGTCGCACATTATTTTGAAGCCAGGAATGTGGAGATATTTTATGACAAAAGTAGAATCGAAGCAGAAATTTTTGTAGGCAGGGGCTATGTGCCTATTACTTTTGATTGTCTTGATCTTCCCGTTATGTTGTGTTCTTGTATAAAAGAAGATCAGCAGAGCATGGAAATTTACCAGACATACGTCAAAGATCTTTCGACAACAATGGCTTTGTCTGAGGGACAACTCCAGGAATAAAATTCAATAATGTCTATCGCTACTTTTGCAAAAACATGGATTCCTGCTGTGAATTCTGAGATGCAGCAAAGAAGTGATGGAGTACTGTACCTCCTTCCTGAATGTTGTTAAAGTAATGTAAAATCGTTAAGCTTTTAGAGTTAAATATTTAGAATTAAGAATGTTACGTATCTATTTTTTAAATTTGTTGAAACCAAAAAAATTACATTATGAAAAAATTACACTTACTATTTATCTTTTTATTCACGGTATGCTCTTCATTTATGTCTTGTCGTGACAACGCAGAAGGAACGAATGATGAGGTATTGGAAGAAGATTATGCCACCGAAGAAGAAGTTTTTGATGAAGAAGTTGCTATGAACGGCTTCGGAGATTACGATCTGGACGACGATGGACTTTGGGACTCAGATGAATTTGGAGAAGCATATGATGAAGACTGGGACACATGGGATGTGGACAATGACAACTATCTGGATGATAATGAATTTTATAGTACTTATTATGGTTGGATAGATGCTGATGACGATAATCTTATTGATGAGAATGAGTGGAACGAAGGCTATACCAGCATATATGGTGACTACGGTGCCATGGAGGATTTTGGAGAATATGATCTCGACAACGATGGATTTCTCGATAATGATGAGTGGTACGAAGGATGGGGTGATTCCGAGTGGTTCAACGACTATGATCTAAATGACGATGAACTCGTAGATAACGATGAGTGGGATGATGGTCTTTTTGGTCTCTGGGATGAGGATAATGATGAATTCTGGGATGAGAATGAGTACGATACCTATAATGCCTATTATGAGACATATTAAGTGTCTTTATATGCAAAGTTAAGAAAGCCGTCTAATTTTATTCTGGACGGCTTTTTCTTTATTATTTCTATTCCTACATATTTCTTTTGTCTGCAGTGGCCTCAGTGCTGATTTTGTCTCCGGCTTAAGCGAATCCATAATATCATATTCCGAAGAGAACCTTTTCGTCTTTAGTTTGCTCATCAAAAACCCTTTTAAAGAAATCTTATCTATACTTTTTCAGTAGCCTTTTATCCTATTCAGGCGAACTTTAATTCCATTCAGCTCGAGCAAATAAACCAGTCAGCTGAATGCGCGTTCTGGTATATATTTTTATTAGTTGAAAAGTAGATTTAACAGAGCTTTTGTAGCAGGCAGGACAAATGTTTGTTATCTTATTATAAAGCGAATTTTCAACCAAAAGAATACAAAGATGAAAATTGAAGACAATGAAAAAAAGATAAAATTGGCCGAACAACAGGGAAAAGCTTTTTTCTGAAGCCCTTGATTATATGAAAGGAATGGATAACCACGCAGAAAAGGAAGTTGGAGACTATATTATCAGTCTTGCCTCTGAAGAGGCCGAGGGAACTTACCGCCTCCAAAATGGAGAACTAAAGTGGAATGTACCGGAGGAGGGCTTCAATACTCACCTGGAAATCGTAGTGAGAGATAATAAGGATAAATGTTTTATTCCCGAGCTGAAGATTAAGGGAAAAGTTTACGACGAGGGAGGTAAGTTTGTAGTGGAAAAGGATTTTCCCTTTTTATGGCATCCATTCCTTTTTCACTACGGAGCCTTTTTCAAAATTCCGGAAGCAGGAAAATACCGGGTAGAATTAGAAATTCCCGCCCCGGAATTTCATAGACATGACGAAATTAAAGGAAAGCGATACGAAAAGGATGTAAAAGTAAAAATGCAGATTGAGATGGAATCCGGAAGGGAACCTCATGGGCCGGAGTAGAAATATCTGCGGCAAACTAACTGTAGCTTCCCGGGCGTAAGTTGATCATGGCACTAAAAGATGTATCCTTCCAATAACATCAGGACAAAAATTCCCTTTTTATATAGGCCCTTTTACATTGCTTCAACAGTCCATGTCCAGAAGGCAATCAATAGAGTTCTTAAAAGATAAAAAAAACAAAAAAATAAAATTCATTACCGCATGGTATTTCTTTATATAAGGTTATTTTAGAAATACTTAAATGGTTCTATTTCAATTGTTATAAAACATTGACTACTACATGTCTCAGGAAAATAAAAAATCAAGTATTGAAAGCTTAAAAAGGTCTGAAAACAATTTTCCTGTGGTTGGCGTAGGTGCATCTGCCGGGGGCTTGGCTGCATTTAAGGAATTTATCCAGGCGATCCCGAAGGATTCGGGAATGGCTTATGTGCTGGTGCAACATCTGGACCCGAATCATGAAAGTCTGCTGCCGGAATTACTCCAGAAATGTTCTGAGCTGCCCATCCTTGAGATTTCCAATGATCTCACGGTAAAATCAGATCATATTTATATCATTCCCACCAATAAAATGCTGATGTCTAATGACGGGAAACTGGAACTCAGCCCCAGACCTCAGAAAGCTGGCGCTGTAAAAAATTTGCCCATTGATCTTTTTTTTAAATCCCTGGCAGAAGTACATCAGGAACATTCAATTGGCGTAATTCTTACAGGAAACGGAGCTGACGGGACAGCCGGGTTTAAGGCCATAAAAGATAATGGGGGGATCACTTTTGCACAAAGTGAAGACACCGCCGAATATCCCTCTATGCCCCGTTGCGCAATTGAGGAAGGTGTAGTTGATTTTATTCTTTCTCCGCGGGAGATGCCGGCTAAGATCCTGGAGGTTGTTGAAAACTTCTATGGAATTAACGGTAATGAAAAAGAGCTGGAGAACGAAGATGTAGATGTTTATAAGCAGATACTCGCCTTATTGCGTATAAGAAAGGGAATCGATTTTACGTATTACAAACAAACCACCATACGCCGAAGGATTTTGCGCAGAATGGCACTAAGCGGCAAAAAGGAACCTGCAGATTACCTGAAATTTTTACGGGAGCATAAACATGAACAGGATATACTTCAACAGGATCTTTTGATCCCGGTAACTGAGTTTTTCAGGGATGAGGAGATCTTTAACAGGTTGTCCAGCACTATATTTCCAGAAATTCTGAAAAATAAAAGTAGAGAAGAGGCTGTGCGAATTTGGGTGGCAGGCTGTAGTACAGGACAGGAAGTATACAGTGTCGCAATATGCCTGCATGAGTTTATGGAGGAGAACGAAAGTAGTGCGAAGGTACAGATTTTTGGTACAGATATTAGCGAGCCCGCAATAGGCAAAGCCCGGAACGGAATCTATAAAAAATCTGAATTGGAGAACCTGAATCCACAAAGGGTGGGCCGGTTTTTTAACAAAGTAGACAGCAATTACCAGATAAAAAAAGAGGTGCGTGAAATGTGCATTTTCTCCCTCCATAATTTTCTTAAAGATCCACCTTTTGGAAAAATGGATGTTATTGCCTGCCGTAATGTCCTTATTTATTTACAGCCTTACCTTCAGAAGAAAGCACTGACTACATTTCATTATGCACTAAAGAGAAACGGATATCTCTTGTTGGGAAAATCTGAAACTACCGGCAATGCCCCCGATCTTTTTATACCTTCAGAAAAAAATCACAAGATATTTAAGCCAAAGGATCGGCCGGGAAAATTTATGCAGGTAGCTTCCCAGCGTAAGGAGGAAAATTTTCGTGAATTCAGCAGAAATAGAAAAGCAGAAAACGCCCAAACAGATTTCCAGCGGACTGCAGATGAAGTTATTTTAAGCCGGTACACTCCTGCGGGCGTTGTAATAGATGAGGCTATGGATATTGTACACTTTCGCGGTCGTACGGGACCATATCTGGAACCACAGTCAGGCAAGCCTAATCTAAACCTATTGAGAATGGCTAAACCAGGCCTCTCTTTTGAACTGCGAAGTATTATTCACCACGCCAAAAAAGAAAATGAATCTGTTATAAGAGAAAATATCCCTGTTCCTGAAGGAAATGGTCAACGCATCATTTCTATTGAAGCTATTCCTTTGCCCAACCTCGCAGAACCTTATTATCTGGTCCTCTTTCATGATCCCTTAGCACAACCTGAAGTTTCAGGATACAGAAAGGTTGTGGAAAAGATTTCTTCTGAAGAACCAAAAGAAGATGAAAAGGACCTGCTCATACATCAGCTTGAAAAAGAACTGGCACAGGCCCGGGAAGATATGCGTAGTATTACTGAAGACCAGGAAGCCACAAATGAAGAATTGCAAAGTGCCAATGAAGAACTGCAGAGCGGAAGCGAAGAACTTCAAACCCTGAATGAGGAGCTGGAAACGAGCAAAGAGGAGCTGCAAAGCACAAACGAGGAGCTTACCAGCCTCAACCAGGAATTGCTGAGCATGAATAAAAACCTCACCACCGCCCGCAACTTTGCAGTAGATATTCTTGAAACAGTTAGAGAGCCATGGCTTGTACTTGACAGTAATCTTAGGATTAAATCTGCTAATAATGTGTTTTACAAAACCTTTAGAACCTCTGAGGCAGAAATTGAGAACAAATCTGTTTTAAACCTGAGCAAGAAAGAATGGAGCCTGTCAGAAATGGAAGAATTGCTGAGGAAGGTCCTGAGCGAGAAATCTGTTATTACTAATTACGAGATTACCCAGGAATTTCCTGTGATTGGTGAGCGCACTATGTTGATTAATGCCCGGGAAATTGTAAGAGAAGAAGGTGGAGAAAAATTGATCCTGCTGGTGTTTGGGGATATTACAGATAAAAAACTGGTGGAAAAATCCCTTGAGAAGAGCGAAATTAAATTTAAGCTCCTGGTAGAAACACTGCCGCAGCTCATCTGGATAGCGGATGCAACAGGACAACCGGAATTTTTTAATGCTAAATGGAAAGAGTTTACAGGGGCAACCGATGCAGACATGGAGGATGAAAGGTGGCTAGATTTTGTTCACCCTAACGACCGGAAGAGAGTTTCTGAACATTGGCGTAAGTGCGTAAGAACAGGAGAACCTTTTTCTGTTGAATATAACCTAAAATATAAAGATGGCAATTATAATTGGTTCCTGGTAAAGGCCCTGCCCCTCTTTAGTACAGATGGGGAGATTATGAAATGGTTTGGCTCCAATACCAATATCCAAATCCACAAAGAGGCCGAAAATGCCTTAATAAAGAGTAGCTCTCAATTCCGTCAATTTACTGAATTCATGCCAGAGAAGGTTTCAAATGCAGATCCGTCAGGAAAAGTCACCTATTTTAATAAGAGCTGGGAGAATTATTCGGGATGGACCCGTGAAGAACTGGTTGAAAAAGGATGGGCGAATCTTGTGCATCCAGACGATGTCAGGAATAGTATTGAAAAGTGGAATAAAAGTGTAGAGACAGGAGAAGAACTGGAAATGGAAATGAGATTGCGGGATCGACAAGGGGAATACAGGTGGCACCTGACCCGGGCAATTTGTATTAAAGATGAAAAAGGGAACATAAAGCAGTGGATTGGAGCAACCACAGAGATTGAGAGGTTTAAAGAAGAAGAACGACGAAAAGAAGGCTTTCTCCAGCTGGTGAGTCACGAACTTAAAACACCGGTTACCTCTATAAAAGGATATGTCCAGTTATTGCTTAGTATGCTTCAACAGGAAAGCCAGAAGATAGAGTCGTTGCCTCTTGAACCTTCCTTAAGGCGTATTGATGAACAGATCGTAAGGCTTACCAGGCTCATCTCAGAAATGCTTGACATTTCAAGAATAGAGGAAAATAAGCTGGACCTAAGGAAGGAGACTTTTGATATTAATAAGTTTGTTGAAGAAACAGTACAGGACATACTACGTACAGAAATTGACCATCAATTTAAAATTCAGCACGAGTTCAACTGCAAAATTAAGGCAGATAAAGACAGGATTGGCCAGGTATTGATTAACCTGATTACTAATGCAGTAAAGTATTCGCCTGATAGCAAGGAAATTGAAATACGGCTTTTTGAATCTGAAGATCATAAAGCAGCCATAAGTATTTCAGATAAAGGAATTGGTATTTCCAAAAGAGATCAAAAGGAAATTTTTAAACGATTTCACCGCGTGGAAGGTAAAAATGAAGATACCTATGCGGGACTTGGTATAGGATTATTCCTAGCACAAGAAATTTTGGAAAGGCATGGCGGCAGTTTAACTGTAGAAAGTGAACTGGGACAGGGCTCAATATTTACCTTTACCTTGCCTTATGATCCTGAAAAATGTTCCTAAGTATGTGGAGGGAGTAGTGAAAAGTGAAAAGTGAGGAGTCAGGGCAAATTTGTCCCATCGAGCTTGTCGAGATGCTAATTTTAATAAAACAGATGCGTCTTCTTTTAAAACGGTCTGCTTGTCCCATCGAGCTTGTCGAGATGCTTTTTTAATAAAATCAAATGCGTCTTCTTTTCATTTAATGTCGATAATTGGTATTTTCGAGGTCACACTTTGGAATTGGGTCAAAAAATTGAAATTAAGGAGCTCCCATTTTTTCAAGGGGAGGTGGCCGTAGGCCGGAGGGGTTAAAATCGCACGGGAACTCTATCCATATCAATGATAACTTTTGATTCCATCCCAATTTCTACTCAATGTCGATAACTGAAGTTTTTGAGGGCCTCCCATTTTGCTTTAGAAGTTATTTTATTTGCAGTAGAATGGAAAGTGGTAAGATTTGTCCCATCGAGCTTGTCGAGATGCTTTTTTAATAAAATCAAATGCGTCTTCTTTTCATTTAATGTCGATAATTGGTATTTTCGAGGTCACACTTTGGAATTGGGTCAAAAACTTGAAATTAAGGAGCTCCCATTTTTTCAAGGGGAGGTGGCCGCAGGCCGGAGTGGTTAAAATTGAGCGGGAACTCTATCAATATCGATGATAACTTTTGATTTCATCCCAATTTCTACTCAATGCCGATAATTGGCATTTTGAGGGCCTCTCATTTTTGCTTCAGAAGTAATTTATGTTCTGAAGGAGAAATAGAAAATGGTAAGATTTGTCCCATCGAGCTTGTCGAGATGTTTTTTTAATAAAATCAAATGCGTCTTCTTTTTATGAAGTGTCGATAATTGGCGTTTTGGAGTTCTCACTTTGGAATTGGGTCAAAAACCTAAAATTAAGGAGCTCCTCCCCTTTTTTCAAGGGGAGGTGGCCGTAGGCCGGAGGGGTTAAAATTGCACGGGAACTCTCTCCATATCTATGTTGACCTTTAATTTCATCCCAGTTTCTACTTAATGCCGATAATTGGCATATTGAGGGCCTCTCATTTTGCTTCAGAAGTTATTTTATTTGCAGTAGAATGGAAAATGGTAAGATTTGTTCCATCGAGTCTGTCGGGATGCTTTTTGAATAAATCAATGCGT